>NZ_PPCY01000005.1:0-203822 GCF_002959795.1 Veillonella sp. S13054-11
ACTATTCGCAAGAAGGCCTTTCGTCCCGATTAACAGAGCTTTACAACCCGAAGGCCGTCATCACTCACGCGGCGTTGCTCCGTCAGACTTTCGTCCATTGCGGAAGATTCCCCACTGCTGCCTCCCGTAGGAGTCTGGGCCGTGTCTCAGTCCCAATGTGGCCGTTCATCCTCTCAGACCGGCTACTGATCATCGCCTTGGTGGGCCGTTACCCCTCCAACTAGCTAATCAGACGCAATCCCCTCCTTCAGTGATAGCTTACATGTAGAGGCCACCTTTCATCTATCCTCGATGCCGAGGTTAGATCGTATGCGGTATTAGCAGTCGTTTCCAACTGTTGTCCCCCTCTGAAGGGCAGGTTGATTACGCGTTACTCACCCGTTCGCCACTAAGATTGATAGAAGCAAGCTTCCATCGCTCTTCGTTCGACTTGCATGTGTTAAGCACGCCGCCAGCGTTCGTCCTGAGCCAGGATCAAACTCTCCAAGATATCTTGAAGCTATTTGAATAGCTCATTATTTGTTGTCGTTACATTGAAGTAACTTTGAATTATGGTTGGTTTTGACTGTGTCAAAACCCGCACTCTGGCATATGTTCAATCATATGATTGATTACCTATCATTGTTCAGTTTTCAAAGATCTGTTACGTTAGTTCTGCGCCCTAACGACTTGTATAGTATATCAATCTAACCTTAAATCGTCAACCTCTTTTCCAAAGATTTTTTCAACCGATTTTTGATTAAATTTATACTCACAATCATAACCAAAATCTCTAAAAATAGAGATAGAAAACTCACAAACCGAAGTTTGTGAGTTTTAATTTGGTGACTCACCCGCGACTCGAACGCGGGACACCCTGATTAAAAGTCAGGTGCTCTGCCAACTGAGCTAGTGAGTCATGTTGGCAGGGGTGGCTGGGATCGAACCAGCGCATAACGGAGTCAAAGTCCGTTGCCTTACCACTTGGCGACACCCCTACAGTGATTACGATGTGTAGGTTATGGGGTGAGTAGTGGGGATCGAACCCACGCGTAACGGAGCCACAATCCGCCGTGTTAACCGCTTCACCATACCCACCACCTTGTAGGTATCGAAGACATTGTCTTCGTAACAAAGAGAATTATATCTTTTCTAGAGATTTGTGTCAACACCTTTTTCTCAATTTCATTAATTTTTACAACCGAAACTTTTGATTGTGTTATCTCTAATATAAGCCCTTTAATCCTCATATAAATAAGGAAGCACTATCGGAAACTTTCATTTCACAAATGGTGCTCCCCCATTATACATATTATTTACTTAGTTGGCAAATAATTTTTTACAAAATTTGGCAATGCAAAAGCAGCTTTTTGAATGTCTGCATTATAGTACTTAGTTTCGAAGTTTTGTTCTCGGTTTGGAGTCCATGTTAGAGGATCAAATGTTTTGGACCCCAAGGTGAAACAATGCATCCCTGCAGGATAGATTGGAATGAAAGCTGTATATAAGCGAGCAATTGGGAAATGGCTATTAACGTAACCAAAAACTTTTTCCACTAATGGTTGATGTAACATCGGAGATTCTGTTTGTTGTACAAACAAGCCATCAGCTTTCAAAGCTTTTAATGTATTCTTATAGAATTCTTCTGTAAATAAGCCTTCACCAGGACCGATTGGATCAGAACAGTCTACAATAATAACATCATAATAATCTTCTGCCTCAGCCATGAAACCAATACCATCACCAATTTTTACAGTTAATTTAGGGTGGTTTTCAATCATAGCTTTAGCAATAGTTGGTAGATATTGTTTTGCCAACTCTACAACCTTACCATCGATTTCAACCATTGTTACTTCTTTTACACAATCATGACGTACACATTCTCTAGCTACGCCACCATCACCACCACCGATAATCAAAACGCGCTCAGGATTAGGATGTAAGAACAAAGGGATATGGCTCATCATTTCATGATAGATAAACTCTTCACGCTCAGATGTTTGAAAAACGCCATCTAAAGCGAGCATCATACCATACTCTTTTGATTTAAAAACTTCAATTTTTTGAAACTCAGATTCCCCAGAGTAAAGCACTTCTTCCGCTTCAGCGCTTAGACGTAAGTGAGGTGTTTGTTCCTCAGTAATCCATTGACTCATGTAGTACCTCCTACTATTTATACTACAATACGCATCGCAAATCACTGCGATGCGTATATATATTACTTTAATTACCCTGTTACTTACTCTTTGCGACTAATGTAACAGAATCCACCACCTAAAATAGTGTCTTTCATCCAATTCGCCAAAGAGAAATCACGAATTTCACCTTCATCAAAGATGCCACAGCGGATATCATCGCCGTCCATAAACATCTTGTGAATCGGAACCCAATGCCAGGTATAGAGAGCCTTCTCTTTTCCTTTATGACGATTTAAAAATGCTACAGGCACATCCTGTGCCAATGCATCATGTATAAACTGAGCTGCAGCCTCCACCTCTACGCGTGATGCACAGAACGGAGATACATTCAACATATGTACATCATAAGATAGGCTTTTATCCTCGAGTAAGCGAGTAAGACCACGTTCCATCCATTGAGTTTTATAAACACCACCACCAAAACGTGGCTTTACATATTTCCAAACTAAGTTCATCCGTTCTAAAGCAAGCGTTTGGTCGGATGTGGTTTCTAGATCTAATAAGCCATCCCTAAATAGCGAATAGCCCAATACTTGTGATGCCGATGTAGGCCCACAACCAGACAAGCGTTGCCACTCATCAGTGAACCACTCTTGGTCATACCCATATGATGTTTTACCATTTACATCGATATATAGCCATTCTGGATGTTTAATAGATACTTCATTCATGAGATTAACCTTCGATTACTTCTACAGTTTCCATAATAGCACCTTGTTGGATACCATCAACTACATCCATACCTTCAATGACTTTACCAAATACAGTATGTACACCATCTAAATGAGGTTGTGGCTCATATACAATAAAGAACTGACTACCACCAGTATTAGGGCCACGGTGAGCCATAGATAAAGCACCGCGCTCATGTTTATGCGGATTGCCAACTAATTCATCTTTAATTGTATAGCCAGGACCACCTGTACCGTTGCCATTAGGACAACCACCTTGTGCTACGAAACCAGGAATTACACGGTGAAAACGAAGGCCATTGTAGAAGCCTTTGTTAATCAAGTCGATAAAGTTTTGTACTGTGCCAGGCGCTTCTTTTTCAAATAATTCAATTACGATATCGCCGCCGTCAGCCATATGGATTTTCGCTTTTTTCATTGTTCAGGTACCTCCAAAATTGTACGCAACACATGTGCTGCTAATATAAAACCTGCCACCGGTGGCACAAAACTACATGTCCCAGGACTTGTGGCATCACCACGGAACTGTGGTTTTGTCGGTTTTTCAGTAGAAAATAAAACTAATTGTTTTTTTATACCCCGTTTTTTGAGTTCCCGACGCATAACGCGTGCCAAAGGACATGTATGAGACTTATTGATATCTGCAATCATAAGTTTTTCTGGGTAAAAGCGATTACCTCCGCCCATACAAGAAATAACAGGGATGCTTTCACGTTGACAAACCTCAATGATATTAAGTTTTGCCGTTACCATATCGATGGCGTCAATAACATAATCAACGTTCAAGCTTTGAATAAATCCAGGATAGTTTTCCTCAGTATACATAATATCATGAGTTTCTATCACCACATCAGGATTGATAGAAAGAGCTCGCGCCTTTGCTACCTCTACCTTACGTTCCCCAATCGTATTATGAGTCGTAATCATTTGACGGTTCAAATTGCTAGGCGCTATGGAATCTCCATCGATAATGACGATGCGACCTACACCAGCTCGCACCAATGCCTCAAGGGCACCACCACCTACGCCACCTACACCAAAGAGCGCGATAGACGTGTCTCTTAATGTTTGGATTTTATTGGGACCAACCAACCACTCTAAACGGGTTAACATATATTCCATTAATATTTCCCCGCCGGAATGATTTCTGTCCAATATCCATCTGGATCTGCTATGAAATAAATACCCATATCAGCATTCTCATAAGCAACAACGCCCATTTCTTTATGCTTTTTAAGAGCCGCTTCATAGTCATCTACATAGAATGCCAAGTGGAATTCATTATCCCCCAAATTATAAGGACGATCCCAGTCACGCAACCATGTAAGTTCTAATTCATGTGCTGTATAAGGACTTTTTAAATACACGAGGGTAAAAGCATCGCTTGGGTCTTCCAAACGACGAGACTCCTCGAGCAATAACGCCTCTTTATAGAATGCTAGACTTTTATCAAGGTCTTTAACATTTATATTATTATGAGCAAACGAAAACTTCATAGAACCCCCTTCGTAAATACAGGATGTTTTTGTAGGAATTCTCCTCTTTTTATAGTAACACATTTGGCAAATCTATATCTAGTTTATGATATCTAGTTAATAACAAATTTTGCCGTACTACCGTCGTCACCTCGAGTCACTTCTAAATGAGCAGGTATACGAGACTTTAACTCAGGTACATGAGAAATGATGCCGATGAGACGTCCTGACGCTTGCAACTGTAACAATGTTTCCATGGCGAGTTCCAATGTATCTGGATCGAGTGTACCAAAACCTTCATCAATAAACATCGTATCCATATGGATGCCACCAGCATAGCTTTGGATAACATCCGCTAATCCCAAGGCAAGCGCCATAGAGGCCAAGAATGTTTCACCACCAGATAAGGTATTTGCTGGTCTAGATTGGCCTGTAAAAGCATCCATAACCGCCAAATCGAGGCCTTGCTTGCCACGACCACCACCTGTATAGTCGGATCTCTCCAAGGAATATCTGTTGCGACTCATCTTCTGAAGTCGTAAATTAGCAGCATATACAACCTCATCTAAAATCGCCCCCAGTACATAGCGTTCAAAAGTAACATTTTTAAAGCCTTGCTCCCCACCATTAGCGAGATCATTTAATCGGCTTAAGAACTTCACCTTTTCACGAGCCTCGCCCATAGCAGCTTCGAGTGCTTCTAATGAGGTGAGCGTAGTTTCGATATGCTTTGTTTCTTTATCCCATGCCGCAAGATTACCTACTAATATATCTCGATGCTCTACTGCTGTAGCATAGATTTCATCAGAAACAGTATCACTTGGTTTAACCACAGTTTCTGCTACCTTTAACGCCGCATCATATACAGCTTGTGCTTTATTAAAGGCTTCATCCAAAGCATGCAGCTGTATTCTATAGGTCTCTATCTCTTTAATATCACGTAAAGCCTCTACAAAATCATTCTCTGTTAAAGAAATGGATTGTAATGACTTTGTATAGTTCTTATACATCAAAATAAGATTTTTTGTTTCTTCTTTTACTTGAGAGGACAAAGTTTCTAAGCGTCCGCGTTTGGCATTCAATTGTTCTCGAGCAGTATCTAAATTAGTTTTGCTAACTTTCACCTGCTCATCGTAGAGTGTAATATCACTATCCAATGACTCTACCTGTTTTTGCCATGCATCTATATCCGTGATTGGTAAAGTTTTAGATAGAGCATCAATGTTAGCTTGTACTGAGCTAATACGAATTTCTAGGTCGTGTAGATTTTTAAGTAATTCATTATGGGCAAGTTCTAAAGTTGCTAACTTATCTCTAGCTACTTTTAACTTATGTTCATTGTCAGCTATAGTCTTACTCAACAATTCAGACTCACCATGTAAAGCTGTAAGTCGCTCCATTTTAGTCAACAAATCTTGTTGAACAGATGTAAAGTTTTTCTTAGAAAAACCATCCATAGATGACTTAAGTTTGGAACATTGTTCTACTTCTAACTTAGCTAACTCCTTAAGACGAGCATCTAATGTTTTCTGTTGTCCCACTTCGCTAGCTTGCTTTTGCAGTGCCACGTCACGGGTTTTGCGAGCCTCTTCAATTTCATCCTTAGTCGGATACATCTCCGGCTTAGCAGCTAACCGTGGATGATCTGTAGAGCCACAAACCGGACAAGGCTCATTATCTACAACTAAATGAACTAGCTCAAAGGCACGCCCTTCTTGCATTAGATGCTCTAATCGTTCAAGATGTACCTTTGCAACCTGCAAGGTTTCATCTAAAGACGCTAACGTTTGACCTTTATCGTCGATTTCTTTTTGTACCTTATTAATTTCTTCTAGCAATTCAGAATATCTATGTAAATCATTTAGTTGCCCTTGAATAACATTAGCATCCTCTAAGAATTTGTTATTATCTCGTAACTGTTTACGCAAACGTTCTAAGTCGTTTTCTAAAGTTTTCACAAGCTTCCGTTGTTTAGCTAAGGCATCCTCGCTTTTTTTACTATCTAATTCTTCTAAATTACTCTGTAATGTGGACAATTCCTTTTTCAATACATCTAATTCATTAAACTTCTCTGCTTGTTGTTGAAATTGAGCCAAAGTAGTTCTTTTAGCTTGTATACTTTCAGCTTGACCTTCTAAGTCACTGTATACGTCTAAACATTTAGCCTCATGTTGAGTTGCTAGTTCTACATGTTCTTTCGTATCTGAAAGGGCTTGTTCTAAAGTTTTTAATACAGCTTGTTTCTCAATATATTGTTTATATAATTCATGAGTTGGTGCCAAAGAGTTAAGGAACTGAACCTTTTCGCTTAGATTTACACGCTCAGTTTTCCTTGCTTTCACCATGTCAAGTTTCGAAGTAGCCTCAGCAAGAGATTGTTGAGCCTGATTATATAAAGACCATTGATTTCGGAGCACATTAAACTGTTCTACCACGGTTACTGCCTCATCTCGTTCTACCGCGAGAGCATCTCGATGTGGGCCCCGATTTGCTAGTAACTCACGCACATGCTCAATGGTTACCATTGGAGTCGCTCCATCATGAGGGATGGACTGCATAAATGCAGTTTGCTTAGTTAGATTTTCTTCAATACCTGCCTTTGCTTCATCATAAGCAGCCTTCAGTGCTTCTTGTAATTTTCGATATAGCTCCGTTCTAAAAAGTGTATGTAGTAATTCCTCACGTTCACTCGTAGAGGCCACTAGCAACTTTCGGAATTCCCCTTGAGGTAATAGCACAACTTGTAAGAACTGATCCTTACGAAATCCTATAATTTGCTGAATAGTATCGCGAATGGCGACAGCAGAGGTAGCAATGACCTTCCACTCACCATCTTTCTTCTCATATACAGTAGCGCTAGCATTCTGCTCACGCATCCCTGTACCACGTTTCTTTGCTACCATCTGTTTCGGTAATCGTTCAACACGATATTGTGCATTGCCAATAGCAAAGGAGAAATCGACACGAGTCATACGATGAGGTTCTGCAAAGTCACTGCGAATAGCATCTGTTTTGCGTACTTCTCCACTCGGCTCACCATACAAGGCATACACTATGGCATCTAAGATTGATGTTTTCCCTGCCCCCGTAGGACCAGCAATGAGAAACATGGAATGGTCTTGAAGCTCATTAAAATCTAAAGTGACCGAATCACGATACGGACCAAAGGCTTCTATAGTTAATGATATAGGCTTCATTTAGTCCTCCTTAAGAATTCGGTCCCATACAGAGTTGATATATTGCTGTTCTTTCTCTGTTAAAGGTTCCTTCCACACAGTTTCTGCAAACTGATTAAATAGATCACGTTCATTTAATTCTTTGAAAATTGCCTCACCCATATCTGCTACAGGCCCTGCCACGCGACCAACTAGATCAATGGTCATACAACGATGATATACCTGGCGCAGTTTAGCCATTCCATCCATAATCGGCATCGTATCAAGTAAACGGGCTTGCACATAATCATCCCTATGTTTAGCCTGTAATGCTTTATCATTTAACAGGTCTTCAAAATATCCTTCCAAAATAACTACATCTCGCTTCGCCTCTACAGGAATCGTACTAATATCTACGTTCCCCTTTGTATCCATATCAATGATGGTGAAAGACTTCTTCTGCATATGTTCATCAAAGGAATATTTTAATGGAGAGCCACTATAGCGAATATAATCTGCACCCATTCGTTGAGGCCCATGTAAATGTCCCAAGGCAGTATAGTGAAAGTCTTTAAAGACTTGAGGATTTACCTGTTCGCTGCCACCTACAGACAAGGTACGCTCTGAACCCCCTACTTCACCGCCCATAACAAAGGCATGGCTAATAGCGATACTGCGCATCCCCTTAGGTACTTGTTTATACAAGTGGTCGCTCCAAGCCTGATACATTTGGTCATAATTGTGAAGATTCAAAGCGCTTTCGCAATTTTGCTCATAACACTGTGTTACTATGTCAGCAATTTCAGTATCGGTAGATTCTGCATTAGTAGCCTCTACATCAGCAAATAAAGCCTCTCCTATGCGCCGGGGTTCACTAAAAGGCATAGGACAAATTGCCACCTTGCCATCTGTCCCTTCAAATTCAAAAGGCATCAACGCGTGATGAGGAGAGCCCCAAATATGGATACCCGATTGACTCAACATAGAGCGTCCCACTTCAAGACGTTCCGCCCCATCGTGATTACCACTCACCACAAAGAAAGGTACCTTGTAGTCCATAGCGAGACGAGTGATGATGGAGTCCCACAATTCGATAGCTTCAATGGGTGGCACCGCTCTATCAAAAATATCCCCTGCGAGCAATATGCCATCGATGTTTTCATCTTTCAAAATATTAAAAAACTGATGTTCCAATACATGAGCTTGGTCCTCTGTTAAGTACTGGCCATAAAAAATACGCCCTAAATGCCAATCGGCAGTATGTAAAAAACGCATTTTGTCCCCCTTTCCAGTTCTCCCTATACCTTACACAATGTATGTATTCAAATGCCAAAACGAGCTCTTAGTCCCATAAGTTTATGGAAATTCAATAACTTTATATAACTTTATATAGCTTTATATAGCTTTATATAGCTTTATATAGCTTTAATAGCTTTAACAGCTTTAATAGTTTTAATAACTTTGTGTATTTGCAATAACTAGTATAGCATCAGGTATTCTACATATTTATTATATAACTAAATTAACTTCTGTATTTTAATTATTTATTCTCTACGATAGAACGTAGCATAGCAATTTCCTTTGCGTAACCGTCCAATTCATTTGGTGTTTCCAAATAGAATGGCAAGTTCGTCAATTTAGGATGTGTTACAACGCGAGCAATAGCATCGATACCAATATGTCCTTCCCCAATTTTTTCATGACGATCTTTATGAGCACCCATAGGATTTTTAGAGTCATTCAAATGAATGGCTTTCAAACGATCAAGACCTACAATTCGATCGAACTCGTCAATAACGCCATCGAGATTATGTACGATATCATAACCCCCTTCGTGAATATGGCAAGTATCAACACACACACCCATGTACTCTTTTAGTTTTACGCCATCGATGATGCGTGCAATTTCTTCAAAACGAGAGCCAATTTCTGTACCCTTACCAGCCATTACTTCCAAGAGGACTGTTGTCTTCATACCTGGGAATAAGATTTCATTCAAGCACTCTACAATGTACTCAATACCTTGATCTACGCCTTGCTTCACATGGCTACCAGGGTGAAAGTTATACATTTGACCTGGCAAATATTCCATACGCTCTAAATCTTCCATCATAGATTGCTTCGCAAAAGCGCGTAAATCCTCTTTGGCGGCACATGGGTTATAAGTATACGGTGCATGGGCCAACAAGGTACCAAAGTTGTGTTCTTTCATATATATACTAAGGTTATTCATATCCTCAACATCGAGAGCTCGCATGCTACCACCGCGAGGGTTGCGCGTAAAGTATTGGAACGTATTGCCCCCAATTTTAGTCGCTTCCTTGCCCATATGTAAATAACCTTTGCTAATTGATAAGTGACTGCCTATTACAAACATAATACTCCTCTATATATGACTATACGATTTCTACAATTTTATAATTATAAAACGCCTAACTCTAATATCTATTGTATTATGCTTATAGCTATTTTTGTTACTATAGCTATTCTATAACACTAATAGATAAAGATATATGATAACTAATATAACCCCTGCCGTGAAGGAGCCCTTCAACAACAGGGGTTATCTATTAATGACTTTCTTTTTTTGCACACTCAGGGCAAACACCTTCGAAGGTAATATGTTGACCTGTGATTTGATATTCACTACCTTGATCAGCAATCGTTTTGATAGCTTTCAAATCAATGCCCATCATGTCCTCTACCTTATTACAACGAATGCAACGGATATGGGAATGAGCTTGTGTGTCCCAATCGTAATGAGCGCGCTCATCACCAACTTCTAGAATTTTAACAAGACCGATTTTTTCAAAAATCTCCATCGTCTTATACACTGTAGCCAAGCTCATGCTTGGATGTTCTGGGCGCAACGTATGATACAACATCTCTGCTGTTGGATGATCATGATGACCACGCAAAGCATCATAAATCGCAATACGTTGTGGGGTTACTTTAAACCCCTGACTACGCAAAATTTGTGCGATATCCATAATAATCTACCTTTCTCCACTTGGAAATCTATAAGGCATAGGCCATTATCGACCGTTTACAAGAAATAATTATTATTTATTATATCAAAATTATCAACACTTATCAAGATAAATAGTATTAACTATTAAGTAATAAAAAATGTGGATTGCCCAGAAGCAATCCACATCCTATTAGTCTTTAAAGTAAGGCTTAAAACCTTCACTTTGATGGCGAGTTTTTTTCTCTCCACGCGGACGATCAGATTTACGATCATCTCTGCGACGGTCACCTTTACGGTCATTGCGACGATCACTTCTACGATCATCGCGACTGCGACGTGGGCGGTCATCTCGACGACGATTACCATCACGACGGCGACGATCACTACGACCACTTTCACGACGACGGCGTACGCGCAATGGTTTTTCTTCTGTAATATTTACAGGAGTAGTATCTGGTTCTTTTGTTAACAATTTAAGAGCTGCCGCCAAAAGTGTTACGGAATCTGTATCATTCAACAATTCCTCAGCACTAGATTTGAAAGGCGCCAATGCTTCTAAATTATCTGTCATTTCAACGAGGCTTTCAATTGCCAAACGTTGTTGACCTTCAAGAACTTCACCTAATGAAGGTGCACGACGACGTGCAATTTTACGTTTTGTTAAACGTTCGATAGCATGTAAATGCTCCATTTCACGAGGGATAACGAACGTGAAAGCTTGACCTGCTTTACCGGCACGACCTGTACGACCTACGCGGTGTGTGTAGCTTTCAGGATCTTGAGGCATATCATAATTATATACGTGAGACACGCCAGAAATATCAAGACCACGAGCTGCCACATCTGTAGCCACGAGAATATCAATGGTACCTTCGCGGAATTGGCGAATTACGCTGTCCCGTTTTTGTTGAGACAAGTCGCCATGGATGCCTTCCGCCATGTAACCACGTTTCTTAAGACCTTCTGTCACTTCATCAACACGACGTTTCGTACGCGTGAAAATAATAGCAAGTTCAGGTGTTTGGATATCAAACAAACGACAAAGAACATCGAATTTTTGACGGTCTTGCACTTCGATATAGTATTGTTCGATCAAGTCCATCGTAACTTGAGTCGGTTTCATGCGGATCAATGTTGGCTCTGTCAAATATGTTTCAGCTAATTGTTGGATAGCTTTAGGCATCGTAGCAGAGAACAACAATGTTTGATGGTCTTCTGGGATAGCACCCAAGATTTTATTGATATCATCAACAAAGCCCATATTTAACATTTCGTCGGCTTCGTCCAATACCACAACTTTCACATGGTCAAATTTAATAGAACCACGATCCATATGATCCATCAATCGGCCAGGAGTGGCAACGATGATTTGAGGGTTCTTTTTCAAGGCACGGAACTGACGATTAATATCTTGACCACCGTAGATTGGTAGTGCTGTGATATTCGTGTACTGAGCCATTTTGTTAAGCTCTTCAGCTACTTGAATAGCTAATTCTCGTGTAGGGGATAAAATAACTACTTGAACGTGACGCTCATTCCCGTCTACGCGTTCCAATACAGGCAAGCCAAATGCTGCTGTCTTACCAGTACCTGTTTGAGCTTGACCGATCATGTCCTTACCGCTCATGGCAACTGGGATAGCTTCCTGTTGAATTGGCGTAGGCTCTTCAAAGCCCATATCGTTTAACGCTCTTAGAACAGGTTCGCTAATCATTAATTGTTCAAATTTTTCTAACATCTAAATGTGTTTCCTCCTATCGCGCACGAACTATGCGCATTTAAATAGTATATCATATTTCGAGGGCGAGCGCTATAAAAGTAATTCTGAATCTAAGCTAAATAGGATTTCTTTTCCCCTTAAAATGTTCAATCAACACAATTCCACCTGATACACATAACAAAACAAGATATGACAAATGAATAGGTATATACAAGCATTCAACAAGAACAACCCATAGAATCAAAATTAATTTAGAAATCCATTTCGTTCTTATTTTATCAGTGATCATAAATATAGATAAATTGATAATTATTTTAATGATTATCGCAGCAATAATAACTAATGTCGTAAATTCTTCTCTATAATCTGTCAGTTCATATAAGGGATATAATAAATAACTTAATAAAACGCTAAGTATTATTAAAAACCAAATATTGAGTCCCTTTAAAAATTTAGATTTACTATAGTAAAATACGCCAACCAAAAGAAAAAGCAAAACACTAAGCAATATTCCTATAATTAATAGATAATCTAATTGAATCATGAATTATACTGTCCTTTAATCATTTTTTTATTTCTAAAAATCATTCCATAAGTGCCCACACAAAACAACACTATATTGATAAAATCTGAATTGATATATTTACTACTAAAAGAACATATTCTTTAATGCATAACCTAAACCAGCAATACCAAATAATATAGAAAAAATAGCAAAAAGGCCACGTTTATAATACAAACTATTCCGCTTTTGATAAAAACCTGTACACATTATAAAAAGTACGAATACGCCCCAAGCAACACCAAAGCGGGCCATAAATACATAATCTTTGTCAATTAGAAATTTAAAATTTAATAGAACTATACTTACAATTGCAATTATTGCTAAATACTTGGTTAAATCGCCAAAAGCTCTATGTTTTTTGATATATTCATATTCTTCATCAATGACACGTTTACTGATCTCAAGTTTATATAACCCCATAGATAAGGATATAGATATAAAAATCCAAATATATCCTAATATTTCAAGTTTATTCATCTTCCACCTTCCACTATATGGTTACCGACTCAAATACTGACGAAGTGTCTGGTTTTCTAACGGCCCTAACTGCAATGCCTTCCGATTTTTAATTGCATCAATGGTTAATGCTTCAAAGGTAATTTTATCAAAATCAGAAAACTCGTTAAAGGAATTAAACACGATGAATCGTTGATTTAGTAAATTAGTTAATACCTCTATGTCTTTCGTTCTTACTTTATTTAGCTCATTTCGTGCATAAGATTCATATCTCTCATCATCTGCATTATTCTTGCTAAACCGACCGATATCAAGACTATCAGAATAATAGCTATATATAGTTTTCTGAGAAAAATCAATTTTAGTCAATTTTCTGAATTCAAAATTATAATAAGCGTTGTTTCTATAAATATGCTCACTACCATACTTACCAATAATAGTTCCTGTAGAAAGATCTACTATATCATTATGCTTAACCATATCTTCCTTTCTATATGATACATAGAAAGGTAGCTTTATAGTATATCCAGCGTGTGGACCTGTATATCGTTTCTCACTATCAAAAAAGATTTCATGCCATATATCTCTATCACTTTCATCAAGACTAGAAATATTAGGATATAACTCATCAAGACTCACATTAAATTGCGTTTCTTTAGCATCTATCCGAGGAATGAAAGTGTTATATTTATTAATATCTTTATTCCAAGCATCTAACAAACTTACATTTTCATCAAAAATACCAATACCGTCTAAAGTTATATAATAAAGTTTATTATCCACCTCATGAACAGCAACTACATTATCAGCAATCTTACGGTTTTCATTGCCATAATATAATCCACTCTCTTGAAGGTCACTTAAATAAATCAGACTATTTTTAAAGTCTCCACTTGCCAAGAAATATATCAATACTCCCAATATGAGGATATAAAGCACTACCATTATGGCAACAATATATCCAATCCATTTAATTACTCTCTTCAAATTCATAATAACCCTCTCTAAATAACACGATTTCATGTGACTACAATTATAACATACCCTATACTTTTACATATAATAGACTATTGTTAAGTACAAAAAAGGCGCCTCTTTCGGGCTGCTTCTTTATTATGGTTTATTGAGAGTTGTGTGGTATTAATCAGCTATATGAGTAAACATTTAATTTAGATATAATATAATTAAAACAGTGTACTCCAAAATGTACTCCAAAATTCCGCCAATAAATTAAACGTGCCTGTTAAGCAATTACGATTTACTAAACTTTCTAAAGTAGTATAAAAGGAATATACAATGAAACCTTTTGCCCTAAAACGATTTATATTATTTCCACTGATTATACTATCCCTCATACTAACAACGGGTTGTCATCTTCTCTCACATTATAGTGAAGATGAGGTACAACAATATATAAATGAGGATTATCCTAATCTAACATATCACTTAGAGTCTCATAGGAACAATAGATGGCAAGTCACCTTTGACAAATATCCACAAATGCCCATTGAAATATCTGAAGCCTTGCATACCTCTGCACCTGTTGTACCACAAGTGGAGCGAATACTGATAACCAACATTCCGTTAATAACTGCATTCCCATTAATGAAAAACTATATAACAGAAGAGGAGTTATCCTATGCTACATACGATACATCTTCTTTGTATATTGAAATGCCTATTCCCTATTCGGCCATACAAAACCAAGATGTAACAAATTTTTACAATCGAATGGATCAATTCTGCAAAGAATATGCAACAACATATCCAGACTTCAAAGAAGATATATATATTAGAGTTATTATAAAACCTTCTGATGGTTCTAATGCACCAGAGGCGTATAGAAAAATATTCCGTTTATCTCAATATTAATAAAGAGGCACCTCTTTCGAGGTGCCTCTTTGTTATAGTTCATCGGAGAAGTTTATATGTTATTAATCTAAATCGTAGAAACCAGATGGTTTATCGCTCAAGTTTACGATGATGTTTTTCATTTGAGTGTAGTGCTCAAGGATAACTTTATGAGTTTCACGTCCGATACCGGATTGTTTGTAACCGCCAAATGGAGCGCCTGCAGGGATAGAGTTATATGTATTTACCCACATACGACCTGTTTCGATACCGCGAGCTACGCGGATAGCACGGTTGATGTTTTGAGTAAATACGCCACCACCAAGGCCGTATAAGCTGTCATTAGCTTGTTCAATAACTTCTTCTTCGCTGTGGAATTTGATGACAACTGCTACAGGGCCGAAGATTTCTTCGCGAGCTACACGCATATCATTTGTAGCATCTACAATAAGTGTAGGTCTTACAAAGCAACCTTTACCAAGTTCGCCATCAGTAACACGTACACCACCGGCTACAATGCGAGCACCTTCTTCTTTTGCAAGGTCTACATAGCTAAGTACTTTGTTCACTTGATCTTCGTAAATTAAGGAACCAAGTTGTGTAGATTTTTCCCAAGGCAACCCGACTTTTACCTTATCGAATAGTGCGGCAAGTTCAGCTACGAATTTATCATAAATTGTATCTTGTACAAAGATACGGGAACCTGCGCAGCATACTTGACCTTGGTTGAAGAGGATACCAAGCATTGCCCCATCAAGAGCCTGTTTCCAGTTCGCATCGTCAAAGAAGATATTCGCAGATTTACCACCTAATTCCAATGTGGCAGGAATCAAGCGTTCAGATGCTGCTTTATATACATCTAGACCTACCTCTGTAGAGCCTGTGAAAGCAAGTTTGCTAAAACCAGGATGATCAAGGATATATTGACCAGATTTAGAACCTTTACCAGTTACGATGTTTACAACACCTGGCGGCAAGATTTCTTTTAAAATATCACCAAGTTCTAATAAGCTAAGAGATGTGTGGCTAGAAGGTTTAATAACAACTGTACATCCTGCTGCAAGAGCTGGAGCCAATTTCCAAGCGGCCATTAGGAATGGGAAGTTCCAAGGTACAACTTGGCCTACAACGCCAATTGGTTCGCGCACAATAAGGCTCAATGTATTTTCATCAAATACTTGTGCAGAGCCTTCTTCGGAACGAAGCACGCCTGCAAAATAACGGAAATGGTCAGCCCCAAGTGGAATATCCACATTCAATGTTTCGCGGATAGGTTTACCATTGTCGTATGTTTCAACTTGCGCCAAATGTTCTTTATGCGCATCGATAGCATCCGCAATTTTTAACAAATAATCGGCACGTTCTACTTGAGATACTTTTTTCCATGTTTTGAAAGCTTCTGTTGCAGCCTCTACAGCTTTATCAACATCATCATTCGTCGCCTCTGCACAGATAGCGAGTTGTTCGCCATTAGCAGGGTTATATACATTAAATTCAGCACCGTCAGATGCCTTTACCCATTCATTATTAATTAAAAGTCCATATCTTTCTTTAAGGTTCAAGCTCATTGCATTACCTCCTCTTTAGGAATATGATTGAGGGAATTTCCCCTCTATGGTTTCATCATACTCCCTATATCTAATTTTTTCAATCAGATATATCATTTTCGATATATCTGTTCTGCATTAATATACATAGTTTTTAGCTATATAGAAAAACCGCACCCTCTAAAATCATAGAGGGTGCGGGTTTTGGTATAATGACTTTTAGTCAAGAATGACTATCATTTAAAATCTATTAATGTAGATTAACTAGTCTTCTAAGAAATTATCAGTTTCGACGATTCCCATTATTAAGAGAGCCATTATGGTGATTATCATTTTGACGTCCGCCATTATTACGGTTGTTATTTCGGTTATCATTATTTCGACGTTGACCATTATTATTTCTATTATGGTTATTATCGTTATTCTTCGGTTTTTCTGGTTGTAATGCTTTTACAGACAGACCGATGCGATTGCGCTTTACGTCAACAGAAATGATTTGAGCTTCGATAATATCACCTACAGCAAGCACATCTGATGGATGTTGACGGCTATTGCAAAGCTCGCTGCGGTGTAATAAACCATTCGTTTTAAGCCCAAAGTCTACAAAAGCTCCGAAATCAACTACGTTATGAACAGTACCTTTTACAACGGTACCGACCTTGATATCTTCAAGGCTCACTACGTGTTTTCTAGTAAGCGGAGCCGGTAAATCTTCCCGAGGATCACGACCTGGTTTTGCAAGAGCCGCCAAGATATCCCGAACAGTCGGCACGCCCGCATCAAGCTTGGCAGCCATTTTATCGGCATCCACAAGAGGTAATTTTACTTGCAATGCTTCTAATTGAGATTTATCTTGTAAGTCTTTTAAGGTAAAGCCTAATTCACCAATGATGCGCTCTGCCAATTCATAAGACTCTGGATGGACGGATGTATTATCCAGTGGATTTTTACCGTGTTGTAAGCGCAAGAAACCAGCACATTGTGTAAAGGCTGCAGGGCCTAAACGAGGTACTTTTAGCAATTCCTTACGGCTTTTAAACACACCATTCTCTTGACGGTATGCAACAATATTTTTAGCCACCGCACTAGAAATGCCTGCAACATGTTGCAAGATAGCTGGAGATGCAGTATTTAGCTCTACCCCAACGTGGTTTACTACAGTTTCAACTACTTGGTCTAAGGTATGTGTCAATTGTTTTTGATTTACATCATGTTGATATTGACCTACGCCGATAGATTTAGGATCGATTTTAACAGATTCAGCCAATGGATCTTGTACACGGCGTGCAATAGATACGGCACCTCGAATGGTAACGTCTAAATCTGGTAACTCATCGATAGCCAATTTAGATGCTGAGTACACAGATGCGCCCGCTTCATTAGTAATGATATAGTGGCAATCTAATTGTTCCTCTTCAATCATAGTAGACGCAAATTGCTCTGTTTCATAGGATGCAGTACCATTACCGATAGATAAAAGAGTAACCTTAAACTTACGGATTTTATCAGCCAATACCTTTTGAGCTTCCTTGCGAAGCTTTTCACTATTTGTTAAATAGTACGCACCGTAATCGAGCACATTGCCTTGTTGATCGATAATCGCCATTTTACAGCCAGTACGGTAACCAGGGTCAAGGCCCATGATAACATGTCCGGCCAATGGTGGTTGTAACAATAGATTTTTGAGATTTACACCAAACACCTTGATAGCTTGCTCATCGGCTTTTTCCGTCAATTCATTGCGGATTTCACGCTCTAAAGCTGGGAAAATAAGACGTTTGTACGCATCAGCTACAGCAGCCGCTTTATACTCTACGAAGATTGACTTCGGATTTTTCTCTAACTTTTGTAACATATAAGCAACATAGGTGTCACCTGGTACGGTGAGCGCCAATTTCAAAGCACCTAATTTTTCGCCGCGATTAACCGCCAAAATACGATGGGACGGCATTTGACGTACAGGCTCAGCATATTCAGCGTATTGCAAGAATTGTTGTTGTTCTTCCTCTTCACCGCTCAATTCAGCTTGAATAAAGCCTTCATTCCACATCTTCTTACGCAAGTACGCCCGGAAGTCTGCACTATCACTGACGATTTCCGCTACTATATCAGAAGCGCCTTGTATGGCATCCTCTGGCGTAGGAACCTCTTCTGTTATGTATTCTTTTGCAATCTCTAACGGATCTCCAGAGGTAACCGTATCGTTGATAATCATATCAGCCAATGGCTCTAATCCACGTTCACGGGCAATCATAGCACGCGTACGTTTCTTTGGACGGTACGGTAAATACAAATCCTCTAACTCTTGTAGCTTTGTAGCAGCTTCCAAAGACTTCATCAACTCGTCTGTCATCTTTTCTTGCTCTGTAATAGAAGCAATGATTTCTTGGCGACGTGTTTCTAAGTTGCGCAAGTATTTAATGCGTTCTTCGATGGTGCGCAATTGCTCATCTTGCAATTCGCCCGTTACCTCTTTACGATACCGTGCAATAAATGGTACTGTATTGCCTTCGTCCAACAATTCTACGGCAGCTTGCACCTGCTTTGGCTTAACATTTAATTCACTGCCGATAATGGCAAACATTCTTTCACTCATTTAGCTGCCTTTCTGCGATAGGTTACAAAACGATGAGGATATTGATTCTTTTCATCCACAATGCCGTCTACAACGGATTCGATGGTGAAAGCATCCTCTGAGAATTCAGGGAAAAATGCATCTCCATCAAATTCATGGTCTACTTCAGTGATATACATAGTATCTACATAAGGTAGAAAAGCTTCGTATACTTGAGCGCCACCAATAACGTAGGCCGCATCAAGCGCACGTGCGGCTTCAGCAGCCGCCTCAGGGTTATGGAAAATCTTAACACCTTCTGGTGCATCAAAGCCTTTATCACGAGTAATTACCCAATGCTCACGATTTGGCAACAAGAACGGTAAGCTTTCAAAGGTCTTACGGCCCATGATAATAACATGTCCTGTTGTTTTTTCCTTAAAGAATTTCAAATCATTTGGCAAATGCCAAATCAAAGTATTATCTTTACCGATTACACGATTATGTGCTACGGCTACGATTAATGCTAACATACTGCCCTCTTTCAGTTAATACTATATGGCAACAGTCATAAATTATACTATTTAGCAATGGCTATGAACACAATACTATATATCAATAGCCATACATATTATGCTATTTAACAATTGTCATGAATACAATGCTATACAGCAACAGTCATGGATAATTTACCTAAATGTTCATATCCATCTAAGGTAATGTCCTCTGGTGTGAAGTCATAGAAGTCTTTTACCTCAGGATTCACAATAATTTTAGGAGCAGGCAACGCTTGTTCACGACGTGCTAATTGCTCACGCAATGCATCTACGTGATTTTCATAGATGTGAGCATTGTTGATAACATGTGTAAATTTACCTGGTTTTAGACCGGTTACTTGAGCAATCATACATTGTAATGCCGCATATTGAGCCGTGTTAAATGGGACGCCAAGCCCCATGTCGCCACTGCGTTGGATGAGCATGCAGTTCAAGTAACCATCCCCTACATCCCATAAGGTTTCATACGCACATGGTTGCAACGCCATATCATCTAAATCTTCAATATTCCAAAGGGTTACAATCATTCGGCGGCTATCAGGATCTTCTTTAATCGTTTTGATGAGCTTATCTAGTTGTTTGTACTTCGCAATTTGATAGCCGTATGCTTTACCAATAGTACCATCTTCACGCATCCATTCATCCCATACGTGCACATTCATTTCTTGCAATTTGCGCACGTCATTGGACTGCATTTGCCAAATCCACAATAATTCTTTTACAGCTGTTTTGAAAGCTACAAATTTAGTGGTTAAAATTGGAAATTCCTCTTGCAAGTCAAATTGCATGATTTGTTGAGGCAATTTGTACGTTGCAATGCCTGTGCGATTTTGACCATAAATGCCATGATCTAAAATATTTTCAATAATACCGAGGTATTGTGTATCTGCTAAGCTCATTTATCCCCCTAGATCTATTTATAATAAGCAAAAAATACTAATGTATATCTTGATAATCTTACTAAAATATATAGTACTATCATACTAAAAAATATACAGTACTACCATATATACAGGAAAATTTATTATCCCTTATATTCTGCAATGGCCTGTAAAAAGGTAAGTCCATATTTTTTTAATTTTGCTTCCCCTACGCCTTTAACATTGCCAAACTCACCTAATGTAGTAGGTCGTAAATTTGCCAAATCTATGAGTACTGTATCAGGGAAGATAAGATACGGCCTAAGACCCGCTTTTTCTGCCAAGCGTTTGCGATGTTGCCGTAAATGTTCAAATAAGCCGCCCGATGTAGAGCTGGATTTTCCTCGCACCACTGAAACAGCAGACTTACTAGTGCGAGAAGGCACAGACACATGTTGTCTAATTTCCTCCACCTCTTTGCGACCGGCTAACACTTCCTCTGCACCAGCCGTTAAGGATAATACAGGATATTTACCTGTAGAGCTACGTAAGTATCCAGATGCTACAAACTGTTGGATAAGCCCTTTAATTGACTTTTCATCTACATTACTCAGTAAGCCAAAGACTGGCAATGCATCATGGCCTGCACGCATAATCCGATCCGTTCGATCCCCGCGGACAATAGAGGTTATCATTGATGCCCCATATCGCTCATCGGTGCCCATGATGGCACGGAAAATAGCCTTTGCTTCTTTCGTAACATTGACCTTATCAGTAGCCCCCTTACAAGAGCTACAATTATCACAGGTTGTCCAAACGGTGCTTTCACCAAAGTAATTAAGCATATATTTACGCAAGCAATTACTACAGAAACAGTAATCAATCATAGACTGCAATTTGCGTAACTCCACATCTTGTCGCTCAGGCGTTTCAATGGACTGTTCAATTAAATACTTATGAACCTGTACATCCTGCCCACTATAAAGCAAGATACATTCAGCAGGTGCCCCATCACGGCCAGCTCGTCCTGCCTCCTGATAATAGGATTCCATATTACGCGGCATTTGATAATGTAGCACATAACGTACATTACTTTTATCAATGCCCATACCAAAGGCATTGGTAGCCACCATAACCTGCAATTTATCGTCTGCGTAGGCATTCTGCATTTCACGGCGCACCTCGTCGTTGAGCCCCCCATGGTAATGGCCCGCTTTGATGCCCGCACGGGTTAAATTTTCATACACACGATCTACATCCTTGCGCGTTGCACAGTAGATAATACCATTTTCATTGGCGTGCTGACGCACATAATGAACAGCGTAATCCATCCGCTTTGGTGTACGGATAACAGAGAAGGATAAATTAGGCCGATCAAAACCCGTCACGTATACATTAGCCTTATCTAGGCCTAATAATTTTTTTATATCGTTTTCTACATATTTCGTCGCCGTCGCTGTGAAAGCCCCCACGATAGGTCTCTTTGGCAATGAATTGAGCCACTCACCGATAAGGCGATAAGACGGTCTAAAATCATGACCCCACTCAGAGATACAATGAGCCTCGTCCACAATGACTTGAGCAATCGGTAACGCTCGCAGTACATTACAGAAAAAATTAGAGCTCAACCGCTCTGGTGCAATATATAAGAGTTTAATCTTACCACTACGTACTTCGTACATGGTCTTATTAAACTCAGATTGTGTAAGTGTACTATTGATGAGCGCTGCTGGTATATTCTGCACCAAGAGACCATCCACTTGGTCTTTCATAAGAGAAATGAGAGGAGAAAACACAATAGTCAAGCCCGCCTTACAGAGCGCAGGTATCTGGAAACAGATAGACTTCCCAGCCCCTGTCGGCATGATTCCAATTACATCTTCATTCCGCAACAAGGATGCAATAGGAGCCTCTTGAGCTGGTCTAAAGGAGGTATACCCAAAGTAGGTCTCCAACATGCGCAATGCTTGTTGTTTCGTCACAACTTGATGTTGTCTAGATACATCTTGTTTTCCGCCTACCTGTTGTTCCATAGGGTCCTCCTTTCACGTTCCAGAAATATAAGTATTAATTTCGATTACTACTGACAAATATTTCGTACACTCAATACGAAATATCGTTTTTTCATTCTTTTATTTTATCATATTTCATTCGGTATGGGGCTTATTAATATATGATTTCATAAGTAATCAGCTAATGCGTATCTCTAAAATATATAGCCTAAATTAATATAGGAATCTTATTGATATCACCAATTTTTTACCCTCTAAAGTACTAATATGTGGTACAATAAAAATTATTTACTATACTATAGAATATAACTAGAACCTAAGGAGGTCTTATATAGGCATGACACAAGACAACTTAATGATTATTATCGCCTTTGCCTTATATCTAGGACTCATGATGTATATCGGGGTCTACTATTATCGTAAATCGAACAGCATTGGTGATTACATCCTCGGTGGCCGACAATTAGGACCATGGATTACAGCACTTAGTGCGGAAGCATCAGATATGAGTGGTTGGATGCTCATGGGTGTGCCGGGCCTAGCGTATACTACGGGGATTTCTGGTGTGTGGATTGCCGTAGGCCTCACATTAGGCACATGGGCCAACTGGAAATTCGTTTCTAGACGCCTGCGCAACCATACCGAGGTAGCCAGTGACAGTTTGACCTTACCGGATTATTTAAAGAATCGTTTCCACGATCAGTCTCATTCGGTAGCTGTCATTTCCGCCTTATTTATCTTGATTTTCTTCTTGATTTATACATCATCAGGCTTCGTGGCAGGGGGCAAATTGTTCAATACTATCTTCGGTCTTGATTACACCGTATCCCTCTTTATCACAGCTGGTATCGTCGTATTCTATACCTTCCTTGGCGGATTCCTCGCCGTATCTTGGACAGACTGTATTCAAGGCGCATTAATGTTCTTTGCCATCTTGGCAGTACCAATTACAGCAGCCATGTACATGGGTGGCCTTATAGAAACATTCCAGCTCATCCAACATGAGTTCCCACAAGGACTTAGCTTGTTTGGTAATCCGTCTGATTGGTTTACTTGGGCTATCGGCCTAATTTCTTCTCTTGGTTGGGGTCTTGGCTACTTCGGTCAACCACACATTTTAGTGCGCTTCATGGCTATCTCTGATGCGAAAGAACTTAAAAAATCTACGAACATCGCCATGGTATGGGTTATCTTATCCCTTATGGCAGCTATTGCAGTAGGTCTCATCGGTCATGTTTACATGCTGCCAGATAAGTTAGTAGGCACTGATGCGGAAACAATATTTCTCATCATGACTGAACGGCTCTTTACTCCATTTGTAGCAGGCCTTATCTGGTCTGCTGTATTGGCCGCTATTATGAGTACCGCATCTGCTCAATTATTAGTAACAGCCTCTGCTATTTCTAATGACTTCTATGCTAATATCATCCATCCAAAAGCAAGCGATAAAGAGCTTGTATTAGTAAGCCGTATCGTAGTACTTCTAGTGGCATTGATTGCCATCTATATGGCAATGGACCCAGACAGCTATATTTTGACAATGGTAGCCTATGCTTGGGCAGGCTTCGGCGCAGCCTTCGGTCCGGCCATCTTGTTCTCTTTGTTCTGGAAGCGCATGACGCGTCACGGCTGTATCGCTGGTATTGTTGTAGGTGGTTTGACAGTACTCATTTGGAAACAATTTGGATTCTTTGGCCTATACGAAATTGTGCCAGGCTTCATCTTCTCTTCTATCGCAATCTATATTGTGAGCCTCATGGGTAAATTGCCTCCACGTCCGGTTCTAAAAGACTATAGAGAAGCAGAAAAAATGCACGTTCTATAAGGAAATATAAAAAAGCTAGTTGATTCATCGATCAACTAGCTTTTTATTTATGAGTATTGGTGTAAACCTTCCTCAATTGCGGCTTTTACCTCTGTCACTAAAGAGGCTGGAGTAAGCACTTTTACACTTTGCATATATTGGAGCGCCCAATATTTAAAGGCGTCATGATTAACACGTACACGACATACAACATTATCGGCTGTTATATTCGTAAACTCTACATTGCCATCAAACCAATCTAAAATTTGATTTACGATGGACCGTTTAGCTTTAAACGTAACAGTAATAGATTCACCGCCGAACATATAAATATGTTCCTTTACGTATTGTGACACGTTAAAGGTACGTTGTTGTTGGTATCCCTTTATCTCCCGTAAAGGTTTTCTACGTTCATTTAGCACCGTAATATGTGCAATTCGATCGACACGTAATGTAGACATGTCATCATAATTTTCGTGATTCCCCACCAAGTAATAATGTCCCCGATTCATTACTAGTTGGAATGGGTTAAATACATACTTCCGTTCCTTATGATCTGGCCCAAGATTAATGTGTAATCGCTTATCCACATCTGGTTGGCAATAGGCCAACGAAATTTTTCTACCCTTTTGTATTGCTTCTTCTATGAGATCAATATTAAGAAATAAATCTTGGCTTCTATGAAGGTACTCCGTATTACTTTCAATATCAATACCATGAGGCTTAAAATAGGAGCTCCCCAATTTTGCAACACGCCCGATTAAATCTTTACGTTGAGATGCAGTAATATGGCGAGATGCCAATATACCATCAATCAATAACCGCAATTCAGAATCTTCAAAGGTATGAATCATATAGAAATCAGTACGTCGAATGGTGCCATCTGCTCCCACAGCAGACTCTTCACATTGAATACCAAAATCTCCAGATTCATATAAATCATTTAAATGACGGCCTAAGGTTTTCCGATCGACGGATACCTCGTACCGTTCGGCTAATATACTGCGAATCTCCTCTTGAGATAACGTATGATTAGCATCTGTTTCGTCTTTCAGGATTTCTAGTATGTATACTAGAACTGCCTTTTTAGATGCCATAAAAGACTCCTTTTACAAATAATACAATTAATACAACTTTATCAACTAATACAATTTATAGAATCATCCACAACACATCGGATGATATTTACAAAATACCCAAACACATTATACCATACTTTCATGAACGGTTCATTTTTTCCTCATTAAAATTATCGATTTACTATACTTTTTCAGCAATATAAAATAACTAAAAGTAATAAATATAAAATAAAAGTAAATTTAATTATATAAAACAAAACCCGTTAACACTTAATACATATATATGTTATAAGTGTAACGGGTTTCTATTTTAGCTATAAAATCAGCAGAATATAATACAGCCCCATAGCAACAGAATCAAATAAAGGGAGCTATCACTTAGGAAATACTACCTGTTTTCTTACTTCTAATAAAGCCTAATTGTTCCATACGCGTTGTTAATTCATTATAAAAAGCTTCAGCCATGGCATTTTGATGCTTTGTAGTTTGAGACTGATCTGCACTAAAGAGAGCCTCTTTAATCTTTTTAATTACCGTAGATTTCGCTTTTGGTTTGTTCAACAACTCCATAAATAATAAATCCTCTTCAGAAATATCACCAATAGCATCATTGAACATATCTGCTCCATACATATATTCACTGCCACCATGAACAATAGCTTTTACAAAGTTTGTAAAACGGGCAGGTATATAAGATAAGCCCTCCATATACTCTTCTTTTACAGGGAATGTTTTATAAAAGCGAATACCACCACGTACCATATGCTCTACTACAGCACGATACAAGCTACATACAGCAGGTTCTAATTCATCATCAGATGCATGAGCTGCCTCATGAGCTGCTTTTAAAATAGCTAGAGCCTCGATCATATTGAACGTACCACCATCTTTAATAAGCGCTTGGAAGGTATCTCTTACGAGTACATTTTCAAACATTTCTAGTGCTTCCTCATCAAAGAGAATTTGGAAAACAAAGCTATTTACAATAGTACGTACAGGAATTGTATTCACTTCAGCCGGATTTGCAACAGCAAAGTTGATATCTTTTGCAACGCTAGCTTTACAAATAATCGACTTGCGGAATGTTGTATCTAATATAAAATCTAAATATTGTTCTTGATCCGCTTGGCTATTAGGTGCCAATTGCTCTAATTTATCTGCAATACTTTCATCATAGGTACGAACCATAGATAGTGTAAGATCTGCATCACATACATAAGCAAGATTATGCGCTTTCAAGTGGTCATTGAATTGATAGAAATAGCATGGATCATTATGAGGTTCTAAATGGTCATGACCTACATAATAGTCATCCTTTTGCATAACAGAGCGCAATGCACCAAGGAATTTACTATTTCGTTCTTTAAGATTATCATAGTTAAGAATCTGAGCACCCACAAGACTACCTACGGTCTTCCCGCGCAATACCTTTTCCTTATGAGTCAAATTATCTTGTTCACGATTAGCAAATAGCATAAGCTGACGAACCTCTTCCATAGTATGCCAGCCTGGATACGTATTGTACGACACATAGGCAATACCATTATCCGCCAAATGATTAGAAATAATATTGAGCAATTTATCCTTCATTTCATCACTAATCCAAGAGTAGAATCCATGGGCAATAATGTAATCGAAGGTCCCCATCGATTCCTCAAAATTCAAGATGTTTCCTTGTATCAAGGATACATTATCTAGTTTGGCATCACTGATGATTTGATTGCCCTTCTCTACTTGGTCTTGTGAAAGCTCAATACCTACAAAGGTCGCCTCTGGATTAAATACGGCTTGAGAAATAATATTACCGCCATAAGTAGCACCTAGTTCAAGAACGCGAGCTGTCTTCGCAGGTGGAGTATTTAGCCCTACAAGAGCACCATACGCTTCTAAATAGGCCGGCGTCGTAAAAGGAAATGGATAGGATTTATAGCCTAACTCTTTATATATCGTTTGTTGCATGTCTTCCGTTGTCATTTGTGTATTATCCTTAGCCATATGTACCTCTATATTTAATATTAGAATTATCCAAAATATGTATTACTAAAATTATGCATGACTCCTTATCATTATACCAAATTCCTAGTATATTACCTATGTTTTAAGCAGTTAATACGTAAGTAATACAATAGCAACTAGCACTATAACTGATTTATGGAAGATACTTAATATGATATTTAGAAAACTAAATTTACATACAAAAGAGGCACCCTCGAAAGGGTGCCTCATATAGTTTTCAGTCGTTAAATAACGAATTATTTTACGTCTTCAAAACCTTTTTGTAAACGAACATAGCTTAAGCGACGTTCTTTAGCATCTTGTTCAGTTTTAGCGAACAATTCTTCTGCCACATCTGGAGCAGCTTTAGCCAAGGAAGCGTAACGAACTTCACCTTTAAGGAAGTCTTGGAAGCTTTCAGTTGGTTCTTTGGAATCCAAGGAGAATGGATTTTTACCTTCTTCTTTAAGTTGAGGGTTGTATCTGTAAAGATCCCAGTAACCAGCTGCAACAGCTTTACGTTGTTCTTCTTGAGCTTTACCCATACCAGCTTTGATACCATGGTTGATACATGGGCTGTAAGCGATAATCAAGGATGGACCTGGATATGCTTCAGCTTCTGCAACAGCTTTCATCAATTGGTTTTTATCTGCACCCATAGCTACTTGTGCTACGTATACATAACCATAAGACATAGCCATCATGCCAAGGTCTTTCTTCTTAGTACGTTTACCAGAAGCTGCGAATTGTGCAACTGCTGCTACATTAGTGGATTTGGAAGCTTGACCACCAGTGTTGGAATATACTTCTGTATCGAATACGAAGATGTTGATGTCTTCGCCAGAAGCTAATACATGGTCAACACCACCGAAGCCGATATCGTATGCCCAACCGTCACCACCGAAGATCCAGTGGGAACGTTTGATTAAGAATTGTTTTTTCTCAAGAATTTCTTTCAATTCAGGAGTTGTAGCGCCTTCAGCTTCGATAGCTGCCACTAAACGTTCGGAACGTTGACGAGTAGCTGCACCAAGGTTAGCAAATTCAATCCATTGTTCTAAAGCTTCTTTCAATTCGCCAGTAGCAGTTTCAACTGCTTTAGAAGCCAATTCTACTAATTGTTGGCGGATTTTCTTAACGCCGATGTACATACCATAACCATACTCAGCATTATCTTCGAACAAAGAGTTTGCCCAAGAAGGACCATGACCTTGTTGGTTAGTTGTGTATGGAGATGCAGGCATGGAAGCACCCCAAATAGAGGAACAACCAGTCGCATTGGCAATCATCATACGGTCACCGAACAATTGAGTTAACAATTTAGCATAAGGAGTTTCACCACAACCTGCACAAGCACCGGAGAATTCGAACAATGGTTGTTCAAATTGGGAACCCTTAACAGTTTCCTTTTTCATAGGGTTTTCTTTTACAGGAAGGTTAACACCATAGTTCCAAGCTTCAGCTTGTTCGATTTCAGTATCGATGGATGTCATCACGATAGCTTTGCCCTTAGGAGCTGGACAAATATCAACACAGTTACCGCAACCCAAGCAATCTAATGGGGATACAGCGATACGGAATTGAAGGTCTTTAGCGCCCAATGCAGGGATTGTATCGAAATGTTCTGGAGCCGCAGCCACTTCTGCTTCAGTTGCCAAAATTGGGCGAATTGTAGCATGAGGACATACGAAGGAACATTGGTTACATTGAATACAGTTTTCAGGCAACCATTTTGGAACGAACAATGCAGGACCGCGTTTTTCGAATTTAGCAGTACCAGCAGGTAATGTACCATCTTCATAGCCAGAGAATGTGGATACAGGAAGATCATAACCAGCTTGTGCATTGATTGGTTGTGCAATATTTTGAACGAAGGATGGGCAAGATTCGCAACCAGGTTTAACTGCATGATTGCCATCATCTACTGCGTCTTTCCAGCTAGCAGGAACATCTACTTTTACCAAAGCGTTAACACCTTGATCGATAGCAGCATTGTTCATGTCAACGATATTTTGACCTTTTTTACCGTAAGAAGTTACTACGGATTCTTTAAGGTATTTAACAGCATCATCTACAGGGATGATTTCAGTCAATTTGAAGAATGCAGCTTGCGTTACCATGTTGATACGACCGCCCAAACCGATTTCGGAAGCGATTTTCGCAGCATTGATGATGTAGAAGTTCAATTCTTTTTCTGCGATTTGACGACGTAATTTAGCAGGTAAATGTTCATCCAATTCTTCAGGAGACCAAGTACAGTTCAATAAGAATGTACCGCCTTTTTTGATGCCGCGAATCAAGTCGTATTCATGTACATAAGATTGACGGTGACATGCTACGAATTGAGGTTCAGTAATCAAGTAAGGCAAGTTGATTGGGTTTTTACCAAAACGAAGGTGAGACATTGTTACGCCACCAGATTTTTTGGAGTCGTAGTCAAAGTATGCTTGAGCATACATATCAGTGTGGTCACCGATGATTTTGATAGCGGATTTATTCGCACCTACAGTACCGTCAGAACCGAAGCCCCAGAATTTACATTCAGTCAAACCAGGAGTTTCAACTTCTACGCCTTCAGCACGATCTAAGGACAAGAATGTAACATCATCATTGATACCCAATGTGAAGAATTTCTTGCCATTTTCAGCAGCTAAGTTATCGAATACAGCAACGATATCTGCAGGGATAACGTCTTTGGAGCTCAAACCATAACGACCAGCGATAACTTTTACATTACGGCCACCGTCAACTACAGCTGCTTGTACGTCTAAGAACAATGGTTCAGCCAAAGCACCTGGTTCTTTAGTACGGTCAAGAACTGCAATGCGTTCTACAGTTTTAGGAAGAGCTTTCAACAAACGATCTGTTGCGAATGGGCGGAACAAATGAACGTTGATAAAACCAACTTTGCGGCCCAATTTGTTGAGGTAATCCACAGTGGATTCTACAACTTGAGCGGAAGAGCCCATAGTTACAACAACGTCAGTAGCATCAGGAGCACCATGGTAGTTGAACAATTGGTAGTTAGTACCTGCCAATTTGTTAACTTCGTTCATGTAGTGTTCTACAACGTCAGGAACGTTCAAGTAGAATTTATTGGATGCTTCACGATGTTGGAAGTAAACGTCAGGGTTTTCTGCAGTACCACGAGTTACAGGAGCATCTGGATTTAAAGCATTTTTACGGAAAGCTTTAACAGCATCCATGTCAACTAATGGTTTTAAATCTTCATAGTCCCAGATTTGAATTTTTTGAATTTCGTGGGATGTACGGAAACCATCAAAGAAGTTGATGAAAGGCACGCGAGTTTTAATAGCTGTCAAATGAGCTACAGCGGACAAGTCCATTACTTCTTGTACAGAGGATTCAGCTAACATAGCACAGCCAGCTGCACGAGCAGCCATTACGTCTTGGTGGTCACCAAAGATAGCCAAAGCATGTGCAGCCAATGCACGAGCAGCTACTTGGAATACACCTGGAAGTAATTCACCTGCTACTTTATATAAGTTAGGAAGCATCAATAACAAACCTTGGGAAGATGTGAAAGTTGTTGTTAATGCACCAGCTTGTAAAGAACCGTGGGTTGCAGCAGCAGCACCTGCTTCAGATTGCATTTCTACAACTTGAACAGTGTTGCCGAAGATGTTTTTTCGACCAGATGCAGCCCATTCATCAATGTGTTCTGGCATTGGAGAAGATGGAGTGATTGGATAAATCGCAGCAACTTCTGTAAAACCATAAGAAACGTGAGCAGCCGCTTGGTTGCCGTCCATAGTTTTAAATTTACGACTCATGTGATTATTGCCTCCTTAAGCATTTAGCAAAAATAGAACACTTGCTTAATCTATCATTATGTTTAGGAATAACAACCATTACAAACTTGCGCACATGAAAAAATAATGCAATAATATATATGTTATATATAATATGGCATTATGTGTGAGCATACTTTTTTGTGATGGGCACAACCATAATTCCTAATATCATAACTTGATATAGCCCTATATGCTAATTATAACGTGCTGGGCCCTATCAACGCAACACATACAGTGACTGTCGCTTTGCCAATATTGCTATCCATGCTTTACATAAAGTAATAGCTAATTGCATTACAGTAATAACTATTCTCATTTAGTTAGGTCACGTCCTATAACCAAGTTTTATTTTTAGGGGGTTAATTATGGATTTTCATCATTTGAAATACTTCGTTGAAGTAGCTGATCAAAAAAGCTTTAGTAAGGCTGCAAGGAATTTACACATCTCCCAATCTGCAATCAGCCGTACAATTAAAGCTTTAGAAGACGAACTTGGTGTTGTTCTCTTCATGCGTAATGCTAAATCTGTAGAACTTACTGATGGGGGTACCATCTTCTTAACCCACGCTAAACGCGTTGTGTTTATGTTTGAACATCTAAAAACTGATTTTGAAAACGAGTTTCGTTTGGAGCAAGGTTCCATCAGAATTGGTATTCCACCAATTACTGATGCTCCCATTTTTGCCCAGTTATTAGGTGAATTTAAAAAAGTATATCCACAAATCGAATTGGAACTCTACGAACAAGGTTCTAAAAAGGTTGAGATCAGCGTTCAGGAAGGTTTAATTGATATTGGCATCATCTGTACTAAACCAAACCCTAAAGAATTTGAATCTTTCTACCTTACGAGTGACCCACTGTCCGTTATCATTCCAAAATCTAGCCCTTTAGCAAAAGAAAAAGAAATTCGCCTAGAAATGCTAGCTGATGAATCCTTTGTATTGCATAAAGACGATTTCAACTTACATGATGAAATCATCAAAGCTTGTAAACACACCGGCTTCCAACCGCATATCGTGTTTGAAACGAGCCAACGTGATCTCATGTTACAAACGGTTAGTGCAAACCTTGCTATCGCATTATTACCATCTCGCCTCTGCCCTGAGGTAGGTGAAAATACGGAGGTTGGTTCTAAGGTTGTCGTAAGACCTCTCGTACCTGAAATTATTCATACCCTTTATGTAATTTGGAAAAAAGGTCATTACCTCTCCCACGCTTCTCGCTTGTGGTTAGACTTCGTAAACTCCAAATTACCATTACCTGGATTACAACTCGAGGATCGTCAATAATGAACAAACCATCTGGGCTCGCATCTAAATTGCGAGCCCTTTTGAAAGCTAAAGAAGCTCCCATGTGGGGCGTTATCATTGTGCTGGTTATCGTTATCATATTCCAGCAAATACAAATCTCTGAATTACAATGGCGTGTCGATGAAGACCACGATGGCTCTACCATCGACAGTGTAGCAGGTCGTCTTTACATTCTTGAAGGGATGGCTAATAAGCATAGTGATCAACTAGACGAAATCCTAAAAGATATTCGTCAACTACAAAATGACGGTGCCAAGTACGACTGGGAACTAAAACAACTGCAATGGTTGCATCCAGAGCTCAAAGTACAACCACCAGAGGCAAACCCACGCCCATTCAAATCCACAGATCTAAACCTCGATATGAATCCTGGGAAAGTGCCTGATGTAACAAAACAAAATCAATAAAGAAATCAGGAATAAATAAAAGCACCTTACATACCTACAAAAGTCATCACAAATGACTCTTCTCATAGGATATAAGGTGCTTTTATCGTTATTCTATTATAGATTTAATTGCTAGTTTTGCCATACATCTCTGCAACGACAAGTTGCTTCTACTTGCGATACGCTTCTAATTTATATGCATATTCACTTAAAAGCTCCTTTGAATAAATTTTTTCATTTTTTGAATCTCTAACTTCTTTCCAAATAATAGATGCTACTTTTAATTTATTCGAATAATTGCCACTACATTCGTCTGCACAAAAATCCTTAAAAAATTGATTCCATTGACAAACCGAATTGTCATACTTTGCATAATCTGATTCACCATAATATACTTTCAGCAAATCTCCAATGGTAAAGCTTATATTTTTTTCACTTTTTACTTTTCTCCAAGCAGTAGCCATATCAGCATTAAACTTAAATCGTGAAACACCTATTAAAGCAGAGAAATATTCTCTAAACTTCGTATTAAAAGAAAAATTACATTCAAGTAATGGCGTATCTAAAGTAATATTCTTCACTTGCTTTCTTCTATTTTTTATTGATGATTTTTTAATTAAATCGCCTTTAAAGTACTGCTCAATAATATAATTGAGTTCTTGTTTTGTTCCCCTATATTCTAATCCTAATGATTTACATATTTGTGAAAGTTCATCACGATACCAATAATATTTTTTAAATTCATCAAACGATGTAATTTCATCAAACTTAGGTCTACACTCTTTCAATATTCTGCCTCCTCAAGTTTAAATAATACTATTTTGTAAATTGTAACATAAAATTGAATAGTATCCAAAATCACACCATTGAAGCATTCGTTAAATATTTTCCTATTAAGTTGTCTATAATCTAGTTATCTATAATATAGCTCTACTTAATCCTCTTTATGCTCCATAGATTTTGGAAGTGTCAAAATTAATAGACCAGCAAGGAACATACAAGCCCCCATTACATAGTAACCATAAGCAAAGCTACCAGTGTGACCATTGATGAATCCAAGCATATAAGGACCTACCCAGCCCCCCATGTTACCTGAAGAGTTAATGAGTCCCATCGCCCCCGCTGCAGCAGCGCCAGATAAGAAGGTTGTTGGCATGGTCCACCATACACCCATACCACCGTAAACACCTACTGCAGTTAAGCATATAAAGAATAAGCTAACTTCTGGAGATGGACTGTGTGGTGTTGCTAAGAAACCAATAGTACCAATGAACAATGTAGTAGCAACGTGCCAACGTTTTTCATTGCGCTTTTCAGAAGAGTAACCACAGTATATTTGTACAAGTAAGGCTGCTGTCATTGGAATAGCAATAGACCACGCTACCACACTTGGTGGCCATCCAGATAAGCTTTTAAGAACTTGAGGCATCCAAAAACTAAAGCCCCAGAAACCAATAACCCACAAGAAATAGATTAACGCTAAACGCAATACTTTTGGGTCTTTTAACGCTTGCCAAATAGTATATTTCTTTACGGCTTGCTTTTGTTGCTCTTCTTTTTCAAGCTCGGCTTTAATATATACCTTTTCTACATCAGTTACCCAAGATGCATGTTCAGGACGCTCTTTCATCCAGAATGCGAAAATGAACGCAAAGATCACAGCAGGAATAGCTTCAACGATAAAGAGTGTACGCCAACCATGTAGACCAAAGAACGTTGTATCCAATAAAATACCTGCCAATGGCCCACCAATGATGTTAGAGAACAATAAAGATGTCAACATCAAGGAGATTGCCTTCGCTCGCTCCTTTGGCAAGAACCAATTTGGAATGAGTAATGAATAAATTACAGGATATAAAGAAGCCTCACATAGACCAAGTAAAAATCGATAAACATAAAATTCCAACTCAGTGGTCATCGTCGTCATAAGAATACATACGAGCCCCCAACTAAACATGATACGCGCCACCCAATGCATAGCATTACAACGAGCTGCAATTAAAGATGCAGGCACTTCAAACAAAACATAACCAATAAAGAAAATGCCTGCCCCCATACCAAATACTTCTGGCGTCAACCATGGTAAATTCTCCTTCATAGTCAAGCCTGCATAAGCAATGTTAACGCGATCCAGGAAGGCAATAATAGAAACAATAAACAATGGTAAGACTACGTGAAGCATACGACGTTTCGTAAAATCTCTGAAATTGATATCCCCACTTTGAGGCTCTAGTGTAGATGAGTTCATATAATTCCTTTCTACTTATTAAAATATTACATACTTTACCATCTTAAAAGAACAAACGTCCTCTGTCAATGGAATTTTATAGAGTATAGAAATAACAAATAGGAATAGTAAAACCAAAATAATGACATATAAAATAGAAAAGGTATATTCGCTAGAAATGACTGTATAAAATAAAAAAGCACTTTATAGTATGAATCTATCTCTATCACAAGAGAAGAAAATACTATAAAGTGCTTTCATATTAATTAGTCTTAACAGGATCATAATCAGCAGGCACTGGAGCAACGATACTCACAAAGACAATATCTTCCGTTCCAGTATTTTTTGCACCATGACATTCACCCTTTTTAGATACTATAACTTGCCCCTTTGTAAAAGGCACCTCTGTATTAGGCGTTGGATAAAATACACCCTTGCCTTGCAATATAACCCATATATCATCAGAGTGATGATGATAATGTTTTGGTAAGATTTGACCAGGTTTAATAACCCATACTGAACCACCTGTAGAATCAGTTTGATAAAATGGCGTCTTAACAGCGTTCTCCAAACTTTCAACTTTCACAAGTTCCATATCAAAAACACGTTGATCATTCATAATGCTCACACCTTTCATCGATTAATAACTAACGAGTGCCCGATGCATATTCTCGCATATTAATATCTAGAACCTCTCGAACCGGGTGACTTAGAGAATCCTCATATTGTACTTTCCACTGAATATCCTGATTCATCTCGCCATTTTGTAACCCCGCAATGGTTCCCCCATCACCTATTAGATTATCATGTTCGAAAATATAATTCAACACATTATAAGCATGAAATACTACATGATTAGGATCTACACCGTGAAAGTGATACTGTAAATCAGGTAAAAATAATGTACTCATACCCACAGAATCTACCATCATATCATTGGTACCTTGAATACTAAAATAACGTACATTTACAGCATAATAAATAAAACGAGTTACCGCTTTATCTGAATGATTTTCAATCGATTCACGACTTAAGAACTTACGAGATGGACCAAATACAACAGCTTTACAAGATGGATATAGCTCCAACAGTGCATCTACATATTTCACTAGCATATCGGCCCGTTCTTTAGCCTCTAAACCAGAGGCTAACATATCCGTAGCAAACACCCTGTATTGACACTCTGTCAACAACTCATCCACATTGGGACAATCCCACACCTGACTACGTTCAAAATCATCTAATACAGGCTTATCGATTTTCTCACAATCCGTCACCATTAACGTCGGTGAAATATCTGCATCAGTATCCTCGTAATGCACCTTATAATTCTGAGGAGCAAAACCAGCAGACTCACGACGGTGATCAAAACAATCAACAGGTCCTAGATGCTTCGTAAATATCTCTATCATTGTATCCCGATCAGGCATATCACACTGCTTCGGCATTAATAACTCAACGAAAAAAATACCACCTGGTCGGACTGAAGTATCTGTTAAATCTTGTTTAAAAACTTGGCTCATATGCTCTCTCCTATAGTTAAAGCGTAATATAAAATGCATCCTTTATCCTATAGTATATCGGATGTTTATAAGTACTACAATTACGTAACCAATGTTTTATAAATAATATAAAGTCTATATTTTGACTACAGGTTAGAGTAATTTCTATATACTGTGACATCACGTTTATATGATTTAAACATAGGGATTCATATTCAGGTTCAAGCTGTTTACTATTCTCTAATGTTTGTAGAAATTTTGCATATAAATAATCAATACTTTCATAACGATTACCAACCTTACAACTCCCCATATCAAATAGGTTACGATAAGAAATATCTCCAGGCAATACAGACATCCAGTTTAAGGCATACTCTGATACACCGAATACTGTATTTTCTGGATTAGGCCCATCTAAATCATCCTGTAACCACGCTGATATTATTTGGTACATATTTAGTATTTCATATTCGCCTATTTCACCATAAAACTCACCTAACCCATCTAGATCAATCTCTAAATTGGCAATACAACGATACATAAAAACTACCTCCTAAAAGTCTCCAATCTTCTTATAGTAAAAGTATAACTATAATCATGTACCATATTTGCCACATTAGACTTTATTTCTATCTTTGAAGTTAATAATAAAACAACGCATAAATTCAAAAAGACCCGCTTCATGGTCCTCGAACTCATGGAGCGGGTCTTTGTATTAACTTACTAGCATGGGATGGTGAGTTGACAGCGAAACCCAAACGGACTCTACCGGACTCCAACCCCTACTCAATTATAGAGGTTTACGAACCACGTCAAGGATAGAACCATCGCGGTATTCTACGATTGCCACGATGTCTTCGTCTTTGTCGGATACAGGGATATCTTGTGGTTTACCTACCAAGTCGAATGCTAATTGTTGTAATTCTTCAATTGTGTAGATAGGCAAGTTGCTATCTTTGAAGCGTTCAATCAAATCAGTACGAGCTGGGTTGATTGCAATACCGTATTCAGTAACAAGTACATCAACGGAGGAGCCTGGTGTAATTACAGTTGCAACTTTGTCACGGATCATTGGCAAACGACCACGGATCAATGGACAAGTAATAACTGTACATTTAGCACCTGCTGCTGTATCGGAGTGACCGCCAGAAGCGCCCATCAATACACCGTTAGAGTCAGTCATTACGTTTACGTTGAAATCAAGGTCGATTTCAGTAGCACCAAGGAATACTACGTCTAGGTAGTTTGTAGTGCAGTCAGTCCATGGGTTAGCATACATGGAAGCGGACATTTCGATGTGTGCAGGGTTTTTATCTAAAGAAGCTGCTGCAGTTGTATCGAATGTTTGAGTATCGTAAATTGCACGAATCAAGCCTTCTTCAAGCATACCAGTCAAGATACCAGTAGCACCACCGATAGCGAAGCCACCTACTTCACCGCGTTTGCGAAGTTTTTCAGCGATGAATTTTGCAACTGTCAATGGAGCACCGCCAGCGCCCAATTGAAATACGAAACCATCTTTAATGATGCCTGCTTGGTCAAGGAATTCACCAGCTAGTTCAGCAATTTTAATTTGGATAGGGTTTTTAGTGAAACCTACCGCACCAGAAGCGATACCTTCTGGATCACCAATGCTTTCAACCTCAACAACATAATCTACATCAGTTTGAGGAATTGCATAGTTGTGTACATAATCAACCAAATTATCAGTGATGATAACAGTTTTGTCTGCATAGTGAGAGTCAACTTTAGCATAGCCAAGTGCACCACATGCGGATTTACCCATACGACCAGTAGCATTACCACGTGGATCAGCTGTAGGAGCACCCATAAAAGCTACGTCGATATGAACTTCGCCAGATTCGATAGCACGAGCACGACCACCATGAGAACGAATCACTACAGGGCGTTTCAATACGCCTGGGTTTTGAGTTAAGAATTTACCAAGACGATCGCGCAAGCCAGATGTTTCGATAGCTGTTACAGTACCATCTTGAATCATTTCTACCAAGAATTCATGGCATGGGGACAAGGAAGAAGATGCGATAGTAATATCTTTGATACCTTTTGCTTGTACGCGTTCCATAACCATTTTCATTACATAGTCACCGTTACGCAAATGATGATGGAAGGACAATGTCATGCCATCTTTTACGCCAACCTTTTCGATTGCTTCATCGATAGAAGCAAGTACTTTATTTGTACCAACACGGCTCATGTGTACAGGTTTACCTGCGCGATGAGCTTTAGGTTCGATTGCGAATTCACCTTGATATACTTCGCGACCTTCTAGTGCTGGGATATTTGTTGGGATATCGCGACCTACTTTATTTAACATCGTATTCTGCTCCTTCCTCTAATTCAACTTTAATGCCTGCTGCACGTGCTTTATCAACTACGCGTTGTGCACGAACTACGATAGGACCATCGATCATTTTACCATCTACGGAGATTACGCCTTTATTGTTGCGCAATGCATCTGCATAGCTGTTCAATACCTTAACGGAATGAGCGATTTCTTTTTCGTCAGGAGTGAATACTTCGTGGATAATTTTGATTTGGCTTGGGTGGATACAAGATTTGCCATCATAGCCCAAAGCTTTAATGAATTCAACTTCTTCGCGGAAGCCTTGTGGGTCTTTCACGTCGGAGAATACAGTATCGATTACGCGGATACCTGCTTCACGCGCCGCATGAAGGATTGTTTGACGAGCGAACAACAATTCAACAGCTGGTTTATGTTTACCTGTGCGAAGGTCTGCACGATAGTCTTCAGCGCCAAGAGCGATAGCAACTACGCGAGGACCATGGCAGATTTCACGAACATTATATAAGCCGCGGACGGATTCAATAGCCACGATAATGTTGATTGTACCTTCCGGCCAACCGTTAGCTTTTTCCACTTCTTCAATCTTCTTCGCTACGATTTCAACTTCAGAAACATCTTCAGTTTTAGGTAAACGAATCATATCAGGTTTAGCTGGAACGATAACATCAAGATCGTCATAGCCATAAGGAGTTTGTGTAGGATGGTTGATACGAACAACTGTTTCTGCACGGAATTTACGGGATTTCAATGCTTCTGCAGTTAAAAGACGAGCTGTGTCTTTTTCTGTAATTGGCACGGAATCTTCGATATCGATCATGATGGAGTCAGCACCGTGAATATCTGCACTGTTAATCATTTTAGGTGTATTACCCGGTACGAACATCATGGAACGAGACAAGCGTTTTTTAGCAGCCTCTGTTAATGGGTTAGTTTTAACTTCTGGGAATGTTTTATCGTTAGCCATTATGCTTTGCTCCCCCTTTCCAATGCACCTAATACGCGAGCTTTAATTGTGTAATCCCAAGCATTTTTATCTTGTACGATTACTTTTACGCCATCATAACCAGCTTCTTTCACTGTGTTCAAGATAACGGATTTAATTTGGTCGCCGTATTGGCGGATAACTTTGGATGTTAATTCAATTTCGATACCGCTAGCAATCGGTTCAACCGTTACTAATGCATCATTTTTTTCGTCGAAGCCAGCTTGCGCAGCTTTTACTAATTGTGCCATGTTGCATCCTTTCGTTGTGAAACATATATAAAGTTCAAGTCTGTACAGGCTCGTCGCGAGAGCCCAGTACAGACATTGAATACTAACAATTAAATTCTAACACTCCATAGTGAAAGCTTCATATTACATGAAACCAGTGATTTTCCACCAAGGGATACCGATTACGTAGTTCAATACTAAACATACTAAAGCGGAAATCAAACCAACTGTCCACCAATCTTTTACGTTGTTGTAACCAGCGGAGAAGATGATTGGACCAGGAGCAGCACCGTAGTGAGTTACGGAACCACCATAGGAGTTTGTGCCGATCAAGATGAAAGCAAGTAATGTAGGATCCACGCCTGCGTTAACACCTAAAATCAAGAATACTGGAAGCATCGCGGAGATGTATGCAGTACCAGATGCGAAGAAGTAACGAACCGCAACGGAAACAATGGAGATAAGGATAAGCATCATGAATGGATCTAAACCGAAGTTCATGTGAGTTTCTAAGTATTTAGCCAACCATTCGAAGAATTTACCTTTAGTCAATGCAGAGGATAAGCCCAAGATACCACCAAACCAAATCAATGTGTTCCAAGCAGCTTTAGTTTTGAGCAAATCATCCCAAGTAATAATACCAAATACGAATGTAGCAAGCATCGCTACGATAGCAACTGCTGTTGCATTAAGAGTAACATCAAAAGTAGGAAGAATCCAGCCTACGATTGCAAGAAGTGCAATAGCGATAAGACCTTTTTCGGACGCTTTCATAGGTCCTAATTCCGCCAAACCGTCAGCAGCAATTTTCTTGTTGTCGATGTCTTTTACACTTGGACGTTCATACATGTAGCCAATAAGTGGGATAAGCATTAACATGATGAAACCAGGTACGAACATAGCTAATGCCCATTGAGCCCAGTTTAAAGTTACACCAGTCAATTTAGTAATGAAGTCTAAAGCCAATAAGTTTGGCGCCATTGCTGTCGCAAAGAAGAAGGATGTTACTTTAGTTGCAAAGTAACCATTCTGCAAGAGGTAAGCACCTGCTTTTTTAGCAGTCTCACCTGGGTAAGAACCAACTGCTTCAGCGATGGACAAGTTGATTGGATATACGATACCTGCCGCACGAGCTGTGTTGGATGGTGTTGCAGGAGATAAGATCATATCAAGGAATGCAGTTACATAACCAAGACGAAGTGTTGTACTACCAAAAGCGCGAACCAAGTAGTACGCAATGCGGTGACCAAGGCCAGTTTTACCGAATGCAACGGATAAAGCGAAGGCTGCGAAGATCAACCACAATGCTGTATTACTGTAACCAACCAATACGTCTTTTGTATTGTTCAATAAAACAGAAGATGTAGCAACACCTAATAATACTGTAATAGGAACTGGGAATGGTTTTAATACCAAGCCCACGATAGTAGCTAAATAAATACCAAATAATTTCCATACTTCTGGTTTGAGGCCTTCAGGTGTGCCACCGAACCACATAAATGCGACGATGGCAACCATAAGGCCAATGCGCCATAATTTGTCTTTCATGTGTGTCTTTCCCTTTCTTAACTAACTTAGGCATACATAAAATCATCTAGTCTTTAACAACATAACCGCTCGCGACGTCGATTACATTGATTAAGTCTACCCTCATTATAAATGTTTAAAAGTAATATGAAAAATAGATTACCTTTATAGGGGTTATAAAAACTTTTATATCTACTAATCATACTTTTTATGCATTTTAAGCATAGAAACACATCCCAAAATGAAAAAAATGCATGTATACCTCCCCAAAGGGGATATACATGCACTTACATGGTACTATATTGCTCTTAATCTATATTATGAGTTATTATATCGAAAAAGTCCAATACTGAAACAGCATGGATAAACAGTTAGAAAATCTCATAGATATACTCTATTATAATGCATCCTATGCTTTATATTCTCTAAATATACTGTCATCCACCACGGTATGTTCTTTGTAGTAATTGCGAACATATTCGATAAATGTTTTTACCACAACCAAGTTTTCCGCATCTTTTGTGTACACCATATTAGTATCACGGGTGATGTATTCACCATCTTTGCTACGCAATGGACTCACATAGATATCTTTATCCTTACAGGATCCAAGTCCCATATAGGTCAAGATAGACCAACCAAGGCCAGCACGAACAAAATGGCGACAAGTACTCATAGAGTTTACATCCATCGCCACACTTGGAGGCTCATCAAAATGTTCTGCACACCAAGTTTCGATAATATTTGCCACCGATGCATCTGTTTGATATTTAATGAATGGTACTTTTACCAAGGATTCAGGTGGCACTAATTCTTTATATACTAAACAATATGGTTCTGCTAGTAACAATTCAGACTTGCCAGACACATCATAACCACCACGAGCAAAGGCGACCATACAGTCACCGGTATTAAACATCTTTACCACTTGATGGCTGAAAGCAGTCTTCACTTGAATGTGAACATCTGGATATTGTTCTCGGAAAGATCTCAATAAGGCTGGTAATTCATAGTCTGCAAAGTTAATAGATGACGCGATTTTCAATGTCCCTTGAATCTTGCCAGAAGCGGAATTCATAGCATTCTCCAAGGCCTCTTGTTCTTGCATCATTCGCTTGCAGTAATCATAGAAAATTTCGCCTTGTGCCGTGAGGGCAATCCCTTCAGCAGTCCGCAACAACAGAGAATGGCTCAAGGCTTTTTCCATATGGCGCAACCGATAGCTCAACGCTGGTTGCGATAAAAATAATTTTTCAGCAGCCCTTGTAATATTGCCTTCATCCACAACAGTAACAAAGGTTTGCCATTCTCTATCGTCCATACAAACTCCTTTGTTATCGCTTATTACCAAAGATGCGTAATAAGGATAAGAATAAGTTAATGAAATCTAAGTATAGGCTCAAAGCGCCTGTGATTTCAATGCGGTCTAAAATTGTTTCATCCTCCATGAGCGCCACTTGTGTCACATTATTTTTAATGCGGTTCACATCGATAGCTGTAAAGATAGAGAACACTACAACACCTACATAACCTAGAACCAAACTAACAGTATCACTAAAGCCACTGAGTACAGTCCAGTTAAAGAAGCGGGCCCCCATCATCACCAAGGATACGATGATCATGCCGAACAATGCCGCCATCACATATGGTGTAAGGGATGATAAATTACGCTTAGTTGTAGCCCCTACCACTGCAAAGCCAATGAAGAAAGCAAGAGTACCTATTAACGCCGGAATAACTACATCAAACACATCATATCGCAAAGATACCAAGGTCAATGTGAGACCATTCAAAGCACTATAGAGGAAGAACATACCACGTAACGTCATTATATTAGCAGAATATGCACGAGCACTAAATAGGAATACCACACCAAGCTCTACTAATAAAATAATATTAAAGTTTTGATACGCAAAACGTAACCAGTTTGGATTTGCTAATGCGGCAAAGCCAACACCGATGGTTGTAAGCAAACCTACAACCATCCACAAGAAAGAGCCTTTTAATCGTTGGGATACGATACTTTCAACCTGTGCAACCTCAGCTGCAGTAGGTCCTGTTACATTATATGGATTCATACTATTCCTCCTTATTTAATTATCACTTATAGCGATTATCGAGCATTGGCAATGCCCGCAAATACCTTACCACGTTCTCCATCGATAGTCACTTCTTGACCTTCGAGGAGCACTTCGTGGGCATTTTTAGCGCCTAAGATAACAGGAATACCATACGTAATGCCCGCGATAGCACTGTCCGATGTATAACCATCTTCTACTGCGATGATACCGCCAGCGCGTTTGGCAATGGCCATCAATTCAGGCTCCATTGTACCTACTACTAGGATATCGCCGTCTTTGAAGCTTTCATAATTGTCCTTATGATTAGCAGCAATATACACATTACCTGTAACGGATTTGCGTAAAATACCATTACCAGACAGGAGCACTCGACCTGCAATATGAACGCGAATCATATTGGTCGTACCTGTTGCACCAGATGGTACCCCAGCAGTAACAACTACGAGGTCACCAGACTCGATGGCGCCAGTGCCGAGAGCACCGGTAATAGCTTGTTTAACCATTTCATCGGAGTTAATGATTTCATGCCCCTTGATAGCCTCTACGCCCCAGCATAATTGCATGCGACGAATAGTTTCCTCATGAGGTGTAACAGCGATGATTTTACAATCTGGACGATGACGAGCCACACTGAGTGCGGTATGACCAGATTCAGTACATGTCAAAATAGCTGTGGCCCCGAGGTTTTGAGCTACGCGCACGCTAGCCAAACATACGGCGCTTGTGGTAGTCATTTCTTCATCCTCACGAGCGCGGCTATAGCTATCATAAATTGCAGCCTTCTCCGTTACCTCTGCAATGCGAGTCATGGTTGCAACAGCTTCTACAGGATAGGAACCATTGGCTGTTTCGCCAGACAACATAATCGCATCAGTACCATCCAAAATGGCGTTGGCTACGTCACTTGCTTCCGCACGTGTAGGACGTGGGTTTTGAATCATAGACTCGAGCATTTGTGTCGCCGTAATAACGGGTTTCCCCAAGTCATTACATTTTTCAATCATCATCTTTTGAAGTACTGGCACCTCTTCTGCAGGAATTTCTACACCGAGATCGCCACGAGCAACCATGAGTCCATCCGCAACTTCCAAGATTTCATCGATATTTTTAACGCCTTCTGCATTTTCAATTTTCGCGATAATCTTTATGTCTTTTTTCTCAGACTCAAGAATGCGACGAATAGCCACAATGTCTTTGCCGCGTTGCATGAAGGATGCGGCCACAAAGTCTACCCCTTGTTGACAACCAAAGCGCAAGTCTGCTTCATCCTGTTCAGATACGGGTGGCAAGCTTAGTGCTATACCTGGTACGGCTACACGCTTGCGGTTACCGATTTCCCCGCTGTTTTGAACAGTTGTAACGATATTATTACCTTCGATAGCATCGATAACAAGTGTTACAAGCCCATCAGCCAAGAGGACTTTATCCCCTACGGACACATCGCCTGTAAGACCTTTGTAGTTCACGGAGCTAAGCTCTTTTGTACCTTCCACATCATCTGTAGTCAACGTAAATTGTTGACCGGCTTCGAGAAATACCTTGCCCTCTTTAAATAGACCAAGACGTACCTCTGGACCTTTTGTATCGAGCATTAATGCGATTGGTTTATTCACAATCATCGCCGCATCGCGCACCATTTGCATGCGTTCTGCTTGCTCTTCATGGGATCCGTGGGAGAAGTTAAAACGAGCTACGTTCATGCCCGCCCGCATCATATCTTCTAAGATACCAAATTTATCCGTTCCCGGACCTACAGTACATACGATCTTTGTACGTTTCATCTTTCCTCCTATGAAAGCACCTCCAAGATTGGATCTTTCATTTCTTATTATATCAATGTTGGTGAAAGCTATCTATGCCTCACGCAACATATGTTTCTCTACACCATTTATATACTTATGTATCAAGTATATGCTTATTACATGTTACACCTATATATGCTCATTATATGTCGCACATACTTGTGTTAACATTATATGTTTACTGTACCTCTACGGAGCCCTCGCCTAGAATAGATTCAATAGCCCTGATAGATTCATCACTAGGGTCAAAGCACATATTTGGTGGTAAATTAATGCGTTTTCGTTGACGGTGTAAATATAACGACGTTGGCACAGAGCCAGCGGTGCTAGTCAATACGCGTTTTAAGGCTTCGCTATTTTCTGGTGTATCATATTGGCTATAAATGTGGATTGCCACCTGTTTTGCCTGCCCATAGTTTACCTTTAATGGCGTAATACGGTCTGCAATGATTTGCACACCCTTTTCATCCGCATCAACCCGGCCTTTTACCTTAACAATCATATCGACCGCAAGGAATTGCTGACTTTGACTAAAGACCTTAGGGAATGCCACTACATTAGCCGCACCAGAATAATCTTCGATGCGAAGAATGGACATAACCTCATTGCGCTTTGTCATGCGATCCGATTTATTTTCGATGAGGCCACCAAAGGTAATGGTTTGGCCATCGTATTGCTCTGGATTTTCTACGAGAGCACCCAGTTCAAAGAGACCTTCCAATTCTTTCGCATATCCTTGCAATGGATGCCCCGTAATGTAAAAGCCGGTATATTCTTTTTCATCCTTTAACTTATCGTCTTCCGATAAATCCTCCACATTGGGAACAGGGATGAAATCGACAGATTCTTCCATATCGCCAAAGAGGTTCATGGTACCCATAGCAGCATCTTTTTGCTCTTTAGCACCAACGGCTTGTGCGCTTTCATACATGTGCAACAATTGGTTACGATTTTCCTTGAAGCCATCCATGGCGCCGCAGCGAATGAGACTTTCAAGAAGTCGTTTATTAACAACCCTATTATCCACCCGTTTGCAGAAGTCCACGATATCCGTATACAGACCATGCTCATTGCGCTCGCGAATCAAGCGATCAATAGCATTGTCCCCTACGTTCTTAATACCGCCAAGGCCAAAGCGAATGGCGTCGTCTTGTACGGCAAAACTGCGTTCAGAATAGTTAATATCTGGACCTAGAACCTTAACGTTATGCTTCTTGCAAGAGTTAATGTAATACGTTAACTTTTGCATATTCTGCATGAAGCTCGTCATGGTAGCCGCCATAAATTCCGGGAAATAGTGCGCTTTCAAGTACGCTGTCTGGTACGCGATATACGCATAAGCCGCACTATGTGATTTATTAAAGCCGTAGCCAGCGAAGTATACGAGCAAGTCGAATACTTCATTCGCAACGGATTCAGTAATACCGTTTGCTACGGAGCCTTGAATAAAGGACTCCCGTTGCGCCTTTAGAACAGATTCCTTTTTCTTACCCATGGCACGGCGCATCAAATCCGCTTGACCAAGGGAGAAGCCCCCCATGGCGGACGCAATCTGCATAACCTGTTCTTGGTATAAGATTACACCAAAGGTATCTTTCAAGATAGGTTCCAAAATAGGATGTAAATAAGTAACCTCTTTTTTACCATGACGGCGGTCGATAAAGTCCGCCACCATCCCAGAGCCTAATGGGCCTGGACGATACAAGGCTACCAATGGAATTAAGTCTTCAAAATGCTCAGGCTTAAGGTCCATAACGAGCTTAGTGATACCTTCCGACTCAAGTTGGAATACACCAGATGTGTCACCCTTGGTGAGAAGCTCACAAGCCGCCGCATCATCGAGCGGAATGGCGTCTAAGTCTAGGTCAATACCACGGTTCGCCTTGATGAGTTTTAAAGCATCCCCCATAACCGTCAAAGTACGGAGGCCCAAGAAGTCCATTTTTAGGAGGCCCAATTCCTCGATATTATCCTTATCATACTGCGTTACAAAGCCTTCATCGTTGGCATTTTGTACCGGCACATGGTCATCGAGAGGATCTGCAGAAATTACGACGCCCGCCGCATGCGTGGACGAATTTCGCGCTATCCCTTCTAGCTTTTTACCAAAGTCGAATAACTCTTTTACATTTGGATCGGTTTCGTATAAAGCTTTTAGCTCTTTTCCTTGTAGAGCCTTATCTAAGGTAATCCCCAGTTCGTTGGGAATCATCTTAGCGATGCGGTTCACTTCAGCCAGAGGTAAGTCGAGCACGCGACCTACGTCACGAATTACGGCACGAGCCGCCTCTGTACCGAACGTAATAATCTGGGATACACGCTCCTGTCCGTATTTTCGCGTTACATATTCAATGGCTTGACCACGTTTTTCATAGCAGAAGTCAATATCGATATCAGGCATGCTTACCCGCTCTGGATTTAAGAACCGTTCAAAAAGCAAATCGTATTTTAATGGATCAAGACCTGTAATACCTAAAAGGTACGCTACTACAGAACCTGCCGCAGAACCACGGCCTGGTCCTACTAAGATATCGTGCTCACGGGCATACCGCACATAATCCCACACGATGAGGAAGTAATCCTCAAACCCCATCGTACCGATAACATCTAACTCGTAGTCGAGACGCTTTTGTAACTCTTCAGACGTTTCACCATAAAGGCGTGGAATTTCTCGTTCACAAACCTTACGTAAATACGTTTTAGACGTTTCCCCTTCGGGCACATCAAAGTGAGGCAAGTGATGTTCGTCGAAGTTGAATTCTACGTTACAGCGCTCTGCAATTTTTAATGTGTTTTCAATGGCCCCAGGAATATGAGAGAACAACTGCGCCATCTCATCCCCGGATTTCAAATAGAACTCATCATTAGGGAACTTTAAGCGGTCCACTTCGGCACGGCGGCGGCCTGTAGAAATACAAACCTTAATATCCTGAGCGTCTGCATCCTCTTTTAAGACATAGTGGAAGTCATTAGACGCTACGATGCCAAGACCGTATTCCTTACTGAGCTTAATGAGCTCCTCTTGGGCCTTTGCCTCCTCTGGCAAGCCATGATTTTGAATTTCTAAGAAGAAATTATCCTTACCGTACGTCTCAATATACCATTCGATGGAACGCTTAGCGCCTTCCATATTGTCTTGCAAGATATACTGAGGAATTTCCCCTTGAATACAAGCACTAAGGGCAATAATCCCCTTGCTATATTGACGCAATAGATCGCGGTCTGCACGTGGGCGATATAACATGCCTTCTGTAGACGCTTTCGATACAATTTTAACAAGATTACGATACCCTTCCATGGTCTCAGCCAACAAGATAAGATGTTTTAGTCTTTCACGGCTACGACCTTCTGGACGATCAAATCGATTGTTTTCCGTTACATACACTTCACAACCGATGATAGGCTTAACGCCTTGGGCTATACACTCTTTATAGAAATAAATAGCTGCGTACATATTGCCGTGATCTGTAATGGCAAGGGCCGGCTGATTTAACTCCTTCGCACGACGTACCATGTCAGGCAAACGACTGATGCCATCTAGCAAACTAAACTCTGTATGACTATGTAAATGTACAAATGGCTGCATGGTACACCTCCTTTAAGGGCGATGAGCAAAATACACGTTCAATGACTTCTTACGAGCCTTCCAATCTGGCAAAAACTGCGCCACTAGATTGTGAAAGTTCTTGGAATGGTCTAAATATTTAAAATGAGCAAACTCATGAACCATAACGTACTCAATATACGCCTGTGGTCCCTCTAACAAACGGGTGTTCATCTTGACGAGCTGCTTTGCAGGCGTACAAGAACCCCAACGACTCTTCATTCGCTGCTGTTTTATGATTGGCATAGGCACATCAATACCTTGCTTGTGAAAGCGCTGATACACGACCTTTGCCCAATGGACAAAGACCTTCTCCCCTAAATTACGCCAATAACTTTGCATTAATTTATGTTTAGCTTCAAATGTCGTACCACGAGGTACAACCATGGTAAGAATGGCTTTTCCGTCAAAACCGATGTGAGGCTTTCCATCCTGCTCAACTAGGCGCAACGTAACGGGAATACCGAGTATTGATAAGCTTTCACCATTCACATACTGCAATGCATCGACGCGCTTGGCATTCAATGCATCAATCTTGTAACGAGCCCGCTCAATGAAGGGCATATTCTCAATGACAAACTTGTCCACCCTATAATCCGGCACATACCCATTCGCCGACACATGGATCACACCATCCTTTGTAATGCGCATGTTCATGTTCTTCACACGCTTGATGGTTAACTCATATTCAATTCTGTCACCATTATAGGTAATAGACCTAGTTGTTGAAGTATTCATACCTTTTATTTTATCATAAAACACTCATAAAAACGTAGAAAGCTGATGATTTTGATAGAATTGCTTAGATTTTAATTAATACTGATATTTTATTATTTTGTAATATAAAAATGACACCTATACCAAGCCCTTGTGGGTAGTATAGGTGTCATTATAATAGTATGTAATACTAAACTACTGATTTGAGTAAGATAATTCTAAAGATACCTCACCATTAGCTGTTAATATAAATATTAACCCAGAGAACGGATTTTGATTATAGAATTTGAAAGTCTCAATCATCGATAAAACTTCATTCTTTAAATCATACATAATTTCCGAAATAACAGCAGGTTCTTCTGTATTATTTTCTCCATACTTTATAATACATGAGTCATCCGCACTTTTATAAACAAAAATCTCTACAGAAGGATTATCAACATTCATCTCAAAATGTAATTTAGCACGATACCAATTTAGAGGCGTTAATTTAAATATATGTTTTGCCACTTTATTATAATGTTTCTCGAGCTCATCTTCCAAACTCTTATGTTCTAATCTAAAGGCCTTATCTATGGCAGTATAATTTTTTGCTAATACACGAGATTCCATATCCTCCAATAATAAAACACCGCGAGGACCTTTTAGCATTTCTTTATATACATCCGGCTCAAATTCATCTTCTCTAGCCAGAACACCAAAATTCTGATATCTCCACTTATGTATATTTTGAAGCCAATACTCATCAGTTACGCGATCATTATGAAATTCACAATGGGGTTCATAGTCATCTCGTGAAATATACATCGTTCCCCATGTCCATGGCTCAACAGATACATTATGTAATAAACGCACATTTACTAAAATCTCATCCATATTATTATTAATAGAATTTACTTTTTCAGTACTACAATTGTATAATAAATCACCATAATTAATTATTGACCCTGCTGGAGTCTTTACATAATAATATGCTGAAGTCATTGTGCCGGTTTCCGTACTATCAAAATATAAATAAGCCTTATACCAATGTTCAGGCATACAATCAATAAGTAAATCTCTTATTTTATTAATATATGTATTCATTTCTACTCCTATAATTAATTCGAAATAGTACGTTTAGCAGCAAGCTCTCCATTTATACTATAGGAGAACTTAAATTCAGATGGTCGTTTACTACCATTTCTAATAACCTCAATTTCTACAGACACAACATTTCCTTCCATGACAGCTTTTTTTATTGCATTTTCAACTCTTCTATATTCACTTTGATTTACTACTCTATCCATAGCAACCAAATTATCTATATCACCAGAGCCATTAAATATCTTTGCAATTAAATGTCCTCCATGATCCTCACCCGGTCTACCCGTTTGCTCTACTATAGCCTTTTGTGCGCTAGGTATGCGTTTAGCATCATTTAACTCTATTATGCCAGATACCTTTGTTATATTTCTATCGGCATCAGTATAATATGTATAACCATTTTTTAGATAAACAATACTAGGCTTTAATACTTTAATACCATCAACGACCTCCATATGAGTTCCATCTGTAATTCGGTTTAAAACTTGTTTTGACGGCTCTCTTTTTATAAACCCTCTTAGTATACTCTTACCCCCAAAGCCACGACCATTAAGATCTATATCTTCAGCATGCGTACTAATCCCTATGTTTTGAGCATTTAAAACTTCTGAACCAGAAAGAAATGATTCTACAATAGGATTTTCCATTATAGAATATTCTCCAGTTTCCCAATTCCATTTAGGAGTATAACCATATGACTTTCCTTGTAACGCACGCCTATATCCAGCTGTCAAAGAATCTTCACCGTATTGATTTTTATTAAATAATCCACTAAAAAAGTTCTTAGTTGAATACCAAAATTTTAAAAGCCGATTTTTTAAAACCTTAGAATCATCTATCGGTGAATTTAAACTACCATCATAGTCAGTTATTTTAAATGTACGTTTCTTACCAAGAGACTGTAGATTACTATTTGAATTAACTAAATCTAATTTTTTATAAGTCTCTGGCTCATAACTCTTACCTATATCTAATATCGAAAAATGATAACCTATTAATCCTGATGTAGTTCCACCATCCTTATATACAATATCAAACATCTGTAATTTATTATCAATAGCAATATTTTTATACCTATTCGTTATCTTATCTTTTACAGAAATAACATAATAAGCACCATTTTTCATATTTCTAAGGTCGAAAGACTTTCCATCTATTGATACAATGTAATTATTTTTTTTAATCAAATTTAACTGATCAAATAATTCAGGTTCATACTGAAATTCATTCCATTTAGTAGCATAAATTGATACTGCAGCCCCAGCATTTAAAGAATCACCACTTACGCTGTTAACTACACCACCTACTGCAGCACTCAACCATTGTGCTAATGCTGGATCATGTTTAGCCACTTTCTTAATTTCACCAATTAACAGCTCATTTGTCATAGTAGCTTTAAAACCACTACCAGGTGCATTACCAGCCATACGAGCTGCCAACTCACCTATTACACCATGAGCAATGGACTTAGCGACTTTGCCATCCTTAGTTGTTGGTTGCCAATTATGTAGTTGTTCGAATGCATTTTTAGAGAATAGACGAGCTAATTCCTGACGTTCTTCAATTTTCTTTTTATCGAAAATCTTATCTAATTGATGTAATGTATTTTCAGTATTAGTATTAACGGTCTTGGTATCAATTTCTTTACCATCTACAGTTAGTATACCATCAGAAATAGCAGATTGAGTAGTAGAGCTCGCTTTACCTTTAGATCCTACGCCTAAGTTTGGAACTAGGCCTATATTGTTATAAATTTTATCATAACCTTTTTTATCATTGGTCTTCATCTCTTCGAGTTTCTTTTTACTACCATAGTAGTTATAGCCAATACCATTGTTGCTATATGTATACTCGGCTTCGTTTTGGATGTCCTTCATCTCAAGAGATTTTGTGCTCAATTTATTCTTAGTTTTCGGAGCGTTACTTTTAATAACAGCACCTTCTAATGTAGTACTGTTACCTACATCAAGGTTGTAGCCCTCTTCTCCAGCATAAATACCAGCTTGTTGAGTTACGCTTTTCCATTTACTATCAATTCGACCTACGCTAGCATTTATGCTACCAGTTGGATCTTTGAAATTAGGTTTCGAGGATACAGAGAATCCAGCAGATTTACTATGTTCTTTAAAGTTATCTACATCTTGTAAGCTTTGAATATGTAAATCACGACCTGCATCTACTTCTACCTTTTTACCAGATACAGTGGAACCAATAATATTTGTATCTCGTTTTGCTTTAAGCTGTGCTAATTCGACTGCTTTAATCTTAGTTGGTACATAACTTTCTTGATGGGTATCCCCATTTTGACGAGCCATATGAGCACTCGCATTAATATCGAGAAGTCCACCACCAGTTAAACTAATACTCGCACCTGCACTCCAACCAGAACTCTTATAGTCATTTTTCACATCTACTGTACTCTTACCAGCCTCTATATTGATATCGCTAGCGCTAGCCAAACTAATAGATTGAGCAGATACGCTTTCACCAGTAAGGGTAATACCATTTTTCTTAGCATCATGAGCCGTTATACGAACATCGCCATCACTAATAACAGAGCCACCCTTATAAGTTGCGGTATCTACAGTTTGACCTTGTTTCTGTGATGTGCTACCAATTGATACAGATAAATTAATAGCATTATCAATATTTTTAGGACCTCGTTTAGCTTTACCATTTACTTTCTCAACTTTACCAGTCACTGCATCTCGTATTTTAGCTCCATGTAAAGCACTATCTACAGCTTCATATCCGTCTTGTAACTGTTTACGAGCTTCATTAAGTTCAAGTGCTGTCAAACGTTTATCATCACGGCCTCCAGCTTGTTTAATAGTTCGCGTTGCATTCGTTACACTATCAGCTAATGCACCACCTAATGCCACCGTTAAGCCGGACTTTTTATAGCGATCATCATGTGTCATATGTTGCGTATCAGTATTACCATCAAGGGTCACTGCAGCGCCCTCAATTGTAGTACCGGTTTTACTTACTACATCGGCACTAGTAAGATGTACCGTATCATTTGCCATAATGTTTACATTGCCCTTCGTACTAGCAATAGTATTACGTACGGTTTCCTCTTCACGATTGGTATCATCTATATTTCGTTTTTCTGTACCAATAGTAAATCCGATACCACTTCCCATTAAACCTGAAGTTTTATGACGATATGTACTCGTTTCTTTCGTTACATTCTTATCTGCACCGAGTTCAACCTTACCAGCTGCCGTCACTTGAACGCTTTTTTCACCCATCAGTTTAGCGGATTGTCCTGTCACATCATGACCAGATTTAATCACAACGTCTTTGCCACTCACAACAGAACCTGTTACAGCCGTCACTTGTGCTACACCGGTTGCATCCGTATGTTCCCGTTTAACTAAACTTTTCTTCTTGTCCTTATACACATGGTCAACGGTACTTGTTGCCGATGCCGTATCAAGTTTTACATTCTGACCTTCCACCTGTACCTTATCAGCTGCCAAAATTTCACTACCACTAAGTGCTACATCAGTATTAGCAGCCACAGTTACATTGTTACCTTCCACACTGCTGCCTACAGTGGTTACTTCATTCACTACATCATGTGTTTCTGTAGTCTGAGAATGACCACCACCGGATTTTCCTTTGTCATAGCGATGTTCCTCTAATTCATGATTCGCTGTCATAGACCGCATGTTTACCTGACGTCCAGCTACTAGAGCAACATCCTTATCGGAAGTCACTTTACCACCCTGCATAGCAACATCACGACCTGCTGTAACTACAGCATCGCCTTTCGCCGTAATTTGACCTTGATCTACAGCAGTTACTGTTTCACGACGGCTATTGGCACTATTCCATACAACCTTACTATTGCTGGCTTCATACTTAACGCCCTTATTGATAACATCACGATCTGCCGCTACGACAAGCTTTCCTTTTTCATCGGTTTGCTTAATCGTACCGCCCTCATTTATCACATCATTCTTAGCATATACAGTTGTACGATCACGGCCTTCTATCGTGCCTTGTGTATTACGAACATCGGTATCCGCCACCACTATTGTTGTGCGACCTTTAATCAGTCCGTTATCATTGTGTATCGTATTACCATGTACAGTTATCGCATCATCCGCCACTATGCTACCGCGATTATGCATCGTGCCTACCTGCAAATTAATCGATTGAGCCTGCATATTCGCAGCCCCCTCAACACGTTGTGTGGTCGGCGCCAAATATAATGTTGGCACGAGTAAGGTTTCAGTCTTACCGTTCGGCAATACTACCGGTTGACTAACAAGCATTACCACATCTTCTGTCAATTGCTGTTGCTCCGATTCAGTTAATCCTTGTCCGAGCATCATCGATTTAGACTTCATCACGGTAAGACCTGCATCCATTAATTTACGGTACTGCTCTTCTTCTGTAAGTCCTGCCTGTAGTCTACTTTTACCTGTTTGACGTAAAATAGCCTGCATTACCAATTGTTGTTCGTAGTAACCATCACCTAATCGTTTTTGTGTACGCATAGGATTGAGTTGTAAACGATTGATGACATAATCAGAAGATAAGAAGGTTCTTCGATTGGTAAAATTCGGATCTGTTTCCATCGCATAGGATGTATTTGGATTTGTAGATAACTGACTCATAGACGTCAATACCGACGTATCTACCGTAGCACCTGTCGTGCTGTTCGCTATATTGCTACCATAAACAGCTACCGGTATATCTATCGGTTGCACTATATCATTATGATACTCCGCCTCACGAATATTCGTGGAATCCCATCCATGATGTTTATGGCGACTATAACCAGTAGCAGTCCCATTCTCACTAATATATTCATTTCCTTTCGGATTAAGCGCTTCATAATGCCCGATTTTACCAGCCAATGTACCCGCTGCACTGATTTGGCTAGCATCATTAGTAACAACGTCTGCTTCAATCTGTAAGTTACCACCCGAAATAATACGCCCTGGTTTGGAAGTATCCACTACTTCTTTTACTCGTGTACGATCATATTCATATTTCGTCCAGCTATCATGATGCTCTCCATTAATAGACAATTGTAAATTTTCAGAAGAGTGAACTACAATCTTATCTTGTGGAATTGGATCATCATGATCATAAATACGTTCCTCAGATAGCTGATATCGTTTGATACTGCCTGCCGGTGCCACTTCATTTTTAATATGCTCCGTAGTTCCTGTAGTAGCCCGTTTCAACGTAATACCACCATTTGTATTAGCAATGGATTTTGCAAGAATCACTCCCTGCTGACCGGCCTCGATAGTAGCCGCCACATTAGTCAACGCATCCATCTTGCCGGCTATAGCGCCGTTATAATCCATCGTCTTTCCTAGCTGTAACACACCCTCAGACTTCAGCACACTACCATTCGTATTTTTTATTGTATTGGTAGCCACCGCTAAATTATTACGTGCGATGAGTACCGGTGCATCTTTCGTAACAGCATTACCGGTTTGTGTGAAAGCATCTGCTGAAATACGTGCCGAATCAGCATAGAATTTAGCCTTACCGACTTGTGTAAAGCCTTTTGCACTAATGCTTATATCCGGCGCCACCACAGTCCCACTATTTTGTACCTTGCCGGTACTGTCTACAGAAATATGATTCTGTGCGGAAAGAATCCCTTTATTATTCACGCCAAAACCATCATTGGTTCCTACTAAGTACATGCTATTCGCATACATACCACCGATTTGAGAAACGTCAAGACCTACCTGTTCTGAGTTACTGGTCTTCGTAACATTAGTTACCTTACCACTACCATCGACAGATACTGTATTTTTACCGGTTACCACATGGCTTTCATCAGACCATACCTTGCCGTTGAGCTGTACCGCTTCAGCCAAAATATCTGTACGAGATGTACGCGATGCATCGAGACCTTGTCCAGATACCGTCACAGTACCTTGCTTTACATCATATCCAGCAATAGTTCCGTCTGTAATAATAGGGTTTCCTGTTGTCAGAGTAGCCGCACTAGTATTAATAAATGTCCCATTATTAACAGCAATCCCATTTGGGTTAGCAATGATAACATGTGCCTTACGACCTGCTACCTCTAAGGCACCATTCATAGCAGTCGCACCCGTTCCAGTTACTTCATTTAAAATCGTCTTAGCTGCAGCACCTCTCAAGTTAGGATTCCCCATCACATAGCCAGCTAGTTCTGTAGATACAGGTCTCCTTGAGTTATTTAGAATAACCCCTTTGTCATCTACATTAAACATATCATATTGATTGTGAGATAAACCATTAGCATTCGGTTTATTAATATTGACAATGGGCGTTCCATTAGGGGCTTCATCCATAGTTGGACCCATTTTTCCTTGATTCGGTACAATAGATTGTGCCACTGCTAGCGGAATCCACGGTCCAGAATTTGTAACTAATAAGGCTGCACACAATGCGGTTGCTGTATACTGTTTAATTTTCATTATTCTTTCCTTATACTCTCTCATTTAATAACACACATTTTTAATTAAAACTGATAACTGGATCTGAAAGCCCATACACTTGTATCAGTAGTAAAACCGTCCGGCTTTTTAAGTGGAGTGCCTAATGACACATCATAGCGAAATGCATCACCGATATTCCCACGAACACCGATAACCCCACCTACTAAGGTATTACCAATTTGTGTCGCTGTGGACGGCCCCCATACATGACCTATATCTATACCTATATACGGAGTTATTCGTTGTCGTCTAAATGGTAAGGCCCATTCATTTTGAATGTAGTAACCGGAGTCACCACGTAATGTTTCTTCCCCACTGAAGCCACGTACGGAATAGCGTCCACCGATACTAAATTGATCAGTTCCAAACAATCGTTGATTTGTAAACTGACTTCTAAAACGCATCGTATACACACCTTGTTTATGACCTATTCGTACACCGCTTTGAATTTCACCTTCAAGTCCCGCCATTTTATATAACGTAGTCGGATTATCTGCCAATCCTTCCCAACTACGTACTGTAGCACCTAGGCCTCGTATGCCTTGACGATAAAAGAGATATACATCAGACATAGTATTCCCACTATACTGACGATGGGATAATCCTAGTTCCAATGCTGTGGTATGTTGCTCTTGTACACCGATTTCTATATCATCAATGTAACTATGGCGTGTTTTATGAATCACCTTAGCGACAGCAGCGGTCTTGGAGCGACTCGTCCGATTCAAAACCTGCTCTACAGAAAACTCAATCCCCCGAGTATTCCCAGAAGAACGGAATGCTTCTGGCATAAATACCAATTGATGATAACTATATTGATACGTGGATAAGCGATACATTCGATTTCCATCAGGTACGGCATAATTTATGGCATACTGCTTTGATCCATGTCCATCACCATGATGACCAATATCCTTCGTTATACTAGCCGATAAAGTATCATTAAGCCCTGCCAACTGACTAAATGATACATACATAGTGCCTTGGTATTTTCCTGTCGATTCGTAACCTGCATTGTCTAAAATCAGCGACCCATGCACAAATCCTTTTTGTTCTACCGTTAGTTTCACAATAGAGTGAAGTGGCTTTGTACCTGGCTCAATACTAAGCTTTACATCTTGTCCCGGTACATTTCGCATCTGGTCTATACCTTGCTCTAATGCTTGTCTACGCAATACATATCCGGGACGAACAGGAAACGCACTTCGCCAATTCGTGCGAGCTTTTGGATTCGTGAGAACAATATCTTCCACATAGCCCGGTAAAATTTCAAAAGTAAGTGTACCTGATTGTAAATCCTGATTCGGAACTACTACTTGACTCGTTACATACCCATCAGCAAGAATTTGCTCTTGTAATTGCTTTTGCAGTACAGCAATCCCCTCTGCCCCAATGTTGTTATGATTATATATTTTCAGTCGATTCCTATACTTCTTAAAGACCGGTTCTGATGACGTAATCACAATCTGGTCAATTGGAAATGACACTGCTTCTTGTGGCAATGCATCCATAGGTGCGCCATTTAAATTGTCATAATGTGATTCTGAACGCGACAAAGCGGCCCTTGCCATCGGTGCCTCCGCGCGTTGACGCAAAGAAGCATCGGCTCGAGCCGCTTCTTGTTGAATAAATGAGGAAGGTACATCCGCTGCCAAAGTTGTCGTTGCACACATAACGCCAACTAAGCCCACACAACTGGCAGCGATTGATACTACTTTCATAATTCTCTCTCCTATATATTACTTTCAAATAATTATTAACTTATTAGTCTGATTATATCTCTCAGAAAACATAAAATCAACATTTTATGTATATATATGTTTTATATGACAAAAGAGAGTTGCTTCATACAACTCTCTTTCACTAATCAATCAAATTATACTTAATTTTAGTTATATTCAGTTTCATATTGCAATTTAAAATTATTTAAAATTATCAGTTATCACATTAAAAATAATCATAAGCATAAAAATAACTATTATAGGTATTACAGAATAAAAATCTTTTTTTGCTTTTTTCAATAGAATAGGCATTTTCTCTAAAGTAAGTGAAGAGTCAGACTTAACGGCCAAAATTCTCAACCACAATTCTAATACCCAACTCAATATGCCTATAACAGCTAACAGATGAATTAAATTATCACCATCATAAGGAATATTAATGAGTATAAAAACCAGACAGCCTATTCCTATTTCCGTATATAACATAGATTTAGAACGTTTAACTTGTTCCTTGTCTAATACAAAATAAGGATTCCTAATAAAATATAGACAATATATACATAATAAAAATAATGAAAGACCACTCTTCATATATAGCTCCATTTAAAATAAAATTATAAATGCAATCTTTCTAACCAATTATTACGTGCTAAAACTACAATATATCCATCATTCCTTGGATCCTCTAATACATATACTCTATACGATTCATTTTCATATACATAACGAGTTTTAGCTTGGTCAATTAACTCCCAATTCCCACTCAAGGGTTTTATTGATTCTATATCTTTATGTAATGAATCTTTCCTTATATTTCTTGCCATACCTTTTGAGAAAAGAGTTCTTCTGTTCGACTCATATACTTCGCTAGCATTCAAATATTGTTCTCGAGGAAAATATGCATTTAAAGCTTGTATCAATTCTACTCTAGACTGCTCAACTTTATCATTATAGAAGAAATTGTAGCATAATCCACAAATTAGCCATACAAAAGAGCAGCCTAAAAATAAGTACCAAAAAACAGAATAAATTGTTTTAAATTTCATCACTAATTTTCCCTCTTATCTCATCAATATCACTAATATCAGAGTCAACTCTATTAGTTAACTCTTTGTAGTATAGTTTGCCACCCATCGATTCCGAATACCTAATGAACAGGTCCATAAAAGCTTATCTAATCAATTTCATCAACGAACTTTAAATCATTTATCTCCATAAGTTAGCTCTAAAGATACCTCACCATTAGAGGTTAATGTATATACTAAACCAGAGAATGGGGTTTGATTATAGAATTTAAAAGTCTCAATCATCGCTACCACTTCATTTTTTAAATCATACATAACTTCCGAAATAATAGCCGGCTCTTTATCATTATTTTCTATATACTTTGTAATACATGAATCATCCTCAGTTTTATAAACCAAAAGCTCTACAGAAGGATTATCAACATTCATCTCAAAATGTAATTTAGCACGATGCCAATTTAGAGGCGTTAATTTAAATATATGTTTTGCCACTTTATTATAATGTTTCTCAAGTTCCGATTCTAAGCTTTTATGCTTTAACTTAAATGCCTTATCAATGGCAGTATAATTTTTTGCTAATACACGAGATTCCATATCCTCCAATAATAAAACACCTCGTGGACCTTTTAGCATTTCTTTATATACATGCGGATCAAATTCATCTTCCCTAGCTAGAACACCAAAATTCTGATATTCCCACTTATATCTATTTTGAAGCCAATAATCGTCAGTTACAGGATCATTATGAAATTCACAATGTGGCTCATAATCATCACGTGAAATATACATTGTCCCCCATGTCCATGAATCTTCAGATACATTATGCAACAAACGTACATTTGTTAAAATTTTATTAATACCATCATTTATAGAATTTACTTTTTCAGTACTACAATTATATAATAAATCGCCATAACTAATGATTGACCCAGCCGGAGTCTTTACGTAGTACTCAGCTGAAGTCATTGATCCAGTTTCTGTACTCTCAAAATATAAATAAGCCTTATACCAATGTTTAGGCATACAATCAATAAGTAAATCTCTTATTTTATTAATATATCTATCCATATATCCTCACATTAATTATTAGAAATTTCGTCGGAAAATCTTCTATTCCTCTTACATCATCATTAGTAATGATTCGATGTTTATCTAAATCAAGAAATGTTAGTTCATAACCTAAATAATACCAGCGATTATTGTTAGTATTTAGCATCATGGTCTGAGTTCATTAGCATTTTTCTAACGTTATATAAAGCCTCTTTTGAAAAGTCTTCTAGCTTAGTTTTCTTAAATAATAATCATAAGTATATATACAACTTAAAAATCTTCTAGAATCTATAATCCTAAGTCTATAAACTTCCCTGAAACTTTAATCTGCCAAAACATCCCTTTAGTAGCTTTTAAATCAATGCCTGATTTTAACTTGTCAAAACTCACATCATAAAATGGTAATAATACCTGTAATGATGCTAATTTTGCTTTCATAGTAATTAAATCTTTACTTAATTGCCCGGATATATTAGTATCGGATATCTCCTGTAAATTGGAAATACATGCCTGAAAGTCTTCATCCTGAATACGTTCACACGTATATATTTCAGACAAATAGGACTGTTTAATACAACTTATGATTGATTCAGAAATGAATTCAGGTTTTTGTAAGACTTCATACAGCCCCAACAAAAACAACGCCCAAAATATCTCCTCTACATAATCGGTAAAGAAATAGATACCGAGCTTATTTTCATCATGTGTAGAAATCTTTAACGCCTCAGATAAAGTATCCCCCTCTAATTCCCGTTCTATTAAGGCAATCCAACTACTGTATTCAATATCATCTAACGTATCATTTAATGCTGGTATAGGGATTCTACGAGCCATCCACTCATCAACATCCTCTAAACTCATCCCATCTCCAATTATATTTAACAGTTTAGCGGACAGATGTACTTTTCTACACATTAAACGAATTGACATACTAAATATGTAATATTCTAGAATGGTCAAATCAATATAATTTCGTCTATATGCCTTAACAGCACCCAATATAAAGACCATTAAAAATGTATCTAAGTTTTTTTTATTTTTAAAATAAATCATATTTATTCCTCTATCCACTAATTTATTCTAACTTAAACTCTATACGTTCATCATTAACCCGTTTTACTTAGTGAATTATAATAGTCCATTATCCATCAGCAACCCCAACAAAGTAAATATTGCAAAAAATAAGAGGATACTTAAAATAATCCTCACTACACGTCTCACTACAGGCTTAGCGGGAGTAAAAGATTCTATACTATCATGATTACCAATCAACTCAGGAATACAAATAAATGCAATTAAAAATCCTATAGCCTGAATTGTACCTCTAACCTCATAATTAGTATTATATAAGTTCAGTAAAGACATGATAAAATCCATATATTTTTACCTCTTAGTATAATAGTAATATTTCTCCATAAGCTCACTATAATATAACCACCTGCAAGATCTTTTATCCCTAATACAGCTTCATCTTAAAAAGTCATATAATCAAATTAATTATCGATTCTATATTTCGTTTATAAATGTTAATAATAGTAAATACCGAAAACAGATTGACTTGCTCCGTTTACATACTGTAACACATCAACACACTTGGTATTCAATACATCAATATTGTCACGCCCCTGCTTAATGGTTCAATTGTATCTCCATTGCAGATAATAGCCATAGTTGTTGAAGTATTCATGCCTTTTTATTCTAACATATAACACTCATAAAATTTTAAAAATTGGGTAATTTAATAAGAAGTCACCATAGAATCGGATACTTTACCTATCATCTTATTACTTGTAATAGCTTGTAATGGCGGAATAACTAGTTCAGCAGTCTTCGCTTCTGAAAGACTCGATTTAAAGTGGATATGATTTCCCCAGCCACCACCTTTAATACGACCACCTACACCTATTTCAGTAATCTCTAGTTGGTCATTATTTTGTATTATATCTTTACCAACCATAATAAGATTATCGACTCGTTCACGATGAAACGGTCGTTGCATCGAATCTCTAATATTGAACATTACAAAAAGAATAGCAGTCATTACTAAAACTTATATAACTAATATCTTATTTTGAATCTACATAATATAGTAAACCGTCTGATTTATAGAAATCGATATCAGCCTCAATCTTCTCCTTAGTAACAGAGACAAAATACACTCTAAGTTTAATACTAATTTTCTTTAAAAATAACTGTTGCCGTTTAGGATTAAATCTATTCTCACGGAAATCAATTATATCAAAAAGCTCAATCGCCTCTTCAAATGACTCAGAATATTTATAGCCTAAACTTTTAATCTTATTTAAAACTTTATCCTTAAATGATAACAACGCCTGAGAAAGCCCTTCATCAATTTCTATTAGCAATAATGTATATCCTAACATAAATATCATCATATTAAACTCAAAGTTTACTAATGAAACATAGTCTATATCTAAACTTAAGTTAGCACCATCTACTGGTTCAAACAGTTTGAAGTCAGTTAAGCAAGAATAATATTTAGGATCCATTAACAACGTCTTACAATCTATCTCAATAGCATCTATTGTATCAACTAACAACATGCTTGGGAAAAACCCTTTAACCCACGCTTCAACATCTTCTAGTCCCATACCATGTAAAACAATTTCTTCTAAGTCCAAAGACAAATTATTCTTATCTATAATCTTCAACATTTTCATTCGATAAATTAATGATTCTAATGTGTCTAAATCAATACAATTATATTTATATGCCTGTAAGGTACCTAGAGCAATTAATAAAAAATAAAATTCAATATTTCTTTTTTCTTTAAGAGTTATTTTCATATTTATCTGCCATTACAATAACGGAATATTTTAATAAAAAAGTATTGGTTCTAATATTACAATATGATACTTTAAGTCTTCATACGATAACTATAAGGATACCTCCCCCTTAGAGGTCAGTGTATACACTAAACTAGAAACATTTAACATAACAGCTACTGTTCTGTTACTTTAACAATAATAGAACGATTTGGATATCTCATCTTTTTCTCCTTTAAACTATTATAAATATCCTGCTCTTCTGTAGTTAGCTCGGACTTACTAGACCAAATATGTGTTTGTATTGGTTTCTGTTCTCTCTTCTCTATTAAACATCTATTTAAAATATTAGTTTTGTAAATTTCATCAGTTTCCTGATCAAACAAATAATAAGTTTGACCTGAGTTTAAATCAAGCTTTAGAAAACCTGTTTTTCCATAACTATATAAATAGTCTAATTGTGTTTTATAAGAATATCCATTATGTTCTAATGTAACACCAGTTTGAGTATCTAATATATAATTTTCACCCTTGGAATATCCCAAAAAATAACGAGGTTCATATTTATCTGAATTAGATTCACCAATATAAACTATTGAACCTGCTACTAAAAGAAAGATGCCTGCCAAAATAGCTAATATGTATTTCATTTTTATTAGTCTCTCAAATCGCATAAAACAACCGTATTATATTGAAAGAGCACTAAAGATACTCCCAATTGTCACTTTCAATTAAACGACGATATCTAATAGGAACATTATCATAGTTATCTATAACCTTAGCACGTCCAATAAAATCATTATATCGTTTTTCATCCATATCAAATTTAAGGTTAACAAATATATAGTGGTCTAAATATCCATCATAAATAATGTATTGCTTATTATCCCTATCAATTTCACCAATAAAAATTTGACAATTTCGAATTGCTTTATATATATGATAATTATCTGATTTTAAAGAATCTACCAATTTATATGACTTTATACCAGATACAATTCTAATCATCTGTCTATAGTCATACAAATCACCTTTATTATTTAGCTGTACTAAATAATTGGGTTTTACACCAACTACACTTCCTAATTCAGCATAAAAAAACCATGAGTTCACTAAAAAATAGATTCCAATTAAAAATAGAGAAAAAATATTTCCCAATATACTTATTATTAACAGTCGCTTCTTTAAAGTTTTACTTATCTGCATAAGAGTACACTCACTTATCTTATCCATTTTTTTCTAAAATGACAGTTATACTTTTAGTTTTTATATCACGTATAATTTCAATACTAATATTATCATCCATATCATATCCGATAAGTTGTGCTTTATTTACTTCACGCCATTTTATATTCTCTTCTGAAAGTATATTCCTCACTTCTTCTAAAGTAATACTTTCATATGTAATTTTAAAATTATAAGCCTGCCCATTTCTACCTGTAACATAATGATCTTCGCTAACTTTATGTGTAGATATACTTGTTAACTTTTGCTCATATGCTTCTAGTTGTTGAATTTGTTTTGGTCTATTAATAATAGCTACTACTGTCATCAAAGAGATAGTAATCATACATATGAGTGTAAATCCTAAAATTATCTTAAAAGATATGGGAAGCATATTAAAGTAATAGGATATCTTTTTCAAAACTATCAACTCCATCAAAGCATCTCATTAAAGTACTAACCATTACTACACAATATTATAAAAATAAATATAGCGTATTTCTAATTTTTACTAACATAGTTATCTCGTAATTGTAATAAAATAGTTCGTTCTTCTTCTCCAATTTCATCTAAACTATTCAACATAATAAGATGATCCCCATAAGTATATTTCAACATAGTAATTAAAGAGTCTCTAATCTTTTTACCAGCAATGCGTTCATCAAAGTAAACTTGTATATCATTTGTTTCTTTATCAATGATAAGAAAACCACTCACATTAAATATCAGAATCTTTGTAGCCGTATCTTTTACGTCTCGCACATCATTCGTAATAATGAGATGATTATCTAAATCTAGAAACGTTGCTTCATAGCCTGAATAATACCACCGTTTATTAAAGTACTTTGCACCACGGTCAGAATTCATTAACATTTTTTCAAAGTTGTCTAAATCCGTTTTGGAAAAATCTTCTAACTTATTTTTCTTATTAACGATCATCTTTGATCTTGGATGATATAATTTATGCTGTTCGGTTTCATCACCATAAATTGTAAATTCCCATACATCTAATTTATGATTTTTGATATCGTACCGACCTATCCCATCATAGCCTAAATAATAATAGAAAGGCTCATCAAAATATACAGCTAAAATACGATTAGAAATCGATTCATTGATTAAAGTATCTACTAGCTCATGAGACTCATCCATAATAACTATATTATTAGGAGAACCATCAAACCATCATGATAATAATACTGATAAATAGCGGTACTAATAATTGCTATAACGATCAGTATTAAAGAACAAATTTTTTTCATACCAAACTACCTAAGCTATATAATCAAATACCTTTATACAAAACACCAACATCTTTTAATAATATCAAATATCATATCTAATTAATAAATATTTATTCCTCTTCTATAATTCAATTATATGTTAAACTAGCGTATACCACCAACGAATATTTTGTTATGTTGCGGCAAAAAAAGTACCATCTATCAAGGGACGACTTATGTGTCGTTTAGCTCCCCAAATAGATGGTACTTTTTATAATTAAGTTAATTAAATTATTCAAATAAACATGTCCTACTCGGTCTACAATGTAGTATAGCACTACTTTATATTTCGTCGTGCCGCCAGACTACCAGCACTGCTAGCTAGGCCAGCCCGATTGATATGTGGGTTTCCATGCTTATACGTTTTTGGCTTGCTTCCTTTATCTTCTACCTTTGATTTCTCAAATTTAATAAATAAATTATCAAGCTCGCGCAAGAGCGCACGTTTTTGTGAGTCTTTCAACTCGAATACTTCACCTTTATAGGCGATGTATTTATTTTTTAATACAGGACTGAGATCATAGATGGGCTCGTGTTCTTCTCCATTTACATCCAACAGCTCATCCAAGGTCAATCCATAATAGCGAGACAGGGCACAGAGTGTATCTAAATCTGGTTCGCGATACCCTGTTTCGTAATTTGAAAGCGCCGCATTACTGATACCTACGGCCTTTGCTACTTCGATTTGGCTTTTGCCCATGCGCACGCGAGCACGCTTTAAGTTCTTGTAAAACTGCATGTTCATCACCTGTATCGATACATAAACAACTACAAACTATAACTTCTTATAATAATGTATCACTGATTTTTTTGAAAGCTTCATCAGCAACGGCTAATGTGCGTTCCACTTCACTGCTCTTGTGGCAGATAGATACGAAATTACTTTCATAAGGACTTGGCGCATAGTAAATACCATGGCTCAAGTTATGGTGGAAGAACATTTTAAATTGTTCTTCGTTGCAAGATGCCGCATCATCAAAGTTCTTAACTGGTTTGTCAGTAAAGAAGATGGTGAACATGGAGCCTACTCGTTGCACAACAACAGGCACATTGTATTGTGCCGCCAATCTTTCAAAGCCGTCGCAAAGGGCAATCGTCGTATCTTCTACTTGTTTAAACACCGTTGGATCCCGTTGCAAAATGGAAAGTGTTGCTAAACCAGAGGTAACAGCAATTGGATTACCACTCAATGTACCAGCTTGGTAAATAGGACCAGCTGGAGCGATTTGGTTCATAATCTCACGAGAGCCACCAAACACGGCAAGTGGCATACCACCGCCAACGATTTTACCAAGGCATGTAAGATCTGGTTTAATATTATAACGTTTTTGAGCACCGCCACTACTAGCGCGGAAGCCACACATAACTTCGTCGAAGATCAATACAGCACCGTGAGCCTTAGTTACTTCGCGCAAGGTTTCGAGGAAGCCTGGTACTGGAGGTACGCAGCCCATGTTACCAGCTACAGGTTCTACGATGATAGCCGCAATGGTATCGCCCATATCGTCGAATAGTTTACGAACCGCTTCAGAATCATTGTACGGCAATGTTATGGTATTCTCTGCTACGCCTTGAGGAACGCCAGGGCTATCCGGCACGCCAAAGGTAGCAAGGCCAGAGCCAGCTTTCACCAAGAGAGCATCGCTATGACCATGATAACAGCCCACAAATTTCACGATGCGATCGCGACCAGTATACCCACGAGCTACGCGCAAGGCACTCATGGTAGCCTCTGTACCAGAGTTAACGAGGCGGATAACCTCCATAGACGGCATGAAGGCTTGTATCTTTTTAGCCAATTCTGTTTCTAATAGTGTAGGTGCACCGTAGCTAGTACCACGAGGAATCGCCTCTTGCAAACTAGCAATAACTTCAGGGTTCGCATGGCCCAAAATCATAGGGCCCCAGCTCAACACATAGTCGATGTATTCGTTGTTATCGATATCATAAATGCGGCTGCCGCTGGCGCTGCTGATAAACGGAGGGTTAGAGCCTACGCTACGGTAGGAACGCACAGGGCTGTTTACGCCGCCTGGCATATAACGTTTAGCCTCATCAAAGGCCTTTTCAGATTTACCGAGTTGGAACATAGTTCCTCCTTATTGTTGTAACCATTTAGCAATATCTAAGGCATGGTACGTAATGATGATTTTAGCACCAGCACGCTTCATGGAAAGCATTGTTTCCATAACGAGGCGTTCTTCATCGATGAGACCAGCCGCAGCAGCAGATTTAACCATCGCATATTCGCCGGATACATTGTATACCGCCACAGGCAATTCATAGCGGTCACGCGTTTCACGAACGATGTCCAAGTAGGACAAGGCCGGTTTAATCATGATAATATCTGCACCTTCAGCGATGTCGAGTTCGATTTCTCTGAAAGCTTCTAAACGATTAGCCGGGTCCATTTGATAAGATTTGCGGTCACCAAATTTTGGCGCAGAATTAACAGCTCCGCGGAACGGACCATAGTAAGCAGATGCGTATTTTGCCGCATAGCTCATGATAGATACATTGGTATAACCTGCCGCATCAAGGGCTTCACGAATAGCACCTACGCGACCGTCCATCATATCGGATGGAGCCACCATATGTGCACCAGCTTCTGCTTGGCTTACCGCAACTTTACAAAGCAATGGTAATGTTTCGTCGTTCAAAATTTCATGGTCATCGATCATGCCACAGTGACCGGTAGAGGTATATTGGCACAAGCATACGTCAGAAATAACCAAAAGATTTGGTACGGCTTCGCGGATGGCTTTGATGGCTTGTTGTACTGGTTGGGACATATCCCAAGCAGAGGAACCTTGCTCATCTTTATATGTAGGAATACCAAAGATTTCTACACCACGCACACCAAGATCATAAGCCTCTTGAGCTACTTTCACAGCCTCATCAACAGATAAGTGATATTGACCTGGCAATGTGTCGATTTCTTTTTTGATACCTTCACCAGGCACGATAAATAATGGATAAATCAAATCAGTTACGTCGAGTGTCGTTTCGCGTACCAAATCACGCATTTCTGGATTGATACGCAAGCGGCGAGGACGGTATGTTAAATCGTACATGTAATCCTCCTAAATGTCTTTTACAATAGCATTTACTAAGCCATCTGTTGTATATACATCGCTGATGATAGCCAGTTTAAGACCTGCACTCATAGCCGTAGCAGCCGTAATTGGACCGATGCAAGCCACTTTAGTTTTGCCTAATAGCTCTAGTGCATTGTCGCCCAATAATTGGATTGTATTTGTTACAGTAGAGGAGCTTGTGAAGGTAATATAATCTACATTGCCTTCTGTTAACGCTGTTACTAATGCTTCTTGTTGAGATGTATCTTGTGTCGTTTCGTATAAACGCAAGATATCTACATTCATATCGCGGTGACGCAAGCAACGTGGAATCACATCGCGTGCTACCTTTGGTTGAATCAACAGTACAGAATCCCCTTCATTAAGTTCTTCTTCAAGAGCCTCTACAGCAGATTCAGCCTTGTAGTCTACAGGAATGATATCCGGTACGATGCCATATTTTTGAAGTTCACGAGCTGTAGCACAGCCGATAGCCGCCACTTTAGAATTACCTAAAGCACGTGTATCTTTGCCTTCTTTATATAGAGCATCGAAGAAGTAGCGAACCCCTTCAGCAGATGTGAATACGATGCATTGGTATTGTTTTGTATTATTAATGATACGTTTATCTTCCTCAAACAATTCCAATGGAGATGTTTTGATTGCTGCTGCTTCCACTACATTTGCGCCTTGAGCCGCTAATTTTTCGCGGAATGCACTTGCTTGGGAGCGAGCGCGTGTGACCACAACAGTTTTTCCGAATAAAGGTTTATTATCAAACCATTGTAATTTTTCACGAAGGTTGACAACATCACCTACTACGATGATAGCTGGCGCTTTCAATTGAGCCTTTGCTACATCTTCAACGACATGTTCAAGGGTAGAAACTAATACCTCTTGTACTGTTTTTGTTCCCCACCGAACAAGCGCTACTGGTGTAGAGGCTGCTCGCCCATGAGCCATCAATTTTTCCGCAATGACAGGCAAGTTACCAACACCCATTACAAAGCAAAGTGTATCTACCGCCGTAGCAAGGCCTTCCCAATGGATGCCAGATACTGCTTTTGTAGGATCCTCATGACCTGTTACCACCGCAAAGGATGTGGCCATAGCGCGTTGTGTTACAGGAATCCCTGCATAGGCAGGCGCTGCGATAGGAGATGTTACACCTGGCACGAACTCAAATGGCACACCGGCTTCGCCAAGAGCCATCGCTTCTTCACCACCACGACCAAATACGAGCGGATCACCGCCTTTTAATCGTGCTACGATTTTGCCTTCTTTACCTTTTTGGACTAATAGCTCATTGATTTCCCATTGATGCATTGTGTGATCTTTACATTGCTTACCAGCGTAAATCAGTTCAGCATCTGGACGTGCCCATTCTAACAGATGGGCATCCGCTAAATAGTCATATACAATTACATCTGCTTTTTCGATGCATTCACGGCCTTTTACAGTGATGAGTTTAACATCGCCAGGGCCCGCACCAATTAGATATACCATACCTGTCATTTTATGATTCCTTCCTCTATGAGAGCATCCACAATACGTTTGCCCCCTTCTTCATATAAGGCTTTTGCAAGATTTTTACCAAGGATCTCGCCCTTTTTAGCGGGACCAGAGATTTCCCCTTCGTACACAGTTTTTCCATCGAGGGATGCAATCATAGCCTTTAAAGTCAATTGACCTTTATTGATGGTGCCATGTACGCCCATTGGCACTTGACAACCACCATTTAATTGACGCAAGAAACTGCGCTCCCCTTCAACGGCATAACGCGTTGCTTCATCGTTGATAGGATCCAACATGTCAAGCATTTCCGTATCGTCGGCGCGGCACTCAATAGCGAGAGCCCCTTGACCTACGGCAGGAATCATTTCATCAGCCTTGAAGACTTGTGTGATTTGGTCTTCTAAACCTAATCGTTTAAGCCCTGCTTGAGCCAAGATAACACCATCTAACTTTTCCGTTTCGATCTTGCTCAAACGAGTCTGTACATTACCGCGAATAACCTCTACCTTTAGGTCAGGTCGAGCATGCAGTAACTGCGCTTGCCGGCGTAAACTGCTGGTACCAACGCGAGCTCCTTGTGGCAATTTGTCTAGTGTTTTATACACGGGACTCACCAGCGCATCATAAGGCACTTCACGAGCAGAAATAGCCCCAAGAGTGAGGCCTTCTGGCAACTCTGTAGGCATATCCTTTAAGCTATGTACGGCGATATCGATATCGCCTTTATGCATAGCCTCTTCTAGCTCAGCAGTAAATAAACCTTTACCACCAACTTGAGCCAGTGGTTTCTCTAGGATACGGTCACCCTTTGTATTAAAGTGAACTAGCTCTACCGTAATATTGGGGTACAGACGTTGTAATTCTGCACTAATATGTTCAGCCTGCCATAGGGCAAGGGCACTTTTTCGCGTGCCGATTCGAATATGATCTCTCATGGCATTAGCCTTCTTTCTCAAGATTAAACATATCTTTGAATAAGTCCCAGTACAGACCTTCTTCCTCCGTACCAGCAATTTCGTTGAAGTGAATCATCGGTTCACGCAACATTTTGCGAATGATCATGCGACTCATCGAGTCCATAACACGGCGCTCTTTATCGGAAATATCTGGTAATTTAGCTAATGCGCGATGTAATTCACGACGGCGAATACGCTCAGCCTTTTCCGTGAGCAATGCCATCATAGGACGCACTGTTAAATAGCTCAACTTATCCAATAACTCTTCAATAGCATCATGAATAATAGGCTCCGCACGACGAGCTTCTTCTTCGCGCTGCGCCTTATTTTCTTCTACTACACTTTCAAGAGAGTCAATATTAAATAGGTAAATACCGTCCAAATCTGCCACCGCAGGATCGATATCACGAGGTACCGCTATATCGATCATAACAATTGGTTCACCCTTGCGAAGAGTCGTAATTTTCTTCGCTTCTTTTTCAGTAATAATATAATGCGGTGCCCCTGTAGATGTGATAAGAATATCCGCATCTTTAGCATACTCTACAAAGTTATCGAGCTTAACAGCTTTACCATTAAAGCGTTCCGCTAACATTTCAGCCTTAGCAAAGGTTCTATTAGATACGAAAATCGTTTTTACACCCTTCGCTTGTAAATAAGTAGCTGTCAATTCACTCATCGTACCAGCACCCAAAATAAGTACTGTAGCTTCGGATAATGGCTTATCTAAACTGTCCTCCGCAAGATTGACCGCCGTGTAACTAACAGATACAGGCGTATTAGCAATGCCCGTATTAGTACGTACCTTTTTACCAACGCTAATAGCCCGTTGGAATAAAATATTAAAAATTGTTCCCGTACAGCCTGCGCTATAAGCCTGAATATAAGCCCCTTTTAATTGGCTCAAGATTTGGCCTTCCCCCAACACAAGGGAATCAAGACTAGCAGAAACACGGAATAGATGCTCAATACAATCTCGTTCTTCATAGAAGAAGAATGCATCTGCATCGATATGATCTGCTCCTTTTAAATCTTTTAACACTGCCAACATGTAATCCTTCGGGAATTCTACACCTTCTAAAGCAGCATAAATTTCCGTTCTATTACAGGTGGATAATATAACGCATTCTGAGATACAGTCAAATTCATAGAGGCGATTTAGTGCGGCAACTACCTCGTCTTTATCAAACGAGAAACGTTCACGCACCTCTACAGCGGCACTTCTATGATTTAGACCTAATACCACTAATTGCATAGTTTAGTTTCTCCTCTATAAACATCCACTCTCCCTTGAGAATGGCTTCAAATGTTTCTACCGTCAGATTGTCTCGCCAAAATTTCTGTCGAGCCTCTGGAGTAGGAAGTAGTAACTTTACTTCTTCTCTAAATATTTTAAGTCTAGGCATAGCCTTTTGCAACTGACCATAACGATTCATCATATCTTGTCGTACGAGACGATTGATACGAGGTCCTACATTATTGGCACTAATAGCAATATGAAGATCGCCGAGTTCAAGGGATGACGGCACAGTAAAGCTACACGCGCTCGGATCATCACTACGATTTGTCCACACTCGATGTTTTTTTCCTAGCTCATACAAGGTATCGTTTAGTTCATGATTATCTGTGCAGATAAACAGCAAACTACTCGAAATAATATGCTCTTCGTCGTCCATTGTGAAAGCCCGATTACACCAAGTGATACGATTTTCCTTTGCCCATTGGCTAATCGTATCCGTTACAGCAGGAGCGATAACGACAATTTGGCAAGGCTCCTCAATAAAAAGCTGCATCCGTCGTTCCGCTACTTCTCCGCCGCCTACGAATAAGATTATATCTTCAGTTGTAGGTTGAAATGTTATGGATACCATGGCTGTCCTACTATATACAAAAAAATCGGCTTGATGGTCAAGCCGATTTTCAACTGCCTACATAAATCGTTTCAGATATACGCCGATACGCCCTTTACGAGAGGTACCTGTAATAGCTTCTACCTTCATTCGGCCACGACCACGCATGGAAATGACATCTCCTTCTTTAACCTCTTGGGATGCCCCCTTAGCTGGTTGCCAGTTTACTTGTAATAAGCCCGCATTGATAGCACTCACCAATTTAGTGCGAGATACACTAAATCCAGAACTTGCTACCGCATCTAAGCGCAAGGAAGCGACTGTAGTGCGAACTTCTTTAATTTTTTCTTCTTTTGGTGCAATATCTGATAACTCAATAGCCTCTACAGATACAGAAACCATAGCAATTTTCGTAAAGTTTTGAATTACGAAATCAGCCACGCTTTCATCCACCATAATCTGAGCGCCCCCTTGCTGGACGATAACGTCCCCAAATTTGGAGCGATCAATGCCAAGGCCCATCAAGGAGCCCAGCACATCGCGATGGGTAAGCAATCGGAACCGTGGGTCCCAATTTACCTTAAGGGCGCGAATGCCCATGTCCACGGTACCGTTAAAGTCGCTATCTACAAAGGCGATACGGATACGTTCCGCCCCTTCATAGCCACCATCGGTCTTAACGATAATCTGTGGGTAGTTAGCCTTGATTGCGTCTGCAATGACAAGACCTGCAGGGCTCGTAAAATCCGCCACGCGATAGGGGCGACCTTTAACAACCTGCTCAGCCAAGTCAAGCATGCGACGAGCTTCCTCACCACTGCCACTGGCTTCAAAATATCGAATTAATTTACTAGTATCTGCCAAAATTATTTCCCCAATTCATTCGACCGAGCAAGACATGCTACTACGCCGTCTTGGAGAGCACTGCGAAGTCCACCTTTTTCCATGGCACCAATACCAGCAATGGTGGTGCCACCGGGGCTGGTCACTTGATCTCGTAGTACTGCTGGATGATTGCCACTTTCAAGAGCCATCTTACCTGCACCGTACATTGTTTGAGCAGCTGCCTTTATAGCTAGCTGACGTGGTAAACCAATACGAACGCCTGCATCAGCTAAAGCATCAAGGATAACGAACATATAGCCAGGGCCCGCGCCAGATAGCGCGCCTAAGCGATCTAAATCGGCTTCGCTCACCACTGCTACCTCACCTACAGCCTCAAATAAGGCTTGTACAGCACGACCTAGGTCAGTATTCACATCATCCCCGGCAAGTGCCGTCATACCTGCACCGATAGAAGCCGGTGTATTTGGCATAGCTCTAAACCAGTTAGCTTGTGGAATAGCCGCATCAAGAGTATCTAAGGTGACACCTGCGGCAACAGAAATCATAACAGTCCCATAAGGTACTTCTTTTAAAGTCTCTAACACAGATGGTAACACTTGTGGTTTTACAGCCAATAGAATAGTGTTGTACTCGTTTACATTAGGCAATGTAGTAAAACCTACTACACCAAGCTCCTCTACAAGAGCCTTACATTGTTCTTCGCGACGCACTAGAATGTGTGTATCACAGGCTTTCAACACACCATGCTGTAATGCACCGCGCAATAGAGCGCCCCCCATTGAGCCAACGCCTATACATAGGATTTTACCTAACATAGTTATCACCACCATTTATAGAGAGATTATTTGTTTTCCCAAGAATATTCGTTTTGCTCAGTTGTGTTGCTTTCATTGTCATTATAATCAATGGAAATATTTACAGGTACACACATGAAAATGTCTTTACCTACTTTTTCCAATTTGCCATCCAATGCATAGGTCGCACCAGATACGAAATCTACAATACGAGCTGCTTCATGAGGGTCTGTATTTTCAAAATTAATCAATACAGGACGCATGTCGCGCAATTGATGTGTAATATTTTCAGAATCTTCAAATACTTTTGGTTCAATTACAACTACTTTCATAGCTGTTGGACGTTGTGTCATCGTAGATTGGCCTCCTACCTTGCGTGGATGAAATTCAGATGCACCGGACACGGGAGCCGCTGTTGCTACTGGGGTAGGTTCAGCTTCGTATTCCTCTTCATCTTCGTATTCGTAATCATCATATTCATAGTCATCATCAGTTCTGCCTAAGAATAAGTTTTTTGCTTTGTCTAAATAATCTCCCAATGCCATTTGGATTTCCTCCTAATACAATTAACGCTTCCGATTATCAGGTAAGCCGAACCTTAATAATATACACGTTCCCCAAAAATTGCTGTGCCTACACGAACGATGTTAGCCCCTTCTTCCAAAGCGACCTCAAAGTCATGAGTCATCCCCATAGATAAATATTGAATCTGCCCTTCTTCAAAGTAGCGTTTCATATCCTCAAACAAGGCATTCGCTACGCGGAAGATTGGACGAGCTTCCTGTGGATCATCGAAAAATGGTGCCATACACATCAAGCCCTTTACGCGTACATGAGGCAATGTTTTTGCATAATCTCGTATTTCTGGAAACTCTTCGACGGTCATTCCCGTTTTAGAAGCTTCGCGGGCCACATTGACTTGCAGTAATACATCTTGTATCTTGTCGTGCTTTGCAGCAACCTTTTCGATTTCATCTAATAATTTACGGCTATCCACAGAATGAATTAAATCAAACATAGGAACCGCTTGGCGCACCTTATTGACCTGTAAATGACCAATCAAATGCCATGTTAATTGTGGCCCCTTATAGGTTAGCTGCTTTTCTTTGGCCTCTTGTACTCGATTTTCTCCTACATGAGTGACACCGAGCCGTGCGACCTCTTCCACAGCCGACACAGGGTGGTTCTTTGTAACCGCCACTAATAATGCTGTATCTACGCGACCAACACGCGCCATAGCATCGGCCATGCGCTGCTGTATAGCGTGTAGGGATTCTTCAATCACGTGAATGCCCCCTTCAATCTATATATCATAATCATCAAATATATTTGTATAGACTATTTTATTATATAGTATTTAAGGTCAAATGTACATGATTTAAGGCTTATCCCTTCCACAAATTCAAGCATGTATATATATAAAATATCATACTTTATTATGATTCCTGTGAAAGTCGAATTTTATCGGTCTTGTAACATCGCAAATAAGGCCATCCGACCTGTTAGGCCTGCCTCTCGACGATAGGAATAACAGTCTACTTCCGTTACACTATCGGTACCACCAATCGTGATATTCTCTGAAGGAACTCCATTTACAATGAGATCCTCACCAATAAAGTTCCATAAATTGATATAAGCCTTGTCTAATTTATCACCAGGATAATTGACAACATCAGATGCATCTCGGTCTGTCATATCTCTCCATGCTAATTCAAAGCGTTTACCTAGTTCTACATCTACTTCAAAGGACTCTGGTCCAATACTAGGCCCAAGATATATATAGCAATCTTTGAACTCGGTCCCATAAGCCTCTTTCATGGCCTCAATAGTAAGTACTGGTAAGCGGCCAATGGCACCACGCCAACCTGCATGTGCCGTTGCAATCGCATGATGTTTGGCATCGTAAATGCCTACGCCAACGCAATCTGCAGTGAACAGAAATAATGGCACATGAGGTAGATTTGTAAATACTGCATCACAATCATCGATGGCCGTATCTTCTCCAAAAGCACCGGCCCCAATAAGGTCTTCTGTGATTTCTACAGCCTTTAAACCATGGACTTGATTGCCACAAGAAATACGGTTTGGTTCAACACCTAAATATTTCGCAATAATAGCTCGATTTTCTCGTACGCTTTGAGCTTCATCCCCTACATGAAACGCTAGGTTTAATGATTCATAAGGGACTTTAGATACGCCACCATGACGATAGGTATCGCCCATAACAATAGGAAATCGATCAACCCAGCTTGGCGCCTCATAAGACCATGTTCCATAAGGACCTTTCACATCTATACGTTTTACAGATTGATTCATCTGTTCCTCCTATTTACAAACGCCACAGCGTTTACAACCTTTTGCACATGGAGGGGTATATGCTTCATCGAGGGATCGTTGCCATTCCATTTCAAGATACCCCTCCTGCATCCCCATGTCTAAATGGCTCCACGGCAAGAATTCATCAAAACTGCGTTCGCGATAGTTCATATCGTCCATATCTAGTCCAGCCGCCTTCATTTCAGACTTAAAAGATTTACTACCTCGATCGGCTGCACACGCTGCAATAACAGCACCTAAACGACGATCTCCACGAGCAAGAACCCCTTGAATATATGCCTCTTTAGGGGACTCTACAAGAACCTCCATGCGGCGATTCTTTTGCAACGCTTTTTTTATATATTGTAATTTTTTCTCCACCGTTTTTTGATTGTCCATGGCCATCCATTGGAACGGGGTAAAAGGTTTCGGAATAAACGGATTAATGCTGAGCGTTAAACGACCTTTACAACCTACTTTTTCCATATGAGCTTGCGTTCTTTCCGCAAGTCCTACAATAGCCTCAATATCTTCATCGGTTTCCGTTGGCAGCCCAATCATTATATATAAGCGCATATGCTGAATACCTGACTTTGCAGATAAGGTAGCTGCATTTTGTAAATGCTCTTCACTGATACCCTTGTTGATGACGCGACGCAAACGTTCACTGCCCGTTTCTGGCGCAATGGTAATAGTCTTTTGTCCACTGTCTGCTAGTCCATCCACCACGGCTTGTGTTAACGAATCAGCACGCAAGGATGCACAAGAGTAACGCATATCTTTAGAGCGAATATAATTAACGAGTTCATCTACCTCAGGATAATCCGAGATAGCAGCACCCATTAGGCCTACCTTTTTACCTAGTTTTTCTGCGCGCTCTACGCCTTCTTTCAAAATGTCCAAAGGACGTACACGCGGTACGCGGAAGCAATACCCAGCCATACAAAAGCGACAGTGACGACCACAACCACGAGCTACTTCTATGATATACATAGCGCCAAATTCAGTATAGTTCGTAGCCACTACCGTTTCACCACCGCTGGTGAGCATTTCAAAGTGACGTTTAATCGTCTTAGGTACGCCCTCGACAATATCATAGCCTTTAAATTCACCATCTTCACTGTAAATCGGCACATACAAGGATGGTACGTAAACCCCCGATACATCCGCTAATTGACGTAAAATAGCGTGACGATCCAAGCCTTCCATTTTTCCATCTCGAATGATATCTAGTACGCGACTGACGATACCTTCCCCTTCACCGATGATGAAAGCATCAATAAAGTCGGCAAAAGGCTCAGGGTTAAAGGTCGCACAAGGGCCCCCTGCAATAACGATAGGATCAAATTCGGTACGGTCTTTTCCCATGATAGGTACACGGCCATGGCGCAACATCAAAGGAATATGGAAATAATCCATTTCAAAGGTGACATCAAAAGCAACTACATCAAATTGATGCATAGGCCTTTGTGTTTCAACGCTCATAAGCGGAGTCTTAGTCTTATCGTAAGCTTCTAATTCCTTTTTCTCAGGCAAGAAGATCCGTTCGCAGACGCTATCATTTCGTAAATTGATTTCCTCATAAATGATATGAAGTCCAAGATTACTCATGCCCACAAAGTATATATTCGGATAAACGATAGCTACTTTTTGCCCTGCATGAGGATTTACTGTTATCCGACTGTCTTCATCTTTATATAATTCTTGTAATCGATCAATTAAATCTTTACGATTCACTAATTTCCTTTCTATATAAGCCCACTACGAATAGTGGGCTTAATAACACTTTACATATCATTTGTACATCTATAAAATTAGATAATACTAATTTCGCCTATAATAAAAAACCAATAGATATTACAATTTAGATTTCAATTTATCCTTAGTATGAGCGGTCTTACTTTTAAGAGTGCTTACAATTTGTGGGCGATATTTTCTTTCATAAGGATATACAACAACTTTTCCATCTTTATATTCTGCAATATATATGTCCTTAACAGAGTATCCTTGAGCTTGGATTTCTTGTTCAAGCCAATCTCTATCTTTTTCAATTACATCGAGAGTAAACTGATTAATTTGACCATCATCGATAAGGTCAAATCGAATATTATCTTCACCGAATTGAACTACATTAAGCTGTCCATTTTGCTCCAATACGGCACGCTTAACATCCGTAACATATTGAACACCGGCAGCGCGAAGTTTTAATTTAAGTTCAGCCGCTTGTATACCATAACGCATACATTCTTCTGTTAGAATATGACCTTTTTCGATTACTATAACTGGATGACCATCAAGAATTGCTTTAAAAATACGAAGATTCCCTTTTAAAAACTTAAGAGTCATTACGAGGATAGTCCATAAAATAAGAACTAACATAAATTGTAAAATGCCAATTTGATCATTGTAAATAATGGCACCAATAATACCACCAAGTACGTAGTTTTGCAATTGGTCTAAAGCAGAGGTTGGGGCTAAATTGCCCTTACCCATTAAATTGATTTGTAGAATAATCGCCAAAAGACCGATGGCGAGTTTTGCAAAGACCATCCCATAGACGGCCATAGCTTCTGTCATATGTGGTCCTCCTTATGGTAATGTGTCCGCTTTATCATGAATTCGATCTATAGGACTTACCTTATAAACACGTGTAATAGTATAGGTTGAAAATTCTGGATTAAATTGAACCTCATAGTAAACATCACTTACTTTTAAAATCATACCATTACGAATCTTTAAGGAGTTAACCGCCAATTGGTCACTCGGCACAGAACGATCCGAACTAAAAGAATGTAAAAATTGGGCCATTCGAGAAGAATCCTCAGAATAGGTTTTCATCCGATTATACTCTTGGTATTCAAGCCCTAAGAAGAACACTACGATTAAAGACAATATAATCATCAGGTCACGATAGCGACTAGTAAAACCATTTCGCAATACTTGTACGCCCAACACGAGTAAGGCTAATAGAACCGCTACAATTATAATAAATCCCCATGTCTGACCAGCCGTAGCCTGACTTTCAACATAGGCTAATGTGTAAAAATCCATGCCACACTCCTTTCAAATATTATTTTTTATTATACCATATTTGATTCCAATATTTTCGATGTAATCGTCAAGATGGCCCAAAATAATGTAAGAAACGATAAAAAATAGCGACCCCTTACGGGGTCGCTTTTAATAAGCATATAATCTCACAAAAGATTACCTAAGTAATACTCTTATTTTAACCAGCTCATCAAGTTGCGAAGTTCTGCGCCAACTGGTTCAATTGGATGATTAGCAGCTGCTTCACGATGTTCTTTAAGGAATTTTTGACCATTTTTAGAATCTGCTAAGAATTCATCAGCAAATTTACCAGATTGAATATCCGCCAAGATTTGTTCCATAGCTTTTTTAGTATCTGCAGTGATTACGCGAGGACCTGCATGGTAATCGCCGTATTCAGCAGTGTTGGAGATGGAGTGGCGCATTTTTTGGAAGCCACCTTCGTAGATAAGATCTACGATTAATTTCATTTCATGCAAGCATTCGAAGTAGGCGTTAACAGGTTCATAACCAGCTTCAGTTAATACTTCAAAGCCAGTTTTGATCAACTCAGTAACACCACCGCACAATACAGCTTGTTCACCAAAGAGGTCAGTTTCAGTTTCGGATTTGAAGTTAGTTTCCAAAATACCAGAACGGCCACCACCGATACCAGATGCCCATGCTAATGCCACTTCTTCAGTATCGCCAGATGGGTCTTTTTCTACAGCGTACAAACAAGGAACGCCAGAACCTTCTTGGTATGTACGACGAACTAAATGACCAGGACCTTTAGGAGCTACCATGAATACATTGATGTCTTCACGAGGTACGATTTTACCAAAGTGAATGTTAAAGCCATGAGCAAATGCCAAGTACGCACCTTGTTTCAAGTTTGGAGCAATATCTTGTGCATATACGTCTGCTTGCAATTCGTCTGGAATCAATACCATAACGATATCAGCGCCTTTAACGGCTTCTGCAGTTTCTTTTACTGTAAGACCTGCTTCTTCAGCCGCTTTCCAGCTAGAAGAACCACCGCGAAGACCAATTGTTACGTCCATACCATTTTCTTTCAAGTTCAATGCATGAGCATGACCTTGAGAGCCGTAACCTAACACTGTAATTTTTTTGCCTTCCAATTTGCTTAAATTACAATCTGCATCATAATAAACTGTAGTACCTAAAATTTTACCTGCCATATTAGACAACCTCCAAACATATTCAATAGAATATAGATTATATATACTGTACACAATCTAACAAATTTTTGCAAGATGTGGCGTACATTAATTTACTATCAGTAAGCCAAGTTTTAAGCCTCTGATAAAAAAATTTGATAACTACCGAACCATCACCCATGGACGATCATCTTTCCATACAACTTGTACGGAAAGTCCAAAGACATCAGATAAAATATCATCAGTTAGTACCTTATATTTAGGACCTGCATGAATCATCTTACCCTCTCGCAAGATAGCTACATGAGTAATAAATGGTAGTATCTCTTCAATTTGATGTGACACATAGATAATCGGTGTCTGCTGCTCAGCTACCAAAGTGGATACGGTGCGTAAAAACTGCTCCCTCGCTGGTAAGTCCAAACCAGAGCAAGGCTCATCCAAAATCAATAATTCTGGATTTGCCATAATAGACCTCGCTAACAATACCCGGCGCTGTTCGCCAGCAGATAAGGTGCGAAAACGATGACCTTCCAAATAGTCTAGTCCAAATTCAGATAATAATTGCATACCTCGTTGGCGCACCTCAGGTGCTACCTCTTGGTATATACCAATGCTACTAAATGCACCAGAAATAACGATATCTTCAACGACTTGTTTATCTAAGGTTGACTGAAATTGTCCAAGCGCAGAGCTAACAAATCCTAGTCTAGCCTTGATTTTGGGCCACGCATATTTACCAAATTCCTTGCCAAACACACGTAAAGTACCCGTTGTGGGAATTTGATAAGCAGGTATCATGCTGAGTAGCGTTGATTTACCAGCCCCATTAAGCCCTAATAAGGCCCAATGTTCACCGTCCTCTATATGCCAATTTACATTATCTAAAATAGGTCTACCATCACGGCGAAAGCAGACATTTTCATAATGGAGTAATTCACGCCCCACGTTATCAGCTCCTACATTTTTTCTCCGCGACTCATAGCGGTGATACCTGTTTTGGCAATTTCAAGAATACCATAAGTTTCCATAATTTGAATGAAGCCACGTAATTTTTCTACACTGCCAATGACTTCAATGATCATAGATGTAGGAGAAATATCTAACACATTACCACGATATACATCGGCAATCTGTACAATTTGTGATCTTGTAGAAGCAGATGCTTTTACCTTGATAAGCATTAACTCACGGCATACCACATCATGATCTTCAAACACTTTAACCTTAACAACATCGATAAGCTTGTAGATTTGTTTTTGCACTTGATCGAGAATTCGGTCATCGGCCTCTACAGTAATAGTAATACGTGCATAACCTGGCTGATTTGTAATGCCAGATGTCATTTTTGTAACGTTAAAGCCACGACGGTTAAAGAGTGCCAAAATACGTGTACCAATACCCGGTGCATTTTTTGCAATGATTAAGACTTGATGTTCTTTCGCCATTATAGCACCCCTTTCTTACCCATCATACCGCTTATCGTGCCGCCTGCTGGGATCATTGGCAATACATTATCCTCTCGTTCAACGCGACAATCCAAGACAATGCTTTCATCCGATGTAATGTATGATTTAAATTCTTTGTTGAAAGTTTCAACATTATCTAGACGAGCTGCTTTTAGGTCAAATGCATCTGCGAGTTTCACGAAGTTCGGACTCACTTCTAAGTCCACATAGGAGTAGCGTCTATCATTGAAGATTTCTTGCCATTGACGAACCATACCAAGATAGCCGTTGTTAATAATAACAATCTTGATTGGCAAATTATATTGGCGAACCATCATGAGCTCTTCACAAGTCATTTGGAACCCGCCATCACCGACAACAAGGATAACTTGTTTCTTAGGCGCCCCTACTTGAGCCCCAATAGCCGCCGGCAAACCATACCCCATGGTACCCGCACCGCCAGAGGTAACGATAGTATGAGGTTTTTTATGAGTTAAGAATTGAGCCGCCCACATTTGATGTTGGCCTACATCACTTACGATTATGGCATCATCCTTAGCAATTTTATTAAGCTCAGATAACACATATTGTGCATGTAATACACCATTTTTAGACTCAGGGATTACCATAGGGTATTCCGCTTGCCATTCTCGGATTTGCTCAAGCCACGCTTCATGCGTTGTAGGTTCTACAAGAGCATTAAGCTCCGTTAATACCTGTTTCAAATCCCCTACGATAGGCACGTTGATTGTAACATTCTTATCAATTTCAGCTGGGTCGATATCGATATGAATAATTTTAGCTTTTTTACAGAAGAAATCTGGATGGCCTGTGATGCGGTCATGGAAACGAATCCCTGCAGCAATCACGAGATCTGCCTCATCTGTACTATTATTAGCTGCAACAGAACCGTGCATACCAACCATACCAAGAGCCAACTCGTGATCTCCTGGGAAGCCACCAAGACCAACTAATGTATTCGTCACCGGGATTTGAGCCTTTTCAGCTAATTCTTTAAGCTCATCCATAGCACCAGACTTTAATACACCTGCCCCAGCAATGATAAGTGGGCGCTTTGCATTTTTGATGAGAGTAGCTGCTTTTTTGATTTGACCTTGATGACCTTTATAGGTTGGATCATAGCCTTCAAGATGAATAGGTACTTCGTACAATTTGTTGTATTCCGCCATGGATATTTTTTCTGTTTGAATATCCTTCGGAATATCGATAAGTACAGGGCCTGGGCGACCTGTACCAGCAATAAAATACGCCTCTTTAATGATGCGAGGCAAATCATGAATATCTTGAACAAGATAGTTATGCTTGGTTATAGGCATCGTAATACCTTGGATATCCGCCTCTTGAAAGGAGTCCTTACCGATAAAGGGCCGTCCAACCTGACCAGTAATGGCCACCATAGGTACGGAATCCATGTACGCAGTCATAATACCTGTCACAAGATTCGTTGCGCCAGGACCAGACGTAGCAAGACATACACCTACGCGACCAGATACGCGAGCATAGCCATCTGCCGCATGTGCAGCACCTTGTTCATGACGGACGAAGTAATGTTTAATTTCAGGGAAGCTATATATTTCATCATAAATTGGAATTACCGCACCACCTGGATAACCGAACATATCGGTTACACCAAGGCGATGCAAAGTTTCAAGGACAATGCGTGCCCCATTGATTGTTTCTGCGCTCATAGGAACCCTTTCACCCAGCTATTCAGATAAAATCTCGCTGGAATTTAATCGTTTAATAATGTAACCATTATGTTTGAAAGTATCAATAATGTGTTGGATATGCTCTTCACCATTTGTTTCTACCGTTACTTGCAATTCCACTTCATGGAAACGGTCAAGGTTTTTGAACTGATTATGGTCAAGTTTAATAACATTTGCATCTGCATCGGCTAACATTTTAGATACAGCCACTAACTGGCCTGGTTTATCAGGAAGATTAACGGAGAAGGTAAAGATACGACCACGCAATACGAGACCTTTATTAATCATGGACGATATAGTAAGTACGTCGATATTACCACCGCTGACGATAGCTACCACCTTTTTATCGCGGCACTCTAATTTCTTAAGACCAGCGAGTGGTAAAATACCGGAATTTTCGGCTACTAACTTATGTTTTTCAACAAGCAATAAAAATGCTTCCATCAATTCATAATCAGAAACGGTAATAATTTCATCTACATATTGTTTGATATATTCTAATGTAGTTTCCCCAATTTGGCGTACTGCCGTACCATCTGCAATCGTCGCCACTTCATCGAGAGGTACAGGATGATCAGCCTTTAAGGCAGCTAGGGCACTCGCTGCACCTTCTGGTTCTACACCGATAATCTTAACGCGCGGATTTTTTAATTTCGCAGCAGCAGCAATACCAGATACGATACCACCGCCCCCAACAGGAACGAGCAAAATATCCGCATCAGGTAATTCATCAAGAACCTCAAGGGCAATAGTACCTTGCCCTTCGATGACATCTTCATCATTAAACGGATGAACGAACACATAGCCATGCTCTTTCTGCAACTCCATCGCCTTTTGATAGGCTTCGTCATAAATCTCGCCAAATAGTACAACATCTGCACCGTATTGTTTTGTAGCATTCACCTTGATAAGAGGGGTATGTTTCGGCATGACAATAGTCGCTTTAATGCCAAGGCGTTTCGCAGCAAGGGCCACGCCTTGTGCATGATTACCGGCAGACGCAGCGATAACACCGCGCGCCTTTTCTTCTTCTGTCAGCTTTGCAATTTTATTATAAGCTCCACGAACCTTAAAAGAGCCTGTTATTTGCAAGTTTTCTGGCTTGATATATACATTATTGCCACACTCGTCGGAGAACACATCGCTGTGAAGCAATTTCGTTTTCACTGTGATTGTGCTTAATCGCTCTCGAGCCTCCATAAAATCATATAATTTGTGCATGTACACTATCTCCTCTAGTTAGTATTAAATGAAAGTCTAGTATTAGTCTTCAAATACTTCGATAGCACCTTGTGCAGCAGAGGATACGTGAAGAGCGTATTTTTTAAGATATCCAGTTACATTGGATTTGAACGGTTTCAATGCAGCTTTACGACGAGCGATTTCATCATCAGATACAGCTAGTTCCAATTTACCGTTTGGAATATCGATGTTGATAATATCACCATTTTCAACGATAGCAATGGTGCCGCCTGCAGCTGCTTCTGGAGATACATGTCCGATGGACGCACCACGAGTAGCACCGGAGAAGCGTCCATCTGTCAACAATGCTACATCTTTATCGAGACCCATACCGGCAATCATAGATGTTGGAGTCAACATTTCACGCATACCAGGACCGCCTTTAGGGCCTTCGTAACGGATAACTACAACATCACCTTTCACGATTTTACCGCCTGTAATAGCTTCAACCGCTTCTTCTTCACTGTTGAATACCTTTGCTGGACCAGAGTGAACAAGCATATCTGCATCTACGGCACCGGCTTTTACAACGGAACCATCTACAGCAAGGTTACCTTTAAGAACCGCGATACCACCAGTTTCATGTACTGGATTATCCCATGGGTGAATAACATCTTCATCCACAACATGAGCTGCCGCTGCAATTTCACCTTGTGTTTTAAGAGCAACAGTTTTGCAATCTGTATGAAGGCGACCATTTTCTGCTAAACGTTTCAACACGGCAGATACACCACCTGCAGCGTACAAGTCTTCAATGAAGTATACGCCAGATGGAGATAATTTAGATAATTGAGGTGTATTTTGAGCGATGCGATCAAAATCGTCTAAGGATAATGGTACACCTGCTTCGTGAGCAATAGCCGGTAAATGAAGCGCCGTATTAGAGGAACCGCCCAAAGCCATATCAAGAGCTACCGCATTTTCAAAGGCTTCACGAGTCATAATATCTTTAGGGCGAAGGTTTGCTTTTAATATCTCTACCGCTTGCATACCAGCTAACTTAGCTAAACGCAAACGTTCAGAATATACCGCTGGGATTGTACCATTGCCAGGAAGGCCCATACCGAGAGCTTCTGTTAAGCAGTTCATTGTATTTGCCGTATACATACCAGAGCAAGAACCACATGTAGGACATGCCGTATTTTCGATATCAGCTAACTCAGCATCATCCATTTCACCAGTTTGATGTTTGCCTACGGCTTCGAATACGTCGGACAAACCAATTTTTTTACCTTTATGTACACCAGCGAGCATGGCCCCACCAGATACGAATACAGATGGGATATTAAGGCGAGCAGCTGCAATCAACATGCCTGGCACTACCTTATCGCAATTTGGAATGAATACCATCGCATCGAATGGTGTAGCCATAGCAGTAGCTTCGATAGAATCTGCAATGATATTACGTGTAACTAAGGAGTATTTCATGCCGATATGGTTCATTGCCAAACCATCGCAAATACCGATAGTATTGAACTCGATTGGCACACCACCTGCGTTGCGGATGCCGTCTTTTACGGCTTGTACAATATTTTTCAGGCCTACGTGACCAGGGATGATTTCATTGAAAGAGTTGGCAATACCGATGACTGGTCTCCCCATTTCTTCATCAACGAAACCCAGAGCTTTTAGTAAAGATCTGTGTGGTGCACGTGCTACGCCTGTTTTCAAATTGTCACTTCTACAACTCATGTTAATCTCCTCACTTTTGAAAGCATCCACTTGGACAGCTTTCACGACGCATAAAAAAAGACGATTCCAATGAATCGTCTTAAAAGTTTACAAATGATATTCCTTTTGTTTACAGAATTCCTATATACATAAATAATCCTATGTACCCCTTGGAAAATATACACATAAGAAACAAACCATATAGTCAAATCTTATTGATTGTATATTAAACCATTCGCGGAACTTCTAAGACAAAAACGTGTTAAGTTGTTGTTCATAATTCGAATGTCATTAATAATCACGACTAGCGCAATAATCAATAAGCTAATGACTAAACCTAACATGTTTCCTCCTAAAATATTCTGTAATAATAATCACGGAATAATAATAACACGTTATATTATCCCGCGCAAGATAATTCACAATAAATTCTATAGATTCATCATAGTTTTTTTATGAAGTTCACCATATCCAAAAACTATAGCAAACCTAGTAAGGTATAAAAAATATAGATATAACAAGAAAAATCCCTCACCGTAGTGAGGGATTGAATATATTATAAAATACCAAAGAGCCACATGCCAAAAGTGCCGCCCCAGAAATGAATGAGGAAACTTACCACAGAAATGGCAAGGCCTACGCGCCACCACGTACCTTGTGGCACATAACCAGCACCGAAGAAGATCGGTGTTACACCTGAACTATAGTGAGTCAATGTACAACCAGGGCTGTTCATCAAACCAAAGAGCAATATCGTAAACGGAATAGGAGCCCCCATCGCCACTAAAATAGCTGCAAAGGCGGAGAATAAAGCTGTAATACGCGCCGTACCACTGGCAAAGAAGTACTGAGAGTACACAAAGGTAGCGGAAATGATAAAGGATGCCCAGAACCAGTCAAAGCCAGCTAAATGTTGACTTACAAAATCTGCAAAGACAGCTACTACACCGAGTTTACCAAGCAGTCCAGCCATGCCCACAAGCGTACCCATCCAGATGAGGATATCCCAGCCGGTGCGTTCACCCAAAATATCCTCCCACGTAAGGGATCCTGTTACAACACACGCTAGAACACCCATCATCGCAACAACTGTAGGATGAAGCTTAGTCCAAATTGCTGTAGCCCAAAGCAAGATGCAAAGTACAAAGATAATAGCAACAGAAATTTCAGCCTTCGTAATAGGTCCAAGAGCCTCTAGTTCTTTTTGAGCCATTGCAGCAGCCTCTGGTGTTTCCTTGATTTCTGGTGGATAGATTTTATAGATGAACCAAGGCATCAAAATCATACAAATCACACCAGGAATGACACCTGCTTGGAACCATTCCCACCAAGATATATCATAGCCAAACAGTTTAGCACCTAAAGACGTAATAAGCAAATTACCGCTACATGCGGTCAAGAAGATTGTCACAGTAATAGTGTTAATAGTATGTGCTGTCGTCATCAAGTACGCCCCAATGCGGCGGGCCGTATTAGCATAAGGTTCAGAACCAAAAGCTAAGGAAATATTTTGTACGATGGGGAATACAATACCACCTCCACGCGCCGTATTAGATGGTGTAGCTGGAGAAATAATCAAGTCCGTACAAGCCAACGCATAGGCAAGCTTTAATGAGCTTGTGCCAAAAGAACGAATCAAGGTGTACGCAATACGCTTACCAAGACCAGAATTAATAATACCTCGTGAAAAGAATACCGCCGCTACGATAAGCCACACATTCGCCTCTGCATAGCCACCTAGAGCCTGTACCATAGTGATGGAATTAGTGGCTACGGCTACAACAATACCAAAAAGCGCCATAATGCCCGTTGGCCAGGGACGTAAGATAAAGCCCACAATAGTAGCCGTAAAGATAGCTAATAAATGCCAACCTTCAGGCTTGATTGCCTCTGTATGAGGTAAAAACCAAATAACGAGGCCCACTAAAACGGTAAGGGCCGCTCGTGTAAAAGTATTCATAGAACCTCCATCAGGCTTAACAACTTTCCAAGAATTCTTTGATCTTAGGATTTGCTCGTAACATTTCCATCTCTTCAGGGGATAATAACTTTACCTTATCTCGATCTTGATTTACCAAGCAAAGAAAACCAATATAATCACCCTTATTAGCACGGAACTGATGAATTGTTTTGCCTGGAATTTCGATAAAATCACCAGCTTCTACATCGTGGATTTCATCGCCCAATAAGACTTGCCCCTTGCCGCGAAATATCATAACCATATGCGTATGATCGTGATACTCCAAGGTAGAATATCCCCCTGGCAAACATTCAAAATAGCGGAATTGACACGGAATATCATAAGCACCATCATATAATACTTGACGTGTTACATCTTTAAAAGGACTACCATCTTGTTTATATACCAAGGTTTCAATACCATCCCACTTAAAATTTTTAGCATCAAACTTACGTATCATCGTATTACCTCTTTAAACAAAAAAGGGCTGCATCGAAACAAGGTTTCAATACAGCTCCATCGGTTCGATTATTTGAAGAGACGTTTCAAAGTGCCTAGTAATCCATGACTATGTTTTTGTACACCGTCTGCAACGCCTGTCACTTCAAAGCCAGTTCGTTCAATGGCTTTTGTAATAACTTCTACAGATGCTTTTGTTGGATCAAAAGAAACGGTAGCTGTCTTTTCTGGCAAATCTACTTCTGCACTTAATACGCCAGGCAAACCTAGAGATGCACCTTCAACTGTTTCTTTACAGTTGTTGCACATCATCCCCGGTACAGTAAATACCTTTGTTACAACGCCATTATCTTCGCCACAACCACAATCTTTGCACATAGTGTTACCTCCTATTAATCCTTAGCTTCTTTATGTTTATCGTCGTTCTTAGCCCCTGCTGTCACATCGATAGTAGTCGCTTTCTTAACGGCTTCTTTCGTTTCATCAACAGCCTTTTTAGGCCCCGAAATAGCATCTTTAAACTCATTGATGCCTTTACCAATAGCTTTACCGACTTCAGGCAATTTACCAGGTCCGAAGATAACTAGAGCAATCACTAATATAACTATTAATTCAGGTGTTCCTATAGACCCCATATGTATCTCCTTTATTTTTACTACTACTTATACTCTTTAGTGTACATCATCATAGGCTGCCTTGTCCACATACCAGGTCATAGCTTCTTGTGAAAGCACCGCTCCAGGCAATACACGACCAATGCGTTTTTCCCAAGGTAAATCCTCGTAATCTTCGCGTTGATACAATACCTTTGTCAAAGCAGTTCGCTTACTTTCACCAGTTACGGTAAACCAAACCGCATCAGATTTTGCTAAGAACGAAAAGGTCATAGAAATACGTTCCCACACCTTTCCATCCTCAACAGCTACCACCTCTTGATCTGTGACACGCAATGCATGAGAACCTGCAAATAGACCGGCTGTATGACCATCTTCGCCAAGATCGAGCAATGCCAAATCTAGGCCGCTTTTTTTACAAGCCTTGAGAACATTCTTAACCTCTTTCTCGTATTCCGCTGCCGCTTCTATTACAGTTTTAGAATCTGTATTGATTGACAAGAAATGAGCCGCCCCTTTCGCCTTGCACAACAAATAAGGTTTCACGCGATTGAAGTAATTATCCTCATGAGATTGCGGCAAGAATCGCTCATCAGTCCACACAAAGAATATGCGTTCCCAATTAAGGCGCTCTATATATTCTGGGGAATTAAGCAATTCTAATAAACCATTAATAACAGTCCCTCCCGTGATACCAACTATGCACGTTTCAGTGCGATTGATTTCCTCATTGGTGAAAGCAATAAAATCCTCAGCCAAGGCTTGAACAACATCGCTAGGACTGTCATAACATTTAATTGTATCTTGAGCCATGTAATAATGACCTCCTAAAACTATTATAATAGTTCTATTATATACACTTTTTCGCTGTAATGAAAGCAAAAACCGATGTAACTCAATAGTTGGAGCCACATCGGTTCTAATTATATTTGTATTTACCTATGAATTACAGGAAATTCCATTCCGTATATTCATAAATCAATATTATTGTTGACCAAATTTAGGACGGCGACGCTCTGTGAAAGCACGTACACCTTCTTTGAAGTCCTCTGAAAGACCTAATGCACATTGGTTTTCTACTTCAAACTTCTTGTACTCTTCCCAGCCAGCTAAGAAGCTATTCCACATCATTTCCTTCATAACTCGATAAGATTGTGCAGGTCCTTTTGCCAACTTCTCAACAAGGCGTCTTGTAGCAGTCTCTAAATCTTCTAATTCACAAACCTTATACACAAAGCCAAGTTCCTTACCCTTTTCAGCAGATACGGCTTCACCGGTCATAACAATATGCATAGCACGGTTCATACCAATAGAGCGAGTTAGTAGGAATAAACCGCCTGCATCAGGAGCAAGACCTACATTTACGAAGGCTTGAATAAAGCGTACGTTATTAGCAGCCACAACAAAGTCCGCCGCCAAAGCCATATTAAAGGCAGCACCTGCTGCAGCCCCTTGAAGGCTCATGATAACAGGTTTTGGTAACTTCTTCATAGCCATAGAAATCTCAGCTACCAGCTCAACAATTTCAAATAAAGACTCAGTATCCCCTTCGTTTACAGCGCGCTCCATCTCTGTTAAATCGCCACCCGCAGAGAATACCTTACCCTCTGCATTGATAAGCAATGCACGAACACTTTCATCATTATGAGCCTTATCTAAGACCTCAAGAATCTCCTTGCACATCTCGATATTAAAACCATTGGCTACAGTTGGACGATTAAACGTCAACGTACCAATGCCGTTGTCCACTACGTACTGAATTGTATTATAAATCATATGAGTTCTCCTATATGAAAAGCTATTTTCGAAAAAATTCGATTATATCTCTATTATAGGAGAATTAAATCGCCATGTAAATAATTGAATTAAATATCGATTTACTCCCAATATATTAAATCTAATTATTATTTATACCCGCATTATTTTTCAAGTATTTTCTCAATATCATTTATAAAAATTGATAATAATCCTCCCTTTTCAACCGATTTAACACCTAGATCTTTACGCATTTCATTCATCACATCTTCAATAAGAATTAAAGTATTTTCAGAATTATTTTGAAGTGAGTTTTTACGAAAGGCATTCCACTTTTTTACAACATTTGGAGAACCCCATAGTATCAATTTACTATTAAAGCTACTTATATCTTTAAGCATATCTTCTTCACTATATATACAGTTATTATTTCCTTGTTGAGATACTTTATTAATCAATTCTATAAATTCAGAATATGGTGTTTCTCTTTTTGAGGATAAATATTCTCTTCGTTTATTCTTTGATTCAGAATACTTAGAATAAAAGGAATTTAGTAAAGTTATCCCACCTGTAATCAAAGCAACTAAAACTACTGCATCAAGAGTTGATGTCATCGTATGTAAAAAAGTAATTATAAAGATAATAAATGGGGGAATATATTCTATTAAAAGTAAAACAAATTGATAAAAGCCAAAAATTATCAATAATAACAATAGAGATTTTAAAATTATACTATCATTATTTTTCCTACCAATAAAACTTGCTAAAATGAAAATCCCAATAATACAAGCTACAAAAATCATGATATTCCCCTTTATTAAATTATTTATTGATGAAAGAAATAAATTAAAAACAAATAATTCTGCCAATAAAACTATATACTATTACTTTAAAATATTTCTACCCAAAATGCAAAAACACCTGCAGACATTGTCTGCAGGTGTAATATCCTGTATTCCAAATATTAACGTTTGGAGAATTGGCTTGCTTTGCGGGCTTTTTTAAGACCGTATTTTTTACGTTCTTTCATACGTGGGTCACGAGTCAAGAAGCCAGCTTTTTTCAAAGATTGACGAAGTTCACCATCTACGTCCAATAACGCACGGGAAATACCGTGACGAATTGCACCAGCTTGACCGGAAGGACCGCCACCAGCTACAGTTGCGATAACATCATATTGTTCAACTGTGTTAGTCAAATTCAAAGGTTGTTTTACGATCAATTCCAAAGTTTGGCGACCGAAATAATCATTAAGTTCACGTTTATTAACAGTGATTTTACCTGTTCCCGGTACCAGACGAACTCTAGCAACGGAAGATTTTCTACGACCAGTGCCGTAATATTGTGCTACTGCCATTATATATTCCTCCCTCTAGATTATCGTACGGAAATTTCTAACACTTCTGGTTTTTGAGCTGCATGTGGATGCTCAGGACCAGCGTATACGTTTAATTTGCGGTATTGTTGTGCACCCAATTTATTTTTTGGAAGCATACCACGAACTGCCATTTCAACAACACGTTCAGGTTGTTTTTCAAGCATCATGGACAATTTAGTGAAACGGGAACCACCTGGGTAACCAGAGTGACGGAAGTATTCCTTTTGTTCCAATTTTTTACCAGTTACGCGAATTTTTTCAGCGTTTACAACGATCACATGGTCACCAGTGTCTACGTGTGGTGTGAAAGTTGGTTTATTTTTGCCCCGAAGAACTTTTGCAACTTCGGCAGCAAGGCGTCCTAAAGTTTTACCTTCAGCGTCAACAACATACCATTTCCGTTCGATTGTGTTCGGATTGGCCATATATGTAGTTTTCATGCTGCATATCCTCCTAATAACGTCATAATTCTACCAAAATCAGCTTGTCCTTTGCTTCCGGGGCTAATGGAAACACGACTAAAGCTTACTCAAAATAGTATACAGATTTTATGGGTTTGTGTCAATTAAAATTTAGTGGTTATATGCTGTCATCAAATTAATTTTTTAATATAGAATTACATTGCTGTATTACCTTATTCAATACGGTCTGATCAGTATTAAGAAGAAGTTTAACCCAATTATCACGCCAACTGCCTCCTAATTGAGCTTCTACTTTTATCTGTCCATATGATTTACATATAATATGGACATAATCATCCGAATCATCATAAGCAATACGAATGTCTCCATCTAATGTTATATATATTAATTTGAGTTGACTGATTAATTCTCTAAATTCATTTACAGTATAAACAAATGTACCTCAACCAGAAAAGTCTCCACTTTTGATATATACACTAAAAGCTATATACTCTTCCCAAGGCTCAACATCTGCAAAATATTTTTCTTCTAACTCAACACGTATAAAATCCATTAGTATCTCCTCTAAATAATAAAAATGAATTGTTCCCTTTATTATCTTTCATTAGCAGAAACCTACTTATATTACATATTACTTTATATTGTGCAGGAAATTTATATATTTATATAGAATTATGAATATATAATATCAGAAATTGATAAAAGTTTAGTTTAGATTTTGTAAAACAATACATATTATATCTGTACTTCTATAATCTAGGAGATGATAATATGAATCTAGAAAATAAGAACTCATTTTTCTTAAATAGTGCTCTATTTTTTTCGACAATGGGAAGCACAGCAACAACACTAGGCTTTATAACATATATATTTAATACCACCCACAGTCCCTTTAATACAGGGGCAGTTACGATAGCAACATTATTAGTTGGAATGTTATTAGGCCCATTTTTAGGGATACTGGTAAAAGAAAAAGGCTTAATGTGGTCTATGGTAGTTCCTGAAATAGTTTCGGGTTTTATATTATTAATTTTTGTTTTCATAGATAACCTTTATTTAGTATATATCATAGCTTTTCTTATAGGTTTTAATAATAAAATTTTAGGAATCGCTAGACTTTCTTTTATACCTAATATAACAAATGATCTAGTCAAATTTAATGCACTGCTCCGGTCTATTAATCGTTTTGCATTGATAAGTGGTTCCTTATTATTTAGCGTTATAATTAATTACTCTTTAACGATGGTGTTTGTTATTGATGCAATTACTTATATTATTTCAGCCTACCTACTTTATCGATTAAATAGAAATGTGAGAATACAATCACACTCAACTATCTCCCAAAAAACTATTAGACAAAGCATATATGACCGCATTCAACTTTTAATAAAAGGATATAAATTATTATTCCTAAATAAAAAAATTAATTTTATAGTTTATTTGGGTATATTAGCTAGAATATTTTATATGTGTATTCCAATTCTACTATTAATATTTATTAAAGATATCTTACATTTAACTGATAGTCAGTATGGATATACACAAACAATCTCTAGATTGGCATCATTCATTATTTTTGGACTTCTTGCTAAATATTTTACTATTAACTTAGCAACGAGTTTTAAAAAAGTTTTGTTCCCTCTTTTTATACTATATGGAGGAAGTATTTTTTGCATAGGCTATATAGAAACAATAGAACAACTTTATATTCTATATAGTATATCTGAAATATTATTATTTACAGCCGTTGTTTTAGTTCATGCATATATACAATCTATTTTTTCACAGGAAGAGTTAACATTAGCTAGCGGTTCTGTAAGTACAGGCTTCTCTATTGGATCAATATTATCAATAACTATATTTACAAACTTAGCAAATATATTACCGCTACATGATATATTTTTTATATGTGGACTGGGGATAATTATAAGCACAGTTATTATAATAGGCTATACTCGATTAAACCAAGAAAGATAGATTTTATGATAATTATTTGATTTACCCTTTTATAAATAATACACACATAATATATAAAAAATCCGCAGTGCGTTGCACTGCGGATTCTTGCGCCAAATTATTTGGAGTACAATTCGACGATAAGTGTTTCATTAACTTCGATAGGAAGTTCTTCACGTTGAGGAAGACGAGTGAAAGTAGCTTTGAAGCCTTCCAAGTCTTTTTCAATGTAAGGAAGTTCGAAAGAACGAAGTTCTTGGAAGTTAGTTTTGAACATTTCGTTATCACGAGATGCTTCGCGCAATTCGATTACATCGCCTGGTTTGCAGGAGAAGGAAGGAATGTCTACGCGACGACCGTTTACCAAGATGTGGCCATGGTTTACCATTTGACGAGCTTGACGAATGGAGTTACCGAAACCGATGCGATATACAAGGTTATCAAGGCGTTGTTCCAAAAGGATCAACATGTTTTGACCTGTAACACCTTGCATTTTTTTCGCTTTATCATAATAGCGTACGAACTGGCGTTCTAGCAAGTTGTAGTAAGCTTTAACTTTTTGTTTTTCTAATAATTGTGTGCCATACTCAGACATTTTCTTCTGACGTTGGTCTTTTTTGACGCGATTCAAGGCTTTTGCGTGACCGAATACGTTCACACCAAAGCGACGACAAAGTTTGAATCGAGCCTCTCTTCTCGTTGCCATGTGATTATCACCTCATAAGATTAAAATAAACCTGTACCTACACATAATGGTACCCAAGTATAATATCATTTTCATCTAGTTATGTCAATTATCGATACTTGTGAAAGTCATTGAAATAAGTGCATAATCACAATTTTAAATTACACTTTTTTACGATAATACGACGCACTATATTGATTGTGCATGTTTCATCATATTTTATAGATTTAGATGAAAAATCAATTATAGTATGCTACAATATGAATAAGTAAGGTAATAGGTATCATTGGAGTCTTATGTCTAAGTTGGGGGAATAACATGAAAGAGTTACCTACAATGCAAGAGCTACAAAGTTTTATTACCTATAATAAAACAGGAAGCTTTACATTAGCTGCACAATCTATGAATATTACACAATCAGCTTTCAGCGCTCAAATGAAAAAATTAGAGCGTTTAGTTGGTGTGAAATTAATCTCCCGTTCCACAAGAGGTAGCCGTTTAACACCAGAAGGTGAGTTATTCCTACCAGAAGCAGAACAAGTTCTCGACACATTGGAACGAGCTATCCAATCCATTCGTTTGGCTAGCAAGGTTGAACGCCCAATTCTAAACATTGGCGTATTACGTAGTCTTGGGGATATCCGTCTAAACGGTTACGTTTCCCACTTCTTCCAAAATCATCCTGAATTCTCTGTCAGCATTTACGATATGGAAGAAGAAGAATTGATGCTCGACTTGCGTGAAAACCGCATCGATATTGCATTACTCTATTTACCAAATAATAAGGATATGTCCGCATATGAATCCACCGCTCTTAGAGAAGACGAATTTGTATACTATGCACCAAACTTAGTGAACGGTATGGAAACAGCCAGTTTAAAAGCTATCCAGCAACAACCACTGCTCATGTATCCACCTAAATACTTTATGTATCGCACATTAAAAAACTATGTTGGGAACGGTCAACAAAACCTACATATCCGCGGTAGCCGTCTATCCAATCCATATACAATGATCGACTACTGTCAAAAGAATAAATCTGGTTGCATCGTAGCACGCCAAATTTTAAGTTCTTTAAACATCAATGATGGCTTTGTGCCTTTAGAAAAACCATTCAAACTACAAGTGTGCTTCGCATTTAAGAAGAATAATTCTAAAACAGAAACTATGCATACCTTCATGGATTATGTACAAAGCGAATCACCACCACGTTTATAATAACTAATAGAACCCCGTATACCTTTTGGTGTACGGGGTTTTACTATAAACAACAAATGACCTATCTATACAAAACAATTGCCCTCTCTTGTCCTAAGTTGTAAAATAGAGAATAGATTTCAATTAATACAGTAAGAATACAGTGAGGTTACTATGCTCTTATCTATTCTATTCTTTATATTAGCAGGACTTGCGGAAATCGGTGGCGGCTATCTCGTATGGCTCTATATGCGTGACGACAAAGGACCTATTTACCTAATCGCAGGTGCTTTTATTTTATTCTTATATGGCATCATCCCTACCTTCCAGCCAGAAGCTAGCTTTGGTAAGGTATATGCAGCATACGGCGGCGTATTCATTGCCCTCTCTATTCTATGGGGCTGGCTTGTGGACGGCTTGCGACCAGATATGTACGATATCATCGGCGGCCTTGTATGTCTCGTAGGTGTATATATCATCATGTATGCGCCACGTTAAATATGTAGTTTCCAGATGTGACTATAATAAAATTTATATTTTTAGATATAACAATAACTAACTATATATTTTTGAAAGTACAACCATAGCAACTATATATTTTTTTACATAAAACTATATAAGCATTACAACAAAAGGAGTACAACTATAACAGTTGTACTCCTTTATTTATCTACATGACCATATGTATTTTTTATACCCATATGTACTTTTTACATACTAAAAAACGGTCATCCGAAGATAACCGTTTGCTTTGGTGGACGATGACAGGATCGAACTGCCGACATCCTGCTTGTAAGGCAGGCGCTCTCCCAGCTGAGCTAATCGTCCATGTGGTGACCCGTCCGGGAATCGAACCCGGGATACCGCCGTGAAAGGGCGGTGTCTTAACCGCTTGACCAACGGGCCAATAAAAATGGCTCCTCGAGTAGGACTCGAACCTACGACCGATCGGTTAACAGCCGATTGCTCTACCGACTGAGCTATCGAGGAATGTGTATGGAGCGGGAAACGAGATTCGAACTCGCGACCCCCGCCTTGGCAAGGCGGTGCTCTACCGCTGAGCTATTCCCGCAAATGGTGGACGATGACAGGATCGAACTGCCGACATCCTGCTTGTAAGGCAGGCGCTCTCCCAGCTGAGCTAATCGTCCATATGTGGTGACCCGTCCGGGAATCGAACCCGGGATACCGCCGTGAAAGGGCGGTGTCTTAACCGCTTGACCAACGGGCCAGAAATGGTGACTCACCCGCGACTCGAACGCGGGACACCCTGATTAAAAGTCAGGTGCTCTGCCAACTGAGCTAGTGAGTCAAGTGGCTCCTCGAGTAGGACTCGAACCTACGACCGATCGGTTAACAGCCGATTGCTCTACCGACTGAGCTATCGAGGAATGTATGGAGCGGGAAACGAGATTCGAACTCGCGACCCCCGCCTTGGCAAGGCGGTGCTCTACCGCTGAGCTATTCCCGCATACAGAACCGATAATTACTATAACATAATTATCAATCTGTCGTCAAGGATGAATTAAGTCCATCCTGACTGCCATATAATAATATCAATTTACACATATAGTGTCAATGGTTTTTCCGTAAAGTTCCTTGAAAATATAGCATACAAGAACATCTTTTACCCGAGAAAGGGGGATATACAATCCCCCTTTAAAATAGATTATTCTTTATCCTTTTGTCTACCTTTACCAGCCCCATCTTCAGCCACGCTAACTTCCGCTTCGATGAAGGTCTTCATGTCATTTAGCATATGCATGGATGCATCGATTATAGATAGTCCCATAGTTGAACCTAAGGCTTCATCGATTAGCAGATTATAGTGCAAATAAGGCTTTACCCCTAAGAAACGACATTGTTCCTTATGTATAGGTTCATCATGTATAGGCTCATCATAGACAGCTGATGGGAACACATAGTCCTTAACTAGGGGATCAATGGTAACCGCCGCCAAAATAGCTGCACCAGTTACTACATTATCAAAGACTACAGCCATGCGATGGCTAGCAGCCCCCAAGATGAAGGCCGTTAAAAACGCAATATCTAAACCACCTGCTACATGAAGCAAGTTCAATACCGCATCACGGCGCTCGCTTTCACTCAAAGCAGACCAATCATCAACACCGATATTAAATCGATCTACAAAAGAATGAATATGAGCAGCACGTTGCTCTACTGTAGGTCCATATTCATTATGAACGAGAATATCCTCATACGCACAACCTGTGATCGTCGCCGTCGTGACAAGAGAATCTAGAAAGGCCCTCTCCCCTACGTTACCAATCGCCACCACTTGTAATCCATCAGCATGTAATCTATCTGCATAGGTAAAGCCGAGCTCAAGAGCACGCTCTAATTCCTCACGAGAAATAGCAGGTTCTACGCCAAAGAAATGGGATCCTTTTCGAATCACCTGTTGCTCAATATTTGCTAAATCAGAAGTGTCTTGTTCTAGACCTACATTCACCACGTGTACAACAGCATTTAATTTAGCTGCAGCCCCTTGTGTAGCTGTTCTTCCCTCATTAAAGCGTTTTATGGCAGCATAACTTTCACTACCATGTTGATTATTTTGCGGTCCATCTACCAAGTGATCAGCTGCCACAACGAGCACACCTTGACGCAAATGATTCGGTTTAGGGTCTCCTAAAATTCCTGCAAAACGCTCCGCTATAGTTTCTAACGTAGCCAGGCTATAGATAGGCTTTGTCAAATTATCAATACGGAATCGACATATTTCCATTGCTTGTGTATCTAACGGCTCAACTTTGAAAGTTCTCATTTATTACCTCCTGTAATGGCCATATACATATGCACCGCAAGATCTAGCATCCCCATTTGTATGGACCCACCAGAAGCCTCACCTAAACAAAGGCCTAAATCTACATAGGCTTCAAGGCCTAAATTTTCTAAGGAAGATTTGGCCGCTTTTTCAGCAGATAAATGTGAAGCCATCACATAATCCATCGCTTTTGGAGCCAATGTTTTAGCCACCAATGCACAAGCCGATGTATTAAATCCATCGATAATAACTAACCCATGATTTGCTGCAGCGCCTAAGATAACACCCACAATACAAGCAAATTCAAAACCGCCTACAGAAGATAAAATACCAAGAGCATCATCCTTACTAATATCCTTATATTTTTCTAGCACATCATGAACGATCCGCTGTTTTAGTTTGAGTCGTTCATCGGAAATATTCGTTCCTCGTCCCGTCGCCTCTTCCGCTGTAAGTCCTGCAAACTTAGCGGTCATAAGGGCACTAGCTGTCGTATTCGATATGCCCATTTCGCCTACTAAAAATACATTGAAGCCTTCATCAATTTTTTCTTTTACTAGACGAATCCCTGTTTCGATGCCCTCCACGGCTTGTTCGCGCGTCATGGCGGGCTCTTCTACGAAGTTTTTCGTACCCATCCCAAGTTTATGAATACGAAGGCCTGGAACCCAACTCATATCCGCATCAATGCCCATGTCGATAACTTCCATTTGAGCTCCACAGTAATTCGCTAGAGAATTAGCGCCAGCCCCCTTAGGAATCAGGTAATTTTGTGTCATCCCAACGGTCGTTTCTTTTGGATACGCACTGACGCCCATATCAGCTACGCCATGATCTGCAGAAGCAATAATCATACATGGTTTTGGCACGGTTACCTGCTCTTGATTTGTAGCCGCCCCATATTGAGCCACAACATCTACAAGACTACCATATAGTTCCACCGGCGATTCTGCATTCCAACTATTAAATATATATTGTTCAATCTCTAGGCTGCGACCTGTAATAGCGCCACAAGTTTCTTGTAACAAACTCATAAAAGCTCCCTTAACATAATATATTTACATACTCATATCGATATATAGTATACACGATTCTTGATATATGTCATGTTTTTTCAGTTACATTTACTCTCTTATAGGATACAAAACTACGCCATTTTAATTATCCTTGATTTGACCAGTTAAATACGGTAACTTTCCTCGAATCTCGCGACTTCGTTCAAGATAGCTTTCTAATTCTTGTCCTTCGTCATCTTGTGAAAGTATCACTTTAACATGTTCAATTTCTGATTCAATTTGTGTAAGGCCTTCAATAACATTATGACGATTGCCATAGATAATTTCGCGCCACATCGATGGTAATCCACCAGCCACACGTGTACAGTCTCTAAAGCCCCCTGCGGACAATTTCATACGCAATTCGCCCAATTCATCGCCTCCCGAAACTTGTGTTAAAATAGAGGCCAATAAGTGAGGCATATGACTAACCATAGCCAGATATGCATCATGAGCATAAATATCGACAAACTCGATACGAGACCCTAAGGCACGACCCATGTCAGCTAATTCTTGAGCTACTTCTTCACTATATACATCAGATGCCTTATCTTCTAACACGATCCAGCCCATACCTTTGAATAGGTTTTTATGAGATACTTCATACCCACCCTTTTCGGATCCTGCCATAGGATGGACAGATACGAAAACGGTCCCCTTAGGAATCGATTCATAAACGGCTCGTACAAAGTTTTCCTTCGCACTAGATACATCGGTTACGACTTGCCCCGGTCTAAATAGATGAGCCGTTTCAGTAAAAAGCCGTGCGTTTGTATCAGGTGGCAAGGAGAACACAACGATATCTGAGTTCTTAATCAATGGCTCAACTTCAGTCCACGCAGCTTTTACCACACCATCTTGAATGGCCGCATCACAGACCTCTTGACGACGTGCATAGCCTACTACCTCATAATCTGTATATTCCTTTAAGGCCTTTGCCAAGGATCCACCTAATAGGCCTAAGCCAATAATGCCTACTGTCTTACTCATATAAACCTACTTTCAAGTAAAACTAGCAATATCTATTCTCCAATATAATGCTAGTTATATTACATTATTATTTAGCTAATTGTAAATCAAAATTAGGGAGAATGAAATTAAGCTTCGATAAGATGCTTGTTTCTCCATTTACCGCTATACCAACGATATATAAACAATAAACCTCGCAAGATTTCATCAGCGGCCATGGCAATCCATATACCAACAAGGCCCCAACCCCAGTAAATACCAAATAGATACGATAATGGCACGGCGCATAACCACATGCCAAAGATTCCCACTAGCATAGGTGTACGAATATCACCGGCAGCCTGTAAACAACCAACCATAACGATATTTACTGCACGTCCTAACTCAAGAAAGATCTCAACCAGTAATACATTATGTGCTAACTCTAGGATTTCCGGATCCGAAGTAAACACAGAGACAACAAAATCACTAGTCACATAGAAGAATGTAGCAAGACCTACGTTAATAGCAATCGCTAAATACATGGACTTCCATACACGACTAGTAACCTCCTCTTGGCGTTTAGCGCCCATTAGGAAACCTACGATAACTTGTGAAGCATTGGATAGTGCTATGGTGTATACATAACAAAGCATGGCGATAACAGATACATAAACTTTAGTATTAATAACTGCTAAGCCTAAAATATTGACCATTTTCATAATCGTAGTTTGAGATAATTGATAGCTCAATGTTTCTCCACCAGAAGGAACACTGATATGCAATAAAGATTTAACCGTATGCCACGGAAATGGTTTTAAGAATGTAAAGCTCACCTCTAAGGTTAATAATTTCTTAAAAGTATATCCAATAATCACGAGCCCTACCACTTTAGATAGCCATGTTGAAATAGAAACGCCTAATACCCCAAGACTTGGTATTGGACCATGTCCAAAGATTAATACATAGTTTGTTAGAATATGAATGATATTCATCACAAGAGCAATGTACATGGTAACGCGTGTTAATGAGTGACCTCTAAATACGGCTACTAACGCATAATACATCGCTTGTATCGGTAGCCCTGCAGCAACGATAGTAGTATATATCGACGTATCACTCATCGTTTCTGGTGGTATACCTAGCCATGTAAAGATCCATTCATGGCAAGTAATAAAGAATACTGCCGCTATAGATGAAAAGAGAAAATTCATCACTAAGCTGACCGTACATACCTCTGATAGCTTGGACTGGTTTCTCGCTCCTAAATATTGGGCAATCAAAATCGTCGTAGCTGTACTCATGACGATGATGAGCATAATAAAGATATTTAAAATCTGATTGGCATTAGCTACCGCTGCTACCGCTTGAGGCGAGTAGTGACTCATCATCAATTGGTCTATATTACCTACTAGCATCTGTAGGAACACTTCAATAAATATAGGCCAACTCAAAGTCCAGATAGATAGACTAATCCCCTTTTCGTATGCTTTCATAAAAACCTCTGCAATGAATACGATACGATTGCAATGAATATCATACAATGTCCTTATTATATCACGTTATATAACCACATGGGACAAATCGCAGAAAGCAATATACTAAATAGTTTTTCATAAAATAGTACATACAAAAAACGTGCCACCCAAAGGTGACACGTTTCTTTAATCAGCATCCTACCTAATGGGTACGATACTAATATTATTTAAATTGATTGCAAAGACTATCAAATAATGCTTGGTCAGGTTTTACAACATCTTCAGTCAATGGACGAGGATGTGGTCCGCCATTTGCTGCAGCCATTGCTTTTTCAAAGGAAGGTTTAGATGTATTTTGATAGATAAGGCCTGTAACCAAACCATCAGTATCACCCAAAGTTTTAAGCGCTGTTGCACGATCTGTTGGGTCATAACCTTCAGGCAATGCTACTAAATGTTCTTTGAACCAATCATAGCTATTGCGTTTGTTGTATGTAACACATGGGCTAAATACATTGATGAAGGAGAAGCCCTCATGATCCATAGCTTGTTGAATCAAATCAACGAGCTCTTTACGATTCACCATATAGCTTTGCGCTACAAATGTAGCACCTGCTGCAATCGCAGTTTCACAAACGGACAATGGAGACTCAAACGCACCATGAGGAGTTGTTTTTGTAACAAAACCGATGTCAGAACGAGGGGATGCTTGACCTTTAGTCAAACCATATACATGGTTATCCATTACTACGTATGTCATGTTTACATTACGTTTAAAAGCATGAATGGTGTGACCCATACCGATAGCAAAGGCATCACCGTCACCAGAAAATGCAATAACTTCTAGGTCTTGGTTAGCAAGCTTAACGCCTTGCGCATAAGGAAGCGCACGGCCATGAGTTGTATGCGCACCATAAGCGTAAAAATAGCCACCGATACGGCTAGAACAACCGATACCGGAAATTACGGCTAATTTTTCTGGTGGAATATTTTTCGCTACTACAGCGTCAGTAATCGCCGCTTGAACCCCATAATGGCCACAGCCTGGACACCAGTTAGGACGAATATCATTTCTGTAATCTTTAGCTGTTGTCATATTATAGGACCTCCTTAATCGCATTTTTCACATAACTTTTTGTGAATGGATTACCATCGTATTTCAAGCAGCTAGAAATCTTATGTTTCTTATGCATGTTGATTTTAAATAAGTTAGCCAATTGACCAGTTTTATTGTGTTCTACGATAACTACTTTTTTCGCAGCATCAAAGAACGGTTGTAATTGCTTTGCTGGGAATGGTTTAATTAAGCGCAATTGTAAGTGGTTAACTTTAACGCCTTCTTGATCGAATTCAGCAACGGCTTCTTCAATAGCACCACGGCTAGAAGCCATACCTACAACGAGTACATCTGCTTCGTCGTATTTAGCATTATTCAAGAATGGTTCATAGTTATCAGCTACAGTTTCCAATTTGCGGAAACGTTTATCAGTTTGCGCTACGTGCATTGTAGGCGCTTCTGCTGGTTTACCTTCTTCATTATGCTCTAAACCTGTGGAAAGGAATAGACCATTTTTCATGCCTGGAATTGTACGCGGAGAAATGCCATCTTCAGTTAATTCAAAGCGTTTGAAGTAGTTAGGTTGTACCAATTCAGGAAGTTCAGCTTCTTTCATCATTTTACCGCGATTAATAGGTACGCGGTTTAAATCGAAGGAAGGAACGGATTGTTTATTCAAACCTTGTTGTAAGTCAGGCATAAAGATAACTGGACATTGATACATTTCTGCCAAGTTGAAAGCTTTTTGAATTTCATAGAAGCATTCTTCGATAGATGTTGGAGAAATTACGATACCAGAGTAGTCGCCGTGTGCATTGTAGCAAGCCGCATCAATATCGGATTGTTCAACTTTTGTAGCCATACCAGTGGATGGGCCAGAACGTTGAACGTCGATAACAACCATTGGCAATTCAGCCATGGAAGCCATAGACAAGGATTCTGCCATCAAGGAAAGGCCTGGACCAGAAGTACATGTGAAACCACGAACACCTGCGTATACACCACCCATAGCTGTCATACATGCTGCGATTTCGTCTTCTGTTTGAACAACAGTTGAGCCCAACTTATCCATAGTTTTAATCATGTATTCCATAACTTCGGATGCGGGCGTAATAGGATATGATGCCATGAAACGGGAGCCCGCAGCAATAGCACCAAGAGCACATGCTTCGTTACCTAATAAGAACATTTGATCTTTCTTACCAGGCGCTGGCAATGTATCGATCTCAACATCGCCTAACTTTTCCATTACAAGGCTATGACCATCATCGAAAGCAGCCAAGTTTTTATCTATAATCTCTTGGGATTTCTTTGCAAATCTCTCAGTAATAGCATCTTTAAACATCTTAGTATCAAAGCCAAGAAGCGCTACGGACATTCCAAGTGCTACGATATTACGCATCAACAAGGAGCCTTGTTTCATTGCTGTTTCAGAGATAGGCAAAGATAAGCAATTAATCTTTGTACCTTCAAATTTAGAAAAGTCTGGATTAACTTTGCTATCACAGATGATATATCCTCCATCACGTACTTCGGAACCGTGCATATCAACGGTTTCTTGATCAAGGGAAAGCAAGAAGTCTACCCCTTCACCAATGGACATAATTTGTTCCAATGCTACGCGCAATGCGAATGTAGTATGACCACCTTTGATGCGAGATGCAAATAAACGTTGGCTATACAAAGAGTAGCCTTCTTTAGCAAGGATTGTAGCCATAATTTCGCCGCAACTCTCGATACCTTCACCTTGCTGGCCGCCCATTTTCCAGATAAAATCTTTACGTTTTTGCAAGAGATTCACCCTCCTTAGGATAAAAATTACACTGCTGACAAGAGTCTACCTTACTATGTTAATGTTTTATAGTACGAACCTGTCTTATATCGCCATTGTATCATGTATATTTTAGGTTTACAATGTATCATTTCACATAATAATAGGTATAAATTAAGGTATTATAACTAAAAATTATAAGAAAAAAAGGATACTACTTTTGAAGTAGTATCCTTTTAGTATTTATGCTCAACGTTTTATACTTTCACATCAAAAAAGAGTCTATATAAAATTATATAGAATATTTATTCTCGAATCATCTAAAATATTTATTCCGTAATACCTCTTGTTGTCGCTCTTCAGTGAAGAATATTTCTTCTAAACATAAGCCTTGAGCAGGTGCAGTTTTCCCTATAGCACGCCGGTCTTTAGCGGCTAAATATCCTTTAATATCCTCAACCTTGCGACGACCAAGACCTATATCTACAAGTAAGCCTGCAATATTGCGGACCATATGATATAAAAAACCATCACCAATCACAGAAATCGTCACCTGTGAACCTCGGGCCTCAACACGAATTCCCATAATTGTCTTTACAGGATCCGCCGGAGTTGAGTTGGTTCCCTTTAGGGTTGTAAAGTCATGAGTACCTACTAGTTCATTACCTGCAGCCTGCATACGAGCAATATTTAAGGGCTTTTTCACATGCCAATGATATCGCTGCGTCAAAGGATCTGCAATGAGCTGATTATGAATCGTATATACATACTCTTTACCGTATATATTCCATCGTGGCTTCCAATCTAGCGGAATTTCTACCGCTTCTAGAACGACTATATCCTTAGGAATATGAGCTATCATGGCGCGAGGAATATTTTCTACTGGTATAGTCCCCGACGTTTGAAATGTACAAACTTGAAATTTAGCATGCACCCCTGCATCCGTACGAGAGGCACCATAAATTTGAATGGGTTCATTACAAATACGTGATAAACCATATTCCAAACACCCTTGTACCGTTAACCCCTTATCATTAGGTTGCTTTTGATAACCGGCTAAATCTGTACCATCATAAGCCACTATGATCCGTATATTTCTCATAGGCCAAGCCACCATAATGCAATGAGTATAATTGTAATCAAAACAACAGCACCAACGCCGATATAATCGACATAGGTAACTTGTAATTCTTTCATACGTGTACGATTGACGCCACCTCTATAGCAACGCGCCTCCATAGCGATAGCTAATTCGTCGGCCCGTCGAAATGCACTAATAAATAATGGCACTAAAAGTGGCACCATGTTTTTTGCGCGTTGAATGATAGACCCTGTCACAAAGTCTGCCCCACGAGCAGATTGTGCTTTCATAATACGATCCGTCTCGTCCAATAAGGTAGGAATGAAACGCAGCGCAATAGTCATCATCATAGCGAGCTCATGAGCAGGAACACCTATGCGACGGAACGGATTGAGCAAGTGCTCGATGCCATCAGTTAAGCGAATTGGTGATGTAGTATAGGTCAACAAAGAGGAGAACAAGATTAAGAAAATTAAGCGTGCCGCCATTTGAAGGCCCATTGCCACGCCATGGTCGGTAATATTGATAATCCCCCATTGAAAAATTGGATTGCCTGGTGTCGTAAAAATATGAATCCCCATAGTAAATACGATGATAATCCAAAGCGGTTTAATAGCAGACCACATCAGACGTAACGGCAAACGTGATAACAACATTGCAAAGATAGTGAACCCACCTACAACGCCATATGCCAATGGAGAATTCGCCAAGAATATGGCTACAACGAATATGGTAGTAGCAATAATCTTTGCGCGTGGATCCATGCGATGCAAGAAAGAGTTTCCTGGGAAGTATTGACCAATAGTAATATTATTTAACATGGTTACCTCCTTCGAGAATTGCTTGTACCGCATCATCTACAGATAGTACACGATTAGACACATCAAGACCTTGTTCGCGCAAATATTCCATGGTAACAGACACTGGCGGTACATCTACACCGACGGCCTGTAATTCATCACGATGATTATTAAAGATGTCCATCGGTTCACCATCGAGAACGATACGCCCTTTATCGAGTACTACAAGACGAGAAGCCATGCGAGAAATATCTTCCATATTGTGAGATACAAGAATTACAGTGATTCCCTTTTCTTTATGAAGTCGAATGATTTCTTCAAAGATTTCTTCCCGTCCAAATGGATCAAGACCAGCAGATGGTTCATCGAGCACGAGAAAATCTGGATCCATAGCCACTACGCCAGCAATAGCCACGCGGCGCATTTGACCGCCAGATAAATGGAAGGGAGAACGTTCTGCATATGTGTCATAATCGAGCCCTACGAACTTCATCGCATCTCGCACACGCTCGTCTACGTCATCAGCACTAAGCCCTAAATTTTTAGGACCAAAGGCGATATCTTGAGCGATGGTTTCTTCAAACAATTGATGCTCTGGATACTGGAATACCATCCCCACCTTATGACGCATTTTTTTAGCTTCCTCTGTGGAGGCGCTAATATCTACACCATTGACAGTAACTGTACCAGTTGTAGGATGTAATAGCCCATTTAGATGTTGTACAAAGGTGGATTTACCGGAACCAGTATGACCGATAACACCTAGAAACTCCCCATTTTCAATGGTAAGTGATACACCACGAAGCGCAGTCTTTTCAAAAGGGGTACCCATGCCGTAGGTATATGTAATATTATCTAACACAATCGCCATTAATGGGTTCCCTCCCCTCTTGGAGCATCTGTTGAGTGTATAGCGGATAATTGTTTACCTAACTTTGAGCCTTTAAGGCCCTTTGCTAACTCTTCATTATTAATGATACTCTTACCCACTTCATAACCTTTAGCATTCAATTTGAAAGCAATCTCAGAGGCTACCGGTACATCGAGGCCCAGACCTTTTAAGGTATCTACATGGCTAAAAATTTCACGAGGCGTACCATCATGTAATTTCACACCATTTTTCATAACCACAACGCGGTCTGCCGTAACAGCTTCCTCCATGAAGTGCGTAATATATACAATCGTAATGCCCTCTTCCTTATTGAGTTTGTGAACCGTTTCAAGCACTTCGCGGCGACCTTTTGGATCGAGCATCGCTGTTGGCTCATCAAGAACGATGCAATCAGGCTTCATCGCTAATACACCTGCGATAGCAATACGTTGTTTTTGTCCGCCCGATAATAAATGGGGACCATGTTCTCTATATTCAGTCATATTAACAGCGGCTAACGCTGCATCGACACGTTGTCTAATTTCTGCACTAGGAATACCTAAGTTTTCTGGACCAAAGGCAACGTCCTCCTCTACAACGGCCGCTACGATTTGGTTATCAGGATTTTGGAATACCATTCCTACATGTTGGCGAATATTCCAAATATGCGCTTCATCCCGCGTATCAAAGCCACATACATTGATATGACCTTCACTAGGTTGTAATAACACATTAAAATGCTTGGCAAGCGTACTTTTACCACTGCCATTAGTGCCAATGATACAAACAAATTCACCACGCTTAATGGATAGATTCACATCATCCAAGGCACGTACATCATTGCCGTTTTCATCAGTATAAATATGACTCATATGATTGACCTCAATCATAATGTCTTGTTCATTCATGGATAACCTCATATCTTTCTAGTCAATTTCGTTTCTATGAAAGTAGAACCATTTGCATCATCTATCATACTCATGTTGTGCATAATCCCCATATTTCAATTTATCCTATTTAATAGAACTTGAATTTAATAATGTCTTAGATATTATGCAAAAGGTTGACAATACATATTCATCCTTTACGATAACTGCTAACATATTACGATATTATACTAGTCGATTGTACCATAAAATTGACAATAAAAAAACGGTGCTGCAACATAAGTTACAACACCGTATGAGTTTGATTAAACTAACTCGATAATAGCCAAAGGTGCAGCGTCACCTTTGCGAAGACCAGTTTTGATTACACGAGTGTAACCACCTTGACGGTCTGCATATTTTGGAGCAATTGTATCAAACAATTTTTTTACTACACTTTCATCCATGAGGTATGCAAGAACTTGGCGACGTGCATGAAGATCACCACGTTTAGCCAAAGTTACCATTTGATCAGCTAAAGAACGAAGTTCTTTCGCTTTAGCTTCAGTCGTTTCAATACGCTCATATTGGAAGAAAGATGTTAACATGCTACGGAACAACGCTTTACGAGCGGAGCTGTCGCGGCCTAATTTTCTGTACATTCGTCTTCCTCCTTATTCGCCTTTTTGTTTAAGTTGAAAACCACCTGGATGATTATTGAGTTTTTCCTCAATTTCATCGATAGATTTTTTACCTAAGTTGCGAACTTTTCCTAAGTCATCAATGGTTTTGTCTAGCAAGTCTGCAATTGTATTAATGCCAGCACGTTTCAAGCAGTTATACGCACGAACAGAGAGTTCCAACTCATCGATGGAAATCTTTGCTGGGCCGTCATCTACAGCTGGTTCTTCATTATCGGAACCTACTGGATCTATAACGATACCGCCTTCACCAGTGTTTACATCTACAACATCTGCAGAATGCGCTAATTTAGTGAAGTTCCCTAAATAACCAATCATAATGGCAGCAGATTTTGCCACTGCATCAGCAGCAGTAATGGAGCCATCAGTCCAAACTTCTAATGTAAGTTTGTCGAAGTCCATTTCATTGCCTACACGAACATCACTCACTTCGTATTTAGCACGAAGAATTGGAGAGAAGATGGAATCGATTGGAATACAACCAATAACATCAGTATCTTTTTTATTCTTCGTTGAAGGAACATAGCCTTTACCTCGTTCGATTACTACGTCCATTACGAGATGAGCTGTCTCATCCATTGTCGCAATCACGAGTTCAGGATTCAATACTTCTACCTCTGGTGGGAATTGTTCAGCCAAATCAGCAGCTGTCAATATTCCATCCTTTTGGAAGTCAAAATGAACTTCCAAAGGTAATTGTGCTTCTTCTTCAACTTTGATGCACAATTGCTTTAAGTTAAGGATGATATCCGTAACGTCTTCGCGAATACCAGGAATAGTAGAGAATTCATGAAGAACTCCATCAATTTTGATAGAGGTGATAGCTGCCCCATCCAAGGATGAAAGCAAAATTCTGCGTAAGCTATTACCGAGAGTGATACCATAACCACGATCTAATGGTTCACATACGAACTTACCATAACGACCGCCATCGGCGATGTCCACTTTCTCGATTTTAAGTTTCTTTTCTTCGCTCATCAGGAACATCCTCCTATATAACACACGTTCATAGTTAATTATAGCACCGTATCATATCGGTCGCTATAAATTATACACGACGGCGTTTTGGAGGGCGACAACCATTGTGAGGAATTGGAGTTACGTCTTTAATGGAAGTAACTTCAAGACCTGCAGCTTGTAAAGCACGGATTGCAGCTTCACGGCCGGATCCAGGACCTTTTACGAATACTTCAACAGTGCGAAGGCCATGTTCCATTGCAGCTTTAGCAGCTTGTTCAGCAGCCATTTGAGCAGCAAATGGAGTGGATTTACGAGAACCACGGAAGCCCAAGCCACCAGCGGAAGCCCAAGACAACGCATTACCGTTTGTATCTGTCAAAGTTACGATAGTGTTATTGAATGTAGAACGAATATGAGCCGCACCGGATTCAATATGTTTCTTTTCTTTTCTTTTAGTTCTAACAACTTTTTTAGCCACGCTTTATCCCTCCTTTATCTTATTTCTTTTTACCAGCAATTGCTTTTCTAGGACCTTTGCGAGTACGTGCATTCGTTTTAGTACGTTGACCACGAAGTGGTAAACCCATACGATGACGTTTGCCTCGATAGGAGTTGATTTCAATTAAGCGTTTAATGTTAAGAGCTTCTTCACGACGAAGGTCACCTTCTACTTTGTAATCAGCATCTAACACTTCACGGATTTTCGCTACTTCATCTTCAGAAAGATCGCGAACGCGTGTGTCAGGATTGATGCCAGTTTTAGCAATAATTTCAGATGCTAAAGTTGGACCAATACCATAAATATAAGTTAAACCAATTTCCACTCGTTTATCACGAGGTAAATCTACACCGGCGATACGTGCCATCTAATCATCCACCTCCTATCAGATTATCCTTGTTTTTGTTTATGTTTTGGATTTTCGCAAATAACCATTACACGGCCTTTGCGTTTAATGATTTTACATTTTTCGCATATCTTTTTAACTGATGGTTGAACCTTCATTAGTACCTCCTTTGTGGACCCTATGCTTATTTAAAGCGATAGGTGATGCGACCACGATTTAAGTCATACGGTGTCAGTTCCATAGTAACTTTATCACCAGGAAGAATACGGATAAAATTCATACGCATTTTACCTGACACATGAGCCAATACGATATGACCATTTTCCAATTCAACTTGGAACATGGCATTCGGTAATGCCTCAACGACCGTACCTTCCACCTCAATAACGTCTTCTTTTGACATATCTTTTCCTCCGGTTACCTGTTTATTTAATTAACCGCGGTTCTTCCCGCATAGTTAATATTTCAGGGCCGTTTTCTGTAACAACCACTGTATGTTCGAAATGAGCAGCAGGTTTACCATCTACTGTAACTGCTGTCCAGTCATCCCCTAATACACGAACACGGTGAGTACCTAATGTAATCATCGGTTCAATACACAATACCATACCTGGTTTCATAAGAGGTCCTTGATCAGGACTACCATAGTTTGGTATTTGCGGATCTTCATGCATTTCGCGGCCTAAACCATGACCTACGAAGTCGCGTACGACACCGTAACCATGTTTCTCACAATACGTTTGAACAGCGTGACCGATAGCACCAATACGGTTACCGACTTTCACTTGTTCAATTCCCTTGAACAGACTTTCCTCTGTAACTTTTAACAATTTCATCACATCGGGTTTGACGTGACCGATAGGAATCGTCACAGCCGAATCGCCGTGATATCCATCAATAGATGATACGAGATCAATACTGAGGACATCGCCGTTTTTAAGCTTACGTTTAGCGCTCGGAATACCATGAACGACTTCTTCGTTAATAGAAGCACAGATTGTAGCGGGGAATCCATAGTACCCTTTACAACTTGGTATACCACCGTGGCTGCGAATATATTCTTCGGCAATTGTATCTAACTCAAGCGTCGTGATGCCAGGTTTAGCCTTTTCTACTAACAAGGACAACGTGTCTGCTGTAAGCTTACTTGCCTTGCGGATACATTCAATCTCATGGGGCGATTTCAAAATAATCATAGATTATTTCTCCAACGCCTTAATGATGTCAGCAAATACTGCGTCTACATCTTGTAAACCATTGATTTCTTGATACAATCCGCTATTGCGATAGTAATCAATTAATGGTTTAGTAGATTCTTCGTACACAGCTAGACGTTTCTGTACTGTTTCAGGGTTATCATCAGCACGATTTTCTAGAACAGCTCGTTCGCTAATACGTTTAACCAATTCCTCGGAAGGAACGTTTAAATTAAGTACAGCGTCCAAAGAAATTCCTAATTCTTTAAGGATTGCATCCAAGGATACAGCTTGCGCTGTAGTTCTTGGAAATCCATCAAGAATAAATCCAGATTTGCAGTCATCTTTCACCAAGCGATCACGTACGATACCAACAGTTACACTGTCTGGTACCAATTGACCAGCATCGATGTATTTCTTAGCCTCAACTCCAAGAGGTGTTTCGTTCTTAATCGCAGCGCGGAACATATCACCTGTTGAAATTTGGGGAATACCGTATTTTTCAATAAGTCGAGCTGCCTGAGTGCCTTTACCAGCACCAGGAGGTCCCATTAATAAAATATACATATCGTTTCCCTCCTATTTCACAAAGCCTTTATAGTGGCGTGTTACCATGAGCGACTCAATTTGTTGCATTGTATCAAGTGCTACACCTACAACGATAAGAAGAGCCGTACCACCAAAGTATACGCCTTGGACGCCGGTTATACTACCGAGGAAATTCGGTATAATAGCAACGACAGCTAAGAATACAGCGCCAGCCAAAGTGATCTTGGTCATCACGTTATCCACATAATCAGCAGTTGGTTTACCCGCACGAATACCTGGGATAAAACCACCGTATTTTTTCATATTATCTGCCATATCTGTAATGTTGATAGAGATTGCAGTATAGAAATACGTAAAGATAAAGATCAATATCGCATACAATGCCGTTTGTAACGGCGTCCCCCATGTAAATAAATCAGCAACTTTATGAACAAATTCATTGTCAATAAATTGTGCAATTGTTACAGGGAACATCAACACAGATGACGCAAAGATAATTGGGATTACACCTGCCTGATTGACTTTCAACGGCAAGAATGTAGAGTGACCACCGTACATTTTACGCCCTACTACGCGTTTTGCGTATTGGATAGGAATGCGACGTTGGCCTTGTGTAACTGCCACTACGACAGCGATCATCGCAAGTGCAATTACAGCAAATAAGAATGCTTGGAACATGTTAATGGTTCCGTTTTGGATATATTGATAAATAGTTTCGAGACCATCTGGCAATCGAGCTACGATACCAGCAAAGATGATCAAGGAAATACCATTACCTATACCATATGCTGTGATTTGCTCACCAATCCACATCAACAAACATGTGCCTGCTGTGAGGATGATGGCCACAACGAATACGCTAAGGAAATCATTATTTACCAAAGCGTTGTTTGCTCTAAGAGCAAATGCCATACCAGCGGCTTGTACAAAGCCAAGGACTACGGTGCCATAACGAGTTACCTTCGCTATTTTCTTACGCCCGTCTTCACCATCTTTACTCCATGCTTCAAACTGAGGAACTACAGACTGAAGCAGTTGCATGATGATGGAAGCATTAATGTAAGGGGTAATACTCATCGCAAAGATAGAGAACTTACTTAGCGCACCACCAGCAAACAAGTCTAATAGACCAAATAGGTTACCGGATGTAAACAAGGATTCGATAACAGATGCATCTACACCTGGTACTGGGATGTGAATGCCGGCTCTAAACACAGCAAACATCATCAATGTGTACAAAATCTTGTTACGTAACTCAGTAATCTTAAAGATGTTCGAGAGGCTATCTAGCACCCTAGATCACCTCAACTTTTCCGCCTGCTGCTGTGATTTTTTCTTCAGCAGCTTTAGTGAAGCCATTAGCGATAACAGTCAAGTTTTTAGTTTCCAATGTGCCGTTACCTAAAATACGAATACCATCGCGTACATTTTTCAAAATGCCAGCTTCAATAAGAGCTACTGGATCAACTGTTGCACCATCTTCAAAGCGATTTAATTGTGCTACGTTAACTTCAGCATATTGTTTAGCAAAAACGCTGTTGTTGAAACCGCGTTTTGGTAAACGACGATAAAGAGGCATTTGGCCGCCTTCAAAACCGGAGCGAACGCCACCGCCAGAACGGGAGTTTTGACCTTTTTGACCACGACCAGATGTTTTACCCAAGCCAGAACCTAAACCACGGCCTACACGAGTACGAGTTTTTTTAGAACCAGCTGCTGGTTGTAATTCATGAAGTTTCATTCAGTGCACCTCCTTATCAGTATTAAACTTCTTCAACTTTTACTAAATGTCTAACTTTATGAAGCATACCTTCGATTTGAGGTGTTACTTCTTTTACGACTTGAGAATTAGTTTTTTTCAAGCCCAAAGCTTTAACTGTCGCGCGTTGATCTTCAGGACGACCGATTAAGCTTCTTGTTAATGTTACTTTAACTTGTGCCATTTCTTGTCTCCTTATTACGCGTTATAGATTTCTTCAACGGTTTTACCACGAAGCTCAGCAACTTCGCTAGCGCGTTTCAAATCTTTCAAACCTTCGATTGTAGCGCGAACCATATTGTTAGGGTTAGAAGAGCCCAAAGATTTAGTCAAGATGTTACGAACACCTACTAATTCCAATACGGCACGAACAGGGCCACCAGCGATAACGCCAGTACCTTCAGCAGCTGGTTTCAAGAATACGCGGCCTGCACCGAATACGCCTGTTACGCTGTGAGGGATTGTACCATTTTTAATAGCTACGTTTACAATATTTTTCTTAGCATCATCGATACCTTTGCGAATTGCTTCTGGTACTTCCGCTGCTTTACCTAAGCCAACGCCTACATAACCGTTGCCATCACCAACAACTACAAGAGCGCTGAAGGAAAAACGACGACCGCCTTTAACTACTTTGGCTACGCGGTTGATGAATACTACTCTTTCTTTAAGATCAAGACTGGTGTAGTCAATTCTCGCCATGTCTATAGTTCCTCCTTCTTAGAATTTTAAGCCTGCTTCACGAGCACCTTCTGCAAGGGCTGCTACGCGGCCGTGGTAAATGTAACCACCACGGTCAAACACTACAGTGTCAATGCCTTTAGCGATAGCTTTTTTAGCAACTGCTTCACCAACAGCTTTAGCAGCAGCTACGTTACCACCATAGGATAAGTTCAAATCTTTATCTAAAGAGCTAGCAGCAACCAAAGTTGTACCTGCTACGTCATCGATTACTTGTGCGTAAATGTTGCTCAAAGAACGGTAAACGTTCAAACGTGGGCAAGTTGCCGTACCAGAGATGTGACGGCGAATACGAAGATGACGTTTTGCTCGAGCGATATTTCTACTAGATTTACGAGGCAAGATATTCACTCCTTTCATTCATATAGATGATATTACTATTTACCTTTTGCACCAGCTTTACCAGCTTTGCGACGAACAACTTCGCCTTCATAGCGGATACCTTTACCTTTGTAAGGTTCAGGTTTTCTCCATTTACGGATATCAGCTGCTACTGCACCTACAACTTCTTTGTCTGCACCAGACACAACGATTTTGTTAGGAGCTGGAACGTCGATTGTAATACCAGCTGGAGCTTCCATTTCTACTGGATGAGAGAAGCCAAGTGTAAGAGCTAATTTATTGCCTTGTTTAGCCGCTCTGTAACCAACACCGTTGATTTCAAGAGTTTTTGTAAATCCTTCAGATACGCCTGTTACCATATTAGCAACAAGAGCGCGAGTCAAACCGTGAAGGGAACGATGATTTTTATCGTCGGAAGGACGAGTTACTGTGATTGTGTTACCTTCTACAGTGATATTCATATCTGGATGCAAATCGCGAGATAATTCACCTTTAGGGCCTTTTACGTTCATATGATGGTTATCATATGTAACAGTAACGCCTGCAGGGATCTCGATAGGCATTCTACCGATACGTGACATTATTTCTACCTCCTATTGCTACTATTACCAAACGTATGCGATTACTTCGCCACCAAGACCTTCTTTACGAGCTTGTTTGTCGCTCATAACGCCTTTGGACGTAGAAATAACTGCGATACCCAAACCACCAAGTACACGAGGAAGTTCTTCCTTTTTCGCGTAAACACGTAAACCTGGTTTGGAAATACGTTTAATTCCTGTAATAACTTTCTCGTTATTGGAACCATATTTCAAAGTTACTTTTAAAGTGTTTTCTTCTTTTTCAACGTTCTTTACAAAGCCTTCTTGTAAAAGGATGTCAAGAACGGCTGCTTTCATTCTAGATGCAGGAATGTTTACCGTTTCATGAAGTGCAGCGTTTGCATTACGGATGCGCGTAAGCATATCCGCGATAGGATCGGTCATTACCATAATCTAAAAACCTCCTCTCGTCTAATATTACCAGCTGGCTTTTTTAACACCAGGAATTTGTCCTTTGTACGCCAATTCACGGAACGCAATACGGCTGATACCGAATTTACGCATATAGCCGTGAGGACGACCAGTTAAGTTGCAACGGTTGTGCAAGCGTGTTGGGGATGCATTTGCTGGTAATTTGGATAAGCCTTCATAATCACCTGCTGCTTTTAACGCTTCACGTTTAGCTGCATATTTTTCAACGATTTTAGCGCGTTTCTTTTCGCGTTCAATCATAGATTTTTTAGCCATCTATATGTTCCTCCTATTATTTTTCAAAAGGCATACCGAATTGAGTCAACAATTCACGAGCTTCTTCATCTGTCTTAGCACTTGTTACGATAATGATATCCATACCAGTAACACGTTCTACCTGATCATATTCGATTTCAGGGAAGATGAGCTGTTCTTTAAGACCCAAAGCGTAGTTACCACGGCCATCGAATGCAGTAGCGCTGATACCGCGGAAGTCACGTACACGAGGTAATGCCGCATTGATCAATCTATCAAGGAATTCATACATGCGTTCGCCACGAAGAGTAACTTTTGTACCCAACGCCATGCCTTCACGAACTTTGAAGTTCGCAATGGATTTTTTAGCTTTTGTGATAACAGGTTTTTGACCAGCAATAATAGTCAAGTCATTAACTGCTGCTTCCAATGCTTTTGCATTGCCTACTGCATCACCTACGCCGATGTTGATAACGATTTTTTCCAATTTAGGAATTTCCATTACATTGCCGTATTGGAATTTTTCTTGCATACTCTTTTTGATTTCAGAGTTGTATTGTTCAAACAAACGAGACATTTATGTAGCTCCTCCTTTCCTGATTATTTAAGTACTGTACCGGATTTAACAGTAGCGCGAACGAATTTACCGTCCTTGCCTTCTACCTTTTTGATACGAGTAGCTGTTTTAGTTTCTGGGTCGACAACCATTACGTTAGAAACATGAATGCCAGCTTCTTTAGTAACGATGCCGCCTTGTGGGTTAGCTTGGGAAGGTTTTGTGTGACGTTTTACAGTGTTAACGCCTTCAACAAATACGCGTTCTTTTTTAGGTTCAGTTGCGATAACTGTACCTTGCTTACCTTTATCTTTACCGGAGATAACAACAACTGTATCGCCTTTTTTGATTTGTAGCTTAGCCATATGCTGCGTTCCTCCTTCTTATAATACTTCTGGAGCCAAAGAAACGATTTTCATGAAGTCTTTTTCACGAAGTTCTCTAGCTACAGGTCCAAAGATACGAGTACCACGAGGGGTCTTGTCATCTTTAATAACTACTGCTGCGTTTTCATCGAAACGAATATAGGAACCGTCTTGACGGCGGATACCTTTTTTAGAACGAACAATAACAGCTTTAACTACGTCGCCTTTCTTGACAACGCCACCGGGTGATGCATCTTTTACAGAAGCAACGATTACGTCACCGATATTGCCGAATTTGCGATAAGAACCGCCCATGACTTGGATGCACATAATACGTTTAGCACCAGTGTTGTCGGCAACATTCAAAATTGTTTGTTGCTGGATCATCGTCTATTCCTCCTTACATCACTCTTATTTTTGTCTTTCAAGAATTTCAACAACTCTCCAACATTTATCTTTAGAAAGTGGACGAGTTTCTACAATTTTAACTGTATCGCCAATTTGACACTCATTATTTTCATCATGAGCTTTGAAGCGTTTTGTGCTAACCATTGGCTTGTTATATAATGCGTGAGGTACTTTACGTTCAACAGCAACAACAACAGTTTTGTCCATTTTGTCGCTAACAACTTTACCTACGCGGACTTTACGTACGTTTCTTTCTTCTGCCACGATTTTAAGCCTCCTTTTCAAACTTTAACAAATCTGTTATTATGCGTTTTCAGATTTAAGTTCAACTTCACGTTGTACAGTTTTAATACGAGCGATTGTCTTCTTAACTTCACGAATGCGCATAGGATTTTCTAATTGACCTGTTGCAAGCTGAAAACGGAGGTTAAATAACTCTTCCTTAAGACCGGAAACTTTTTGTTCCATTTCGGCAGCGCTCATATTGCGAATGTCATTAACCTTCATTTACGTCACCACCCAATTCTTTACCCTTAACAACAAATTTGCATTTGATTGGAAGTTTATGGCTTGCAAGACGCATAGCTTCACGAGCTGTAGCTTCTGGCACACCGTCCATTTCAAACATTACACGACCTGGTTTAACCACTGCTACCCAGTATTCAGGAGAACCTTTACCGGAACCCATACGAGTACCAGCTGGTTTAGCTGTGATTGGTTTGTCAGGGAAAATTTTAATCCATACTTTACCACCACGTTTGATATAACGAGTCATAGCAATACGGGCAGCTTCGATTTGACGGTTAGTGATCCAAGATGGTTCGCATGCTACCAAGCCGAACTCACCATGAGACACTGTATTACCGCGCATAGCACGACCTTTCATACGGCCGCGGAATTGCTTACGATGTTTTACGCGCTTTGGAATAAGCATTACTTGCCACCTTCTTCCTTCTTAGCAGGTGCTTGTTTTGCTTCTGGCAAAACTTCACCTTTGTAAATCCATACTTTAATGCCGATACAACCATATGTTGTATGAGCTTCAGCAGTACCGTAGTCGATGTCTGCACGAAGTGTATGCAAAGGAATAGAACCTTCACGATAGGATTCGCTACGAGCGATTTCAGCACCGCCAAGACGACCGCTTACCATGATTTTAATACCTTTTGCACCTAAGCGCATTGTACGACCTACAGCTTGTTTCATTGCACGACGGAAGCCGATACGACGTTCCAATTGGCCCGCAATGTTTTCAGCAACTAATGTTGCATCCATGTCTGCTTGTTTAATTTCTGCAATGTTAACGTCCACTTGTTTATCAGTGAAACGAGTCATTGCTTTTTTGATATCTTCGATACCAGCACCACCACGACCGATAACCATACCTGGTTTCGCAGTGTGGATAGTCAATTTAATACGTTTATTTGTACGCTCGATTTCAATGCGGGAAATACCAGCAATGAAAAGGGTTTCTTTCAAGAAGTTACGAATTTTTACGTCTTCATGAAGATTAGCAGCGAAATCTTTATCTGCATACCATTTTGCGTCCCAATCTTTTACGATACCGACACGCAAACCGTGTGGATTAACTTTTTGACCCACTCTGTTTCCCTCCTTCTTAAGCTCTTTCTTTAACTACTACTGTTACGTGGCTAGTACGTTTCAAAATTTTGAAAGCTTGACCACGGGAACGAGGATGAATGCGTTTTAATGTAGGGCCTTGATCAACGAAGATCTCGGATACGTAAAGATTGTCAACATTCATATCGAAATTATGTTCAGCGTTTGCGATTGCAGAACGCATAACTTTTTCTACTACATCAGCGCCAACTTTCGGAGTGAACTTCAAGATGGCAAATGCTTCGCCGATGTTTTTACCGCGCACTAAATCTGCAACGATACGGATTTTACGAGGCGCGATTCGGATATGTCTAGCGATTGCTTTTGCTTCCATGTATTATTTCCTCCTATTTTTTGCCTGTAGATTTTTCGTCCTTACCATGACCTCTATAAGTACGTGTAGGAGCGAACTCACCTAATTTATGACCTACCATATCTTCTGTAATGAATACAGGTACATGTTTGCGACCATCATGCACAGCAATTGTGTGGCCTACAAAACTTGGGATAATAGTAGAGGCACGGGACCAGGTTTTTACAACTTTCTTTTCGTTAGTTTCGTTTAAAGCTTCAACTTTCTTAAGCAAATGATCTGCTACGAAAGGGCCTTTTTTAATAGATCTGGACACTATTTTATCTCCTTTCCTTTATCCTATTTTGTACGACGTTTAATGATTAAGCTGTTAGAAGCTTTTTTCTTGTCGCGAGTTTTAACACCATGTGCTGGTTTGCCCCAAGGTGTAACAGGATGTTTACGACCAACAGGAGATTTACCTTCACCACCACCATGTGGATGGTCACAAGGGTTCATTACAACACCACGGTTGCCAGGGCGAACACCCATCCAACGATGACGACCAGCTTTACCGATTACAAGGTTGCTGTGGTCAGCGTTACCAACAACACCAATTGTTGCACGGCACTCTTGACGAACACGACGCATTTCACCAGATGGTAAACGAAGAATAGCGTAGCCATTATCTTTACCCATCAATTGAGCAGATGTACCAGCGGAACGAACGATTTGACCACCTTTACCGATTTTCAATTCGATATTGTGGATTTGTGTACCGTCTGGAATATTAGCCAATGGTAAGCAGTTACCAGGTTTAATATCGGACTCAGGACCGGAGAATACAACGTCACCAACTTTTAGACCGTTAGGAGCTAAAATGTAGCGTTTTTCACCATCAGCGTAGTTAAGCAAAGCGATACGAGAAGAACGGTTAGGATCATACTCGATTGTTGCTACTTTAGCTGGAATATTATCTTTAGTACGTTTGAAGTCAATAATACGGTATTGACGTTTGTGACCGCCACCTTGGTGACGAACTGTCATTTTACCAGTATTGTTACGACCACCTTTTTGAGAAATCTTAGCGAGCAAGGATTTTTCTGGTTTGCTTGCTGTGATTTCGTCGAAGGCGGATACTGTCATAAACCGGCGACCAGCGGAGTACGGTTTAAATGATTTAATTGCCATTAGTGGGCCTCCTTACAACTAGACTCTTAGACACCTTCAAAGAATTCAATGGATTCGCCAGCTTTTAAGGTTACGATAGCTTTTTTATAATCGCTACGTTTACCTTGTGTACGACCCATGCGTTTAGTCTTACCTAAAACACGAATAGTAGCTACTTTTTCTACTTTTACATTGAAGATTTTTTCAACTGCTTGACGGATTTGCACTTTATTTGCAGTCAAAGGCACACGGAAAGTGTATTTTCCTTCTTCCATAAGCATAGTGGATTTTTCGGTAATAACCGGGCGGATTAGTACATCATGTAATTGCATTATCCGAGCACCTCCTCGATTTTTGCGACAGCGCCTTTAGTAATGAAGAGCTTATCGTAATGAAGAAGATCGAAAATGTTCATACCTTCGCAAGCCAAAGCTTTAACACCTTGGATATTACGAGCGGAACGTTCAACATTTACATCACCTTCAGTGATGAACAATACTTTTGCATCACCAACGTTGAAGCTGTTAATAATGTTCAACACTTCTTTTGTTTTAGGAGCTGCTAATGTGATTTCTTCCAAAACGTATAATTCGCTATTATTCACTTTATCGCTAAGAGCAGATTTAACTGCTAAACGTCTAGCCTTACGAGGCATAGCTTTGTAATAGCTGCGAGGTTGTGGACCAAATGTAGTACCACCACCGATCCAGATTGGGGAACGGCTGGAGCCTGCACGAGCACGGCCAGTACCTTTTTGTTTCCAAGGTTTGCGGCCACCGCCACGAACCATACCTCTAGTTTTTGTTGCATGTGTGCCGAGACGTTCGTTAGACAATTGACGAACTACGGCTTGATGCATTACGGCTTCGTTAACTTCAACGCCGAATACTGCATCGTTTAACTGTATTTCACCGACTTTAACGCCGGATTGATTATATGTTGCTACTGTAGGCATTACATAATCCTCCTTTCGACAAATGATTATTTAACAGGTTTAACCGTGTTGCGAACCATAACCAAGCTACCTTTAGCGCCTGGGATACCACCTTTAACCAATAAAAGGTTACGTTCAGCATCAACTTTCACAACGGATAAGCGTTGTACGGTAACTCTGTAACCACCCATTTGTCCAGGGAGTTTTTTACCTTTGTATACCTTACCGCCGCCACCGGAGATCATAGGACCGATGGAACCAGGTTCACGGTGAGATTTAGAACCATGAGTTTCAGGACCACGGGAGAAGTTATGGCGTTTAATTGTGCCAGCAAAACCCTTACCTTTACCTGTACCCACTACGTCCACCAATTCACCTTCTGCGAAGATATCAGCTGCCAGAGTTTGGCCTACTGTGTAGTCAGCTGCATTAGCTACGCGAACTTCGCGAAGATATTTCACTGGAGCTACGCCAGCTTTGTCGAACTGACCTTTTACAGGTTTTGTTAAATGTTTTTCTTTAATGGAACCGTAACCAATTTGTACTGCTTCGTAGCCGTCTGTTTCTACAGTCTTTACGCGCACTACAACGCTTGGGGTAGTTTCCACTACTGTTACAGGAACTAATTGGCCTTCAGCTGTGAAGACTTGTGTCATTCCTAATTTTTTACCCAAAATAGCTTTAGACATTATCGCACCTCCTTATAGTTTTATTTCAATAGATACACCAGCTGGTAAATCTAAACGAGTGATAGCATCTACTGTTTTCGAATTTGGTTCAAGAATATCGATTAAGCGTTTATGTGTACGCATTTCGAATTGTTCACGAGAATCTTTGTTTACGTGTACAGAACGAAGAATTGTGAAGATATTCTTTTCTGTTGGCAATGGAATCGGACCAGATACCATAGCGCCATTTCTTTTTGCAGTGTCTACGATCTTAGCAGCGCTTTGATCGAGAGCTTTGTGGTCGTATGCCTTAAGGCGAATACGGATTTTTTGCTGTTTAGCCATTATTAATAATTCCTCCTGTCGTCCATTTCGTGAATGGGCTGCTCCATAGAAATTCTCCTCCGCAGAGGCAACCTTCTACTTCATAGTTTAAAAACACAACACGAGAGCGGCATTATCTGCCGCTCTGAGTGCTGCATGTATTGTGCTCAACGCATTCTACGATGAGCATAAAAGGTTAAATTAACCTTCGATTTCTGTTACTACGCCAGCGCCTACTGTATGGCCACCTTCGCGGATCGCAAAGCGAAGACCTTCTTCGATAGCGATTGGAGTAATCAATTCGATTTCCATTGTTACGTTATCGCCAGGCATACACATTTCTACACCTTCAGGAAGGTTTACAACACCTGTTACGTCTGTTGTACGGAAGTAGAATTGTGGACGGTAGTTGGAGAAGAATGGAGTATGACGGCCACCTTCTTCTTTAGTCAATACGTATACTTCTGCTTTGAATTTTGTGTGTGGGTTGATGGAGCCTGGTTTAGCCAATACTTGACCACGTTCGATGTCTTTACGATCAACACCACGAAGCAATGCACCTACGTTGTCACCTGCTACTGCAGAATCCAACACTTTACGGAACATTTCAAGACCTGTTACTACATATTGTTCAGCTTTTTCTTTCAAGCCTACTACTTCAACAGTATCACCAACGTTTACTTGACCACGTTCAACACGGCCAGTTGCTACTGTACCACGACCAGTGATTGTGAAAACGTCTTCCACAGGCATCAAGAATGGTTTATCAGTATCACGAACTGGTGTTGGGATGTAGGAGTCTACAGCGTCCATCAATTCGTCAATTTTAGCTACATATTGAGCGTCGCCTTCCAAAGCTTTCAACGCGGAACCTACAACGATAGGTACTTCGTCGCCAGGGAATTCGTAGGAAGAAAGAAGTTCACGAACTTCCATTTCTACCAATTCGATCAATTCTTCATCGTCAACCATGTCAGCTTTGTTCAAGAATACTACGATTGCAGGAACACCAACTTGGCGAGCCAACAAGATGTGTTCGCGAGTTTGAGGCATAGGGCCGTCAGCTGCGGATACAACCAAGATAGCGCCGTCCATTTGAGCCGCACCAGTAATCATGTTTTTAACATAGTCAGCATGGCCTGGGCAGTCAACGTGTGCATAGTGACGGTTAGCAGTTTCATACTCAACGTGTGCAGTGTTGATTGTGATACCGCGTTCACGTTCTTCTGGAGCTTTATCGATCATGCTGTAATCTTGGAAGTCAGCTTGACCTTTTTCAGCCAATACTTTAGTGATTGCAGCAGTCAAAGTAGTTTTACCATGGTCAACGTGACCGATTGTACCGATGTTAACATGCGGTTTCGTACGTTCAAATTTTTCTTTTGCCATTTTAAATTATCCTCCGAGGAAAATAGTAATTCTATTAATCTAATATGAGATTAACCGTTTTTCTTTGCTTGAATTTCTTCAGCAATTTTCTTAGGAACTTCTTCGTAATGATCGAATGTCATGGAGTAGTTACCACGGCCTTGCGTTTTGGAACGAAGGTCAGTTGCGTAACCGAACATTTCGCTCAATGGAACATATGCTTTGATATGTTGGGAACCATTACGAGCTTCCATGCCGTCCATGCGACCACGACGAGAGTTCAAGTCACCGATAACGTCGCCCATATATTCTTCAGGAACGTCTACTTCTACAGCCATGTATGGTTCAAGCAATGCAGGATCTGCTTTGCGAGCACCTTCTTTGAAGCCCATAGAACCAGCAATTTTGAAGGCCATTTCGTTGGAGTCAACGTCATGGTAGGAACCATCAAATACGATAACTTTAACATCAACCATAGGGTACCCAGCGATAACACCGGATTCCATAGCTTCTTTAACACCGCTTTCAACAGGTCCGATGTATTCACGAGGAATCGCACCACCTACAACCTTGTTTTCAAACTCGAAGCCAGCACCTGGTTCTTGAGGAATCAATTCCAACCAGCAGTGACCATATTGACCACGACCACCAGATTGACGTACGAATTTACCTTCAGCCTTAACAGCTTTACGGATAGTTTCGCGGTATGCTACTTGAGGTTTACCTACGTTACAATCTACTTTGAATTCACGGTTCATACGGTCAACGATGATATCCAAGTGAAGTTCGCCCATACCGGAGATAATAGTTTGACCTGTTTCTTCATCAGTACGAACTTTGAAAGTAGGATCTTCTTCTGCCAAACGAGCAAGAGCTGTACCCATTTTTTCTTGGTCAGCTTTTGTTTTAGGTTCAACAGCAACGGAGATAACTGGTTCAGGGAATTCCATGGACTCAAGAATTACAGGAGATTTTTCATCACACAATGTGTCGCCTGTAGTAGTATCCTTTAAGCCAACCGCCGCAGCGATGTCACCAGAATATACGCGTTCGATTTCTTTACGGGAGTTAGCGTGCATTTGAAGAATACGACCGATACGTTCTTTTTTACCTTTAGTGGAGTTGAAAACGTAGGAGCCAGATTCCAATGTACCGGAGTACACACGGAAGAACGCTAATTTACCAACATAAGGGTCAGCCATGATTTTGAATGCCAACGCAGAGAATGGTTCTTCATCGGAAGAAGGACGAGTTGTTTCTTCTTCAGTACCAGGAACAACACCCTTAATAGGTGGGATATCGATTGGAGCTGGCATGTAATCGATAACAGCATCCAATAACATTTGAACACCTTTATTTTTATAGGAAGAACCGCAAAGAACTGGGAATAATTGGTTAGCAATAACAGCTTTACGCAATGCCGCTTTCAATTCTTCCACAGAAATTTCTTCGCCTTCCAAATATTTCATCATGATATCATCATCTGTTTCAGCGATAGCATCGATCATCATTTCGCGACGAGCTTCTGCTACTTCTTGATATTCAGCAGGGATATCAGTGATTTCATATTCTTTACCGTCATCGGATTTATAAATTTCCGCTTTCATAGTCATCAAGTCAATGATGCCTTCAAAAGTATCTTCAGCACCGATTGGTACTTGAATAGCTACGGAATTTGCACCCAAACGAGCTTTCATCATGTCAACTACGTTGAAGAAGTCAGCACCTACAGTATCCATCTTATTTACATAAGCGATACGAGGTACGCCGTAGTTAGAAGCCTGACGCCATACTGTTTCGGATTGAGGTTCAACGCCACCTTTAGCACTGAACACCGCAACAGAACCGTCAAGTACACGTAGAGAACGTTCTACTTCTACAGTAAAGTCAACGTGACCAGGAGTATCGATGATATTGATACGATGTTCTTTCCATTGACAAGTTGTTGCAGCAGAAGTGATTGTGATACCACGTTCTTGCTCTTGCTCCATCCAGTCCATCGTAGCAGCGCCTTCATGTACTTCGCCGATCTTGTGAACGATACCTGTATAGTAGAGGATACGTTCTGTAGTTGTTGTTTTACCAGCATCGATGTGAGCCATGATACCGATATTACGAGTTTTTGCTAAGGAAAACTCTCTTGCCACAGTTGTCACCTCTTATTACCAACGATAATGAGCAAATGCTTTATTAGCTTCTGCCATTTTATGAGTATCTTCTTTTTTCTTGATTGCAGCGCCTGCATTGTTGAAAGCGTCCATCAATTCGCCTGCCAAACGTTCTTTCATAGTGCGTTCACCACGAAGACGAGCATAATTTACAACCCAACGAATACCGAGGGTTTGACGGCGATCAGCACGAACTTCAACTGGCACTTGATAGTTCGCACCACCGATACGGCGAGCACGCACTTCAAGTACAGGCATAACATTTTTCAATGCTTGATCAAAAACTTCCATTGGGTCTTGACCCATTTTGGAACGAATAATTTCGAATGCATCATATACGATAGTTTCAGCAATGCCTTTTTTACCATCGTACATAACTTTGTTAATGAAACGTGTTACTAATTTGCTGTTGTACACCGGATCTGGAAGTACATCACGTTTCGGAACAGGGCCTTTTCTTGGCATGTTCAATTCCTCCTTTATAATGATGTGTGTTAATTTCGTTTAATGGCTAAAATTATTTTTTAGCTTTTTTCGCGCCGTATTTGGAACGACTTTGCATACGATTTTGTACGCCAGCTGTATCCAATGCACCACGAACGATGTGATAACGCACACCTGGAAGGTCTTTTACACGACCGCCTCTGATAAGTACAACACTGTGTTCTTGTAAATTGTGACCAATGCCTGGGATGTAAGCAGTTACTTCAATAGCGTTTGTCAAACGTACACGGGCAACTTTACGAAGCGCGGAGTTTGGTTTCTTTGGAGTAGCTGTGTACACACGAGTACATACACCACGTTTTTGTGGAGATTCTTGAAGGGCAGGAGCTGTAGATTTTTTAGTCAAGCTCATGCGGCCTTTGCGTACTAGCTGATTAATTGTTGGCATTTGGGCACCTCCTTTCCAAATTTGAGATTTATAATTGATCCGTCATAACAAAGTGTTACATCGGATATTACCAAGATTAACGTAGGACGCCTACAGCTGTGGCCCGCACCTTAATGCGACACGCACGACCGAGATCATCCATGGTGTGTTTGTCATTCACAGGTATTCCCTGTTCTTCACAAGCAATCCGTAAAGGCTGTACCACACGTTCATCACTATCACAACCCAGGAACACGTACTTCACAGCACCTTTAGCAATTTGTTTCAACGTTTGCTTGGCACCGATTGTTTTGTTCACCGACTTCAGATGGGCAATGTCCATTGTACTAATTCTCCTTACGAAATTATGCCCATTAGGCATACCTCGCCTAAAGCACTATGTAAGTATATCAATTACAGCAGTCCATGTCAAACAATTTCCAATGTCACACACCGCTCTACAGCTGCATTTTATGTGTACACTCATCCGTGTGTTTCATTCAATCTTAAATTATAAATGAAGAGTGATTTTTTATTCATATATCATTATTTTCATGTATAAATAATCATTCTATGCATTTGCTATTATTTTTTCTTTTACCAATTATGCAAAATTAATATAAACACCATTTTATTATGATATAAATTAATACAGAACAAATATTTGTATTTATAAGTTACTAAAGAAAGGAGATTATATGATTAAACTCATTAAACGTTATTCAAACTTTAATCCCCCTGTAATTATAGGTAGCTTGTCTATCGTCTTAGGGCTGAGCTTATGTGCCCTTCTGATTCCGCAAATTTCTCAAACGATCCTCCAAGGGGTTCGTGATATTATATTTGAAGATTTCAGCTGGTTTTATGTTTTATCCATAAGTCTCTTCTTTATCTTCAATATCTTTCTTGCACTTAGTTCGCTAGGTGACATCAAACTTGGTAGCGACGATGAAGAAGCGGAATTCTCTTATACAGCTTGGCTCGCCATGTTATTTGCGGCAGGTACTGGTGTAGGTCTCATGTTCTTCGGTACTGCTGAACCGCTCTCACATTATCACTCCGCTGTAGGCTTAGTCGATGGTGCTCCTAGCGCCAAGGAAGCGTTATTCCGCTCCATCTTCCACTGGGGCATCAATGCATGGACGGTATACGGAATTATGGCTTTAGCATTAGCGTATTTTGGTTTTCGCTATAAATTGCCATTATCACTACGTTCATGTTTCTATCCGCTGTGGAAGGATAAGATCAATGGCCCACGAGGGCACATTATCGATATCATCGCACTTTGTGTAACTTTATTAGGTATCGTAACCACCTTAGGATTTGGTGCCGCCCAACTAGGTGCAGGGTTCCTATATATTGATATCATCTCCACTAATGACTTTTCCGCACAAACGGTCATCATTATCATCATTATGTCCATTGCCGTTTTATCTGCTGTTACAGGTATTGATAAAGGCGTTAAGCTACTCAGCGAAATCAATATATCTGTTGCATTAGTCTTAATGCTTTTTGTACTATGTGCAGGTCCTACATTACTCCTATTAAATACAATGGTAGAAAACTTTGGATACTATCTATCACATATTTTAGGGCAAAGCTTCTATACATCTATCTATACACCAGAAACCCGTCCATGGTTCTTCAGCTGGACCATACTATTCTGGGCTTGGTGGTTATCTTGGGCACCATTTGTGGGCATGTTCATTGCGCGCATTTCAAAAGGTAGGACTATTCGAGAGTTCATCTTTGGGGTACTCATTATTCCAACTGTATTTACTATCGTTTGGTTTACTATCTTTGGTAATACTGCAATTTATATCGATGAAACAGTAGCAAACGGTGCACTCGGTGCATTAACCGATAAACCAGAACAACTACTCTTTGCATTCCTTGAATATTTACCTTTATCCGGTTTAACTAGTCTTCTATCGATTATCGTATTAGCATTATTTTTTATTACATCTGCCGATTCAGGTATTTATGTGTTAAATAATATTGCGGCCTATGATAAATCCACTTCATCTCCAAAGTGGCAATGCTTGATGTGGGGCTCTGTAATGTCCTTTCTTGCCATCAGTTTGCTCAGCATCGGTGGACTTAATGTACTACAATCGGTAACGCTCATTCTCGCCTTACCATTTGCAGCCTTGATGGTTATCATGTGCTACAGCTTATGGCAAGGATTATTGACAGATACGCAATACTTTAACACAAAACTTTCAACCACATCCATCTACTGGGACAGCAAGAACTGGAAACAAGGTCTTGCCAAGATACTCAACCAAACGCAGTCGGAAGATGTTATTTCCTTTATGAAAACAACAGCATTGCCTGCTATGTATCAGCTCAACAAAGAATTAACAGAAGAGTACGGATTAACTACGAGAATTGACAAACATTTCAATGGTAACGACGCCTCTGTAGAGTTAACCATCGAAAAAGAATCAATGCGCAACTTTACCTACGGCATCAAACTCGTTACGCAAGAGGTATCGGATCATCTCATCGAAGATCCTAACATTCCTCACATTACTGAAAGCACCAACGCAATTCCTATGACATATTTCAGTGACGGGCGCGCCGGATACGATGCGCAGTATATGACACGGGAGGATATCATTACCGATATCATTCGACAGTACGAACGATATCTTACTTTATCGGATGACGTCGGTTATGACATCATGTCTCATGACGCGAAAGAAACAGCTGAATAGAAACCAATAATACCTATAACAAAAGGGTGCACCTCGCAGGTGCACCCTTTTTATTATGTCGCACAATATCAACTATGCAACAAGTCTATACAATTAATACAGCTTAACGGCTGGTCCAAAGTAATTAATCTTCAGACATAACCTCTTCCGTAATATCAATGATTTCAGGTGTATTTTTTACAACTTCAATCTTACGGTAACGACTCATGCCTGTACCCGCAGGAATCAACTTACCGATAATTACGTTTTCTTTCAAGCCCAATAATGGATCGATTTTACCCTTGATAGCAGCGTCGGTAAGAACACGTGTTGTTTCTTGGAAGGACGCAGCGGACAAGAAGGAGTCCGTTGCCAAAGCGGCTTTCGTAATACCCAATAGTGTGCGTTTGCCTGTAGCATTTTCACGACCATTGAGAGTAAGACGACGGTTTTCTTCGTCAAAGGTATTAACGTCCACCATATCCCCTGGAAGCATATCCGCATCGCCAGCTGTTTCAATTTTAACTTTATGAAGCATTTGACGAACGATAACTTCGATATGTTTATCGTTAATTTCTACACCTTGGGATTTGTATACTTTTTGTACTTCGTATACGAGATAACGTTGAGTTGCTTCAGTACCCATGACGCGCATGATGTCATGAGGATTGATAGAACCTTCTGTCAAACGAGCGCCCAAGGATACCACGTCACCGTCTTTAACGATAATGCGCGAACCGTAAGGAATGAGGTAATCAAGTTCAATACCATCTTCACCAGTGATAAAGATAGTGTTCGTACCTTTCTTACCTTCATTAGGTACAACGCGAACTGTACCTTCATTTTCAGCGATGATAGCATTACGTTTTGGTTTACGAGCTTCGAACAATTCTTCGACACGTGGCAAACCTTGTGTAATATCGTCACCTGCGACACCCCCAGTATGGAATGTACGCATTGTCAACTGAGTACCCGGTTCACCGATGGATTGTGCTGCAATGATACCTACCGCTTCACCAACTTGAACTTGGTTGCCAGTTCCTAGATCACGACCATAACACTTGCGACATACGCCATATGGGCTACGGCAAGTCAATACAGAACGGATTTTTACTGTTTCATAATGTTTTACAACTTCATCAGCTAACGCCTCTGTGATTTCACCATTAAGAGGAACGATGACTTCGCCAGTTTCTTTGTTAACTAATTCTTCAGCTGCAATACGACCTACGATACGGTCTTTTAATGGCTCGATAACACCAGTGCCTTCAACGATAGCTTCCACTTCAATACCATGGATTTCATTGTTCCGCACTTGTACTTCTTTTACATCGGAGTTAAGGATAGCTTCGATGCCTTCTTCAGTAAGACGTGTATCAGCTGGGAAGATTTCTACCCCTTCGCTGTCAACGATTGCTTGTACAGTATCCTTGTTCAACATATTTTGAACCATAGTTTCTTTCAATGTTGCACGGATGCTATCGTCGCTTTCACCAAGAATAATTTTTTGAACCAAGTTAGTATGGTTAATATCGCTATCAGAGCCCAAATGTGCACCGCGCAATGCGATAGATGTAACACCGGCTTCAGCAATATCTGCCAAGCATTGTTCATCCAAGATAGTTTCAGCTGGTACAACAAGTTCCCCTGTTTCAGCATTCACAACATCTTTATCTAAAACGCGACCAATAAGTTTATCTTTAAGCAATTCTAATGCTTGACGTGGGGATGTAGCCAAGCGAGCACGTTCACGAACGAGATCGATACCTACAACGTCACAATCGTCCTCACGAACGATTACGTCTTGAGATACGTCAACGAGACGACGTGTCAAGTAACCAGAGTCAGCTGTACGAAGCGCTGTATCGGCCAAACCTTTACGAGCACCATGAGAGGATGTAAAGTAATCCAATACAGTCAAGCCTTCTTTAAAGTTTGCTTTAATTGGCAAGTCAATGATTCGACCAGATGGATCGGCCATCAAACCACGCATACCAGCAAGCTGACGAATTTGTTGTTTATTACCGCGGGCACCAGAGATAGCCATCATGTAAACAGGGTTAAAGCCGTCTTTATCGCACGCCATATTATCCATCATCGCATCGGTAACATCTTCTGTTGCCTTTGTCCATAATTGGATAGTTTTACGATAACGTTCTTCTTCTGTAATAAGACCACGGCGGTACATACGAGATACTTTTTCTACCTCTTGTTCCGCTGTATCTAACAAGCTAGTTTTAACTTCTGGTACTTTAATATCAGCAATAGCTACAGTCATACCTGCGCGACGAGCGAAGGAGTAACCCAAGGACTTGATGCGGTCCAATAATTCTGCTGTTTTTTCATTACCAAACAATTGGAAACATTGATCAACCAATTTACCAACTGTTTTCTTATCCATAACCTTACCTAAAGAGTAAGTGCCATCTTCACGTTTCTCGTACTGCCACAATTCTGGGAATAAAGCATTGTTGAAGATCAAGCGACCTGCTGTTGTTTCTACACGGCCATGATCAGGTAAACGGATATAAAGAATATCTTGCAAACCAATGATATGAGACTCATAGGCAAGCATAACTTCATCATAGGTAGCAAATGTTTTTGCTTTATCACGAGTATCTTCGCGTACAACTGTTAGGTAGTATGTACCTAAGATCATATCTTGAGAAGGTACTGCTACTGGCTTGCCGTCCTTAGTAGACAAAATATTATGGCTAGAAAGCATCAATGTACGAGCTTCCGCTTGTGCTTCTACGGACAATGGTAAGTGACACGCCATTTGGTCACCGTCAAAGTCGGCATTGAAGGCTGTACATACTAATGGATGCAATTTGATAGCACGACCTTCCCAAAGGATTGGTTCGAAGGCTTGGATACCAAGTCTATGCAATGTAGGGGCACGGTTCAAGAGAACTGGATGTTCTTTAATTACCTCTTCCAAGGATTCCCACACGCCAGGGCCAATTCTTTCAACTTGGCGTTTAGCAGCCTTGATGTTGGATGCTTGACCGCGTTCTACCAAACGTTTCATAACGAATGGTTTGAACAATTCTAATGCCATTTCTTTTGGCAAACCACATTGGTGCATTTTAAGTTCAGGACCTACTACGATTACGGAACGACCGGAGTAGTCAACACGTTTACCGAGCAAGTTTTGACGGAAACGACCTTGTTTACCTTTAAGCATGTCGGACAAGGATTTCAATGGGCGGTTACCAGGACCTGTAACAGGACGACCGCGACGGCCATTATCAATCAATGCATCAACCGCTTCTTGAAGCATGCGTTTTTCGTTGCGCACGATGATATCAGGAGCACCCAAGTCGAGTAAACGTTTCAAACGGTTGTTACGATTGATAACACGACGGTATAAATCGTTGAGGTCAGATGTAGCAAAACGGCCACCATCTAATTGAACCATAGGACGCAATTCAGGTGGGATTACAGGAACGATGTCCATAATCATCCATTCTGGACGGTTCCCAGATTGACGGAATGCTTCTACTACTTCCAAACGACGAACTGCACGGATTTTACGTTGACCACTAGCAGTGTTCAACTCTTCGCGCAATTCGGCATTCAATGCTTCAAGATCAAGTTCTGATAAGAGAGCTTTTACCGCTTCAGCACCCATGTCGATACATGCGAAGAGAACCTCTTCAGCAGCGCCTAACTCATAGCGTTCTTCGCGAGTTAATTCTTCGTATTCCTTATCAGCTTCTGGTATTGTTGCATCATCACGAAGAGCCGCATTATAGCGCTCTTTGCGTTGTGCTTCACGAACAATAGCTAAACGTTCATTACGTTGAGCCACTGTTTCGATTACGACGGATTTACCACCGATAGTATAACCGTCTTCATTAAATTGAGCTTCGTATTCGCGGTATTCTTGCTCGGACAACAATTGACGTTTTGTCAATGGTGTACCAGCTGGATCTACTACGATGTAGGAAGCAAAGTATAATACGCGTTCCAAAGAACGTGGTGATATGTCAAGGATAAGACCCATACGGGATGGGATTCCTTTGAAGTACCAAATGTGAGATACAGGAGTAGCCAATTGAATATGGCCCATACGTTCACGACGTACTTTCGCACGGGTAACCTCTACACCACATTTGTCGCAGACTACGCCCTTATGGCGGATGCGTTTATATTTGCCGCAGTGACATTCCCAGTCCTTTGTTGGTCCAAAAATGCGTTCACAGAATAGACCATCACGTTCTGGCTTCAACGTACGGTAGTTAATTGTTTCAGGTTTCTTAACTTCCCCATGAGACCAGGATAAAATCTGCTCTGGAGAGGCTAAACCGATTCGCATGGAATCGAATTCATTTACGTCTAGCACTACTATCGCTCCCTTCCTTATAGATAGTTTTAGTCTTCATCGTTAGAGGAGTCGCCCATTGGGTACGCCAATTGGCTAAGGATATCATCTTCACCGCCATTATCAGCTGGTAAGTCTTCCTCTTCCTCTACTTCTGGTTCTACTACAGTTACTTCATCAGTTTCTACAGCACTGCCTTCCATAACTTCTTCAATACCAGTTTCTACCACCTCATCTTCGTCCTCAAGTTCTTTCATAACAACTTCTTCTTGATCTTCGTTCAAGATTTTTACATCGAGACCGATACTTTGAAGTTCTTTAAGCAATACCTTGAAGGACTCAGGTACACCTGGTTCAGGGATGTTTTCGCCTTTAACGATTTTTTCGTATGCTTTCACACGACCAACAACGTCGTCAGACTTAACAGTTAATAGCTCTTGAAGGGTATAGGCTGCGCCATATGCTTCTAGAGCCCAAACTTCCATTTCCCCGAAACGTTGGCCACCGAACTGAGCTTTACCGCCCAAAGGTTGTTGTGTAACAAGGGAGTACGGACCTGTAGAACGAGCATGGATTTTGTCATCAACCAAATGATGGAGTTTAAGCATGTAAACGTAACCAACAGTAACGCGGTTATCCATCGGTTCACCAGTACGACCATCATATAGAACAGTTTTACCATCATCAGGACGACCTGCAATCGCCAATGTTTCGAATACGTCCTTTTCGTGAGCACCATCAAATACAGGTGTAGCAATATGAATACCTGCTACATCTGGTTTTGGCATGCCATATTTGTCAAAATCATAGCCAAGGCTTTCCAACTCTTTGCGAATTTCAACGCGTTTTTCTTCAGCAGAGTGAATGTTGTTAAGAGTATTCTTGACTTTGCTAATTGCCTCTAATTCTTCTACAAGCGCAGGATCCATTTCAGGAGCCTCTTCTTCAGAATCAAAGAATTCTACATGAAGTGCATTGTATTTAGCTTCAATAGCTTTAAGCTCTTGGTAACGAGCTTCGCCACCCATAGCATCCAATTTCTTTTGCGCTGCTGCTTCTACATGTTTTAAAATTTTAGTTTTCAAAGCAATGATTTGCTCATTTTCTTCGAAATGATTTACCGTAACATCTTCCGCAACTTTCGCTTCCAATACCTCAATTTGAGCATAAAGATCGCGGATTGCATCGATTTGTTCCCAGTAAGATGCATCAGTACGGGCTTCTTTCAACACGTTTTGAATGTGAAGGTCTGTAGCTTTGATTTTCATACCTAAGCCTTGAACAGCCCACCCCAAGTGAGTTTCAAGAACCTGACCGATGTTCATACGAGAAGGTACGCCCAATGGGTTCAATACGATTTGTACTGGAGTACCATCTGGAAGGAATGGCATATCTTCTTTTCTCATAACGCGAGAAACGACACCTTTGTTACCATGACGGCCCGCCATTTTATCGCCTTCATGAATCTTACGTTTTTGAGCGATATATACGCGAACAAGTTTATTTACGCCTGGTTGTAATTCGTCGCCATTTTCACGGGTGAAGACTTTTACATCTACGACTTTACCAGATTCGCCATGAGGCACGCGCAAGGAAGTATCACGAACTTCACGTTCTTTGTCACCAAAAATAGCACGCAACAAACGTTCTTCTGGAGTAAGCTCAGTTTCACCTTTTGGTGTAGCTTTACCTACAAGGATATCGCCAGGATGTACTTCTGCACCAATACAGATAATACCATCTTCGTCTAAGTTTTTAAGTGTGTCGTCACCTGTATTAGGCAACTCACGAGTAATTTCTTCAGCGCCTAATTTGGTATCACGAGCATCACATTCGTATTCTTCAATATGAATGGATGTATAGATATCTTCTTTGCAGAGTTCTTCACTAAGCAAGATAGCATCTTCATAGTTATAACCTTCCCAAGGCATGAACGCTACAAGAACGTTATAACCTAATGCCAATTCGCCGCCATCTGTAGCAGGACCATCAGCCAATACTTGGCCTTTTACAACATGGTCGCCACGATTAACGATTGGTTTTTGGTTAAAGCATGTGGATTGGTTAGAACGAAGGAATTTATTCAAATGGTATGTATCAACACGACCATCGCTATCGCGAAGAACGTGGATTTCATTACCCCAACAACGTACAACTTTACCCGCTTCACGCGCCAATACGCAAACACCAGAGTCAGTAGCTGCTGTATATTCCATACCTGTACCAACAAGTGGTGCTTGAGCGCGCAAAAGTGGTACCGCTTGACGTTGCATGTTCGCGCCCATCAAGGCACGGTTAGCATCATCATTTTCAAGGAATGGAATCATAGCTGTACCAATAGATACAACTTCTTTTGGACTAACGTCCATATAGTCAACCTTATCTGGTGTAACTTCCAATACATCATGACCACGACGACAAGCAACATGTTCAGTTGTGAAGTACCCCTCTGCATCAAGCGGAGAGTTTGCTTGGGCAATTGTCATGCCTTCTTCTTCATCAGCGGTCATGTATACTACGCTATCAGATACGCGCACTTTAACAACTTTATCAGCATCCTTGCCTTTACCATACACTTTTTCTACTTTACGGTATGGTGCTTCGATGAAGCCAAATTCGTTTACCTTTGCATAGTTGGACAAGGAGTTAATCAAGCCAATGTTTGGACCTTCTGGAGTTTCAATAGGACACATACGACCATAGTGAGAATGATGCACGTCACGAACTTCGAAACCTGCACGCTCACGAGACAAGCCGCCAGGGCCAAGGGCAGAAAGACGACGTTTGTGAGTCAATTCCGCCAATGGGTTTGTTTGGTCCATGAACTGAGACAATTGAGAAGAACCAAAGAATTCTTTGATAGCTGCCACTACAGGGCGAATATTGATCAACGCTTGAGGCGTAATGGATTCAGTTTCTTGAATTGTCATGCGCTCACGAACAACACGTTCCATACGAGTTAAACCGATGCGGAATTGGTTTTGCAACAATTCGCCTACGCAACGAAGGCGACGGTTACCCAAGTGGTCGATATCATCTGTATGACCTGCACCATCCATAAGGTTGAGCAAGTAAGAAATGTTAGCGATCATGTCTTCACGTGTTACTGTACGGTGATCATATGGTAAGTTGCAGTTATTACAGATAACTTTAGACTCTACACCATCATTATTTACGATATAGAATTCAGCAAAACCTTCACCATCGAAAACATGGCTATTAGCAACGATATCAAGTTGTTCTTCCCCAACTTGTACGCCTGCATCAAGGATAATTTCGCCAGTTTCTGGATCTACAATTGGTTGAGCTAATGTTTGACCCAACATACGTTGGCGCCAGCCAAGTTTTTTGTTCAATTTATAACGACCAACGCGCGCTAAGTCATAACGGCGTGCATCGAAGAACAAGTTATCGAACAAGTTACGAGCAGACTCTACAGTCGGAGGCTCGCCTGGACGTAATTTTTTATAGATTTCAACCAATGCTTCATCAGCAGATTGAGTTGTATCTTTTTCTAATGTACGAACGATGCGTTCATCATATACTGGTAAACCATCCTCATCAGTTTTACCATTCCAGAAAAGGTCGAGGATACTTTCATTCGTATCCCAACCTAATGCACGTACCAATACAGTAGCTGGTAATTTACGGTTACGGTCAATACGGACAGCTACCACTTCACTAGCATCTGTTTCAAGTTCAATCCATGCACCACGGTTAGGAATAACTGTGGAATCATACAAACGGTTACCCATTGTATCGATTTCTTTATTGTAGTAAACGCCTGGAGAACGTACCAATTGGGATACGATAACACGTTCTGCACCATTGATGATGAAAGTACCTGTATCCGTCATCAATGGGAAATCGCCCATGAATACTTCTTGTTCTTTAATGTCCATATTTTCTGGATCATTATTTACCAAGCGAATATTTACACGAAGTGGTGCTGCGTAAGTAGCATCACGGTTTTTACATTCATTAATATCATACTTAGGTTCACCTAAGCTGAAACCCTCAAAAGAAAGTACTAGATTACCTGAATTGTCTTTAATCGGAGAAATATCGTTGAAAATATTTTGTAAACCACTCTCCAAGAACCACTCATACGATTTACGTTGAATGTCCAATAAATGCGGCATCTTGATAACTTCGTTAATTTTAGCGTACGTATAACGAGTTCGTTTGCCTACCTGTTCAGGTTTGAACATATTTGCTTTCACCCCTATCAAAACACACTGGTCTACCATTTTCTATAACGGCATGAAAAAGACATCTTACAGGTCTCAGTTTTCCTGCTCGGGCAACGTCAAATAAAGCAAGGTCCATTTCATTTTTAAAATAACCTTGCTTCCCATTAACCAAGCACAACCTTGGAAGAAAACCTCATCACTATTTGTGTTATAGTTTTTACATCCAAAAGCAGAAAACGCTACTTTTGCAATATATAATTTTATCAGTATTAAAAAAGACTGTCAACCAAAAGGGTTGACAGTCTTTTATTTTCATGCTTTATTCATGTATCAAAAGAGAACCATAAATTAGTTGCCTTTTTGTTTTAAAAGATTCGCACCAGCGATACCAGGGCGAGTCATTTCTTTAGGAGAAAGAATATGATTAATTTCATCCTCAGTCAATAAACCTTGATCCAAGATGATATCGCGAATAGCTCGACCTGTTTCATACGCTTCTTTCGCCAATGCAGAAGCTGTTTCATAGCCAAGATGTGGCAACAATGCTGTTACGATACCAACGGAACGATTCAACCAGTACTCGCATTGTTCACGGTCTACTTCAAGATCAACAAGCAATTTATCAACGAATGTATTTACACCGTTTTTAAGGTAGCAAAGGTTATTGAACAAGTTGTATGCCAATACAGGTTCCATAACATTTAACTCGAATTGACCATTTTCTACAGCTAATGTAATAGTAAGGTCATTACCGATAACTTGGTAACACACTTGATTCAATACTTCAGCGATAACAGGATTTACTTTTCCTGGCATGATAGAGGATCCTGGTTGACGGGCAGGCAATTTTAATTCACCAATGCCACAGCGAGGTCCAGATGCCATTAAGCGGAAATCATTTGCCATCTTAATCAACACAAGTGCAGTTACCTTCAAACCGCTAGAGATATCAGCAAATACATCTGTATTGTTTGTGGCATCGATTAAGTTCTCCGCAGTATAGAACGGTTCGCCTACTACTTCGCTTAATTCGTACGCTACATCATGAATATAATTAGGTTCAGCATTAAGACCTGTACCAACTGCAGTAGCACCCATGTTGATTACATGTGCCCCTTCAACGGCAGATTTAATGCGTTTAATACCACGACGAATACCAGATGCATAAGCGCCCATCTCTTGGCCCAATGTAATAGGCACCGCATCTTGTAAATGAGTACGCCCCATTTTTAAAATTTCACTATATTCTTCAGCTTTTTTCTCAAGCTCATCAACAAGACGTTGCAAAGCTTCAAGTAACGGTTTAGATTTCAAAATTGCACAAACTTTAATCGCTGTTGGGAAAGCGTCATTTGTAGATTGTGCCATGTTACAGTGATTGTTAGGGCTTACAATATCATAGCTACCTTTTGGATGACCTAAAATTTCACAAGCACGATTTGCCAACACTTCGTTCATATTCATATTCACAGAAGTGCCAGCACCACCTTGAATTGGATCAACTGGAAATTGGTCAGCAAATTCACCTGCAATAACTTCATCAGCTGCTTGAACAATCGCTTTACCGATAGATACATTGAGACGACCTGTTTTCATATTAGCTAAAGCAGATGCTTTTTTTACCATTGCTAGAGCTTTAATAAAATCTTGGTCTAAATGTTTCCCTGTAATATGGAAGTTTTCTAAGGCACGAATCGTTTGCACACCATAATATAACTCATCCGCTACTTCTAATTCACCTAGGAAATCATGTTCTTTTCTCATAATAGATCCTCTTTCCACTATTTCATATATTAGATGATAGTTTAATGAAACGGTTTTATCTTATGCGCTCATTATAGCATGTATTTTGTATACATAAAAGTTATTTCATGTATTCCGAATAAACAATATTCTATACAATATATTATTTCATAAATAATTATTTTTTTGTAACTATCACTATATTATCTCCATATTTATAAGTGCTCTGTTTTTATCTTTGATTGGTTTAAATATTACACGCCCTATAGTACAATAATATAAACTATATAAGTAAGGAGTAACTATGATTAACAATCACATGCTGCGCATAGGTGCGCTCTTTTTATTAACCGTTTTGAGCTACGGCTTTTATAATGCCTATTTGCCAATCACTGATCCGGTGGAGTCCAACTATGTTCTCTCCGCCATCACCATGCTAAAACATAACTCATGGATATCCCCTATGATATACGATCACGTATGGTACGATAAACCGCCGCTCACCTATTGGGCGCTTATGATTACGTACAAACTATTTGGCATATCTGACTTTACGTCTCGTATACCGAATACGCTTGTTGCGGGAGCCAGCGTGGCCCTAATGTACCATATAATTTACCGCATATCTAAAAATACTTTTGCTAGTGTACTCTGTGCTATTCTATTAATGAGTACACTTCAGTTTTGGTACATATCTCATGCAATTATAACCGACGGATTTCTACTTCTCTTCACCTTAGCTATATTTGGATATAGCTATTTAGCTTTTACCAATAATGACAAGTCAGCTATGGTGAAAGCTTACATTGCTGCTGCCTTAGCTGTAATTACCAAAGGACCTATAGGCATCATCTTGCCCGGTCTAATATTACTCATTTATATATGCGCTCGCTATATAGTCCATAGAAAAGATGAAAGTTATCAGCTTTCAAAGGATATTAAATTACTATTTAATCCCTTAGGACTATTAGCCTTTATAGCGATAGCTAGCCCTTGGTATATCGCTATGTATTCCATTCACGGTGAGCAGTTTATTTCTGGATTCTTAGGTCTACACAATGTAGATCGAGCTCTTATATCTGAGCATCCTAAATTTAATGTATGGTATTACTATCTATTAATTGTACCCCTTTCACTATTACCATGGACACCTGTAATAGTCTATCATTTAAAAGATCTTAACTGGAAAGATGATTTTGATCTATTAGGTATTATATGGTTTATAGTTATAGTTCTATTCTACTCTCTAGTAGCTACAAAGTATCTAACCTACACATTACCTGCCATTATCCCTTGTATAATATGGGCGGCTGTAAAAATTTGTGAATTAATTACTGACAAAGAAACCGGTGAATTTACTCAATCATTCAAAAAGTTTAATTATTTAATTACCCTACCACTAGGTATTTACTACATGATTTTTACATTTGCTACAGCTTTTGATCAAAGTCTTGATAGTAAACCATTAATCGTTGGTTCCTTTATTATAGTATGTATAATTTTAATCGGTCGATACTACATAACATCATTTTTCAAACTAGCAATATATGCTTTAATTCCACTAATTACGTTGTACTCGGCTATTACGATTACAGTACCACCAATATTGTTTAATCAGTCTGGTTTACAGTTCAAAACGTTCATCGAAGATACATCAAAACCAATATATGTATATGGCAATTACTATACTTCCATTGTATATTACATGGACACTACACCTACCCAAGTTTTCGTAGATACAACTGATGATTCTATATGGACCGAAGGCAAAACATTAATGCCTACCATAACTAAGGAAACATTTTTAAGTAATACATCAAATAATCGCGGTGCCTATGTCATCGTTCCTAAAAAATATGATAAGGATTTCTCTAATACATTACCGTATCCAAAAGCCAAATTAGTTAACAAAACAAAACTCGCATCAATTTATAAACTCCAATAGAAAAAGGCGTACCCATAGGGTACGCCTTTAATATGTCCAGAATTATTTCAATTCTACGGATGCGCCAGCTTCTTCCAATTGAGCTTTCAAAGCTTCAGCAGCTTCAGCAGCTACGCCTTCTTTTACAGGTGCAGGAGCGCCATCAACGATAGCTTTAGCTTCTTTCAAGCCAAGACCAGTTGCTTCACGAACAACTTTGATTACGTTGATTTTGGATGCGCCAGCATCTTTCAAGATTACGTCGAAGGAATCTTTAGCAGCGCCGCCTTCAGCACCACCAGCAGCTGCTACAGCTACAGGAGCTGCTGCAGTTACGCCAAATTCTTCTTCGATTGCTTTTACAAGATCATTAAGTTCAAGGATTGTTGCTTCTTTCAATTCAGCAACGATGTTTTCAATGTTCAATGCCATTTTAGATTTCCTCCATAAATTAGTTTATAGTGCCAGCCTCAAGCGGCCAACGAATACTTTGCAAAAAATATTATTCTGCAGGTTTTGCTTCTGCAACAGCTTTGACAGCGTATGCAACATTGCGAACAGGAGCTTGCAATACGGAAAGCAACATGGAAAGCATACCTTCGCGATTTGGAAGAGATGCAATTGCTTTAATGCCTGCAGCGTCCATAACTTCGCCTTCAACGATACCAGCTTTAACTGTTACAACTTCTTTTTCAGTTGCTTTGATGAATTGTTCGATTACACGAGCAGGTGCAACAGCATCATCTTTAGAAGTAGCCAACGCAGTTGGGCCTTCTAAATGCTCAGCGAAACCTTCAAGATTCAATTCGTTTGCAGCGATACGAGTCAAAGTATTTTTGATTACTTTGTATTCAACACCTTCAGCCAACATTTTGCGACGAAGATCAGTTGCTTGCGCAACAGTTAAACCAGAGTAACCAATCAATACAGCACCTTTTGCTTCAGAAAGAGTTTCTTTCATTTGAGCAACGATTGCTTTTTTTGATTCAGTGACAGCCATTAGATTACCTCCTTGTAGATTTTTTTGGTGCTCTATGTACTATCTTAGCGTAAAAACGACCCCATCGCACGCGATGAGGTCGTAACTAGTCCTAGGTTGTTCTAGTGTCAGCCTCAGCGGGCGGATTTTCATCCATTATACATACCAGCCGTCTACAGCTAAGAGACATATTTAATTATTGCTCTTTAGAAACAGTGCTCAATTTGAACACGTTCAAAGGTACACCAGGGCCCATTGTAGCGGACAAGGTTACAGATTTAATGTATTGACCTTTAGCTGCTACAGGTTTAGCCTTGATAATAGTATCAACGATTGTACGGTAGTTGTCAAGTAATTTTTCTTCATCGAAAGATGCTTTACCGATAGAACAAGAGATAATACCTGCTTTATCAGTACGGTATTCGATTTTACCAGCTTTGATTTCATTTACTGCACGAGCAACGTCTGGAGTTACTGTACCAACTTTAGGGTTTGGCATCAAGCCTTTAGGACCCAAGATTTTACCAAGACGGCCAACTTGACCCATCATGTCTGGTGTAGCAACTACTACGTCGAAGTCGCTCCAACCACCTTGGATTTTAGCTACTAACTCTTCAGAACCTACGAAATCTGCACCAGCTTCTTCAGCTGCCTTAATATTGTCGCCTTTTGCGAATACAAGAACGCGTTTAGTTTTGCCAGTACCATGAGGCAATACTACTGCACCACGAACTTGTTGATCAGCGTATTTAGGGTCGACATTCAAGTTGAAAGCAATTTCAACTGTTTCATCGAAATTTGCAGTTGCAGTTTTCTTAACCAACTCAATTGCTTCTACTGGTTCGTAGAATTTACCAGCTTCAATAAGTTTTACTGCTTCAGCGTATTTCTTACCTACTTTTGCCATTATAATATCCTCCTTATGTGGTCAAACGGGAATTCCCTCCCACCGATTTGCGCCTTATGCGCAAGTCGTACGCTTATTAGTCAACGATTTCAATGCCCATGCTGCGAGCAGTACCTTCCACCATGCGCATACCTTGTTCTACGGTATTAGCATTCAAGTCAGGCATTTTCAATTCAGCAATTTCACGAACTTTATCGCGACCTACTTTTGCTACTTTATCACGGTTAGGTACACCAGAACCTTTTGGAATACCTGCAGCTTTTTTCAACAATACTGCAGCTGGTGGAGTCTTAGTGATGAAGTCGAAGCTACGATCTTCATATACGTTAATAACTACTGGAATAATTAAGCCAGCTTGTTTAGCAGTACGTTCGTTGAATTCTTTTGTGAAAGCAACGATATTAACACCTGCTTGACCTAGTGCAGGACCAACTGGTGGTGCTGGAGTAGCTTTAGCGGCTTCAATTTGTAGTTTTACTTGTTTAACTAATTTCTTAGCCATGGGTAATTAAACCTCCTATGCTTATACTGTGGTGGTAACGGATATACATCCTCCCACTGGCAACCAAAATCGATTGCTCTTTTTAGAGTTATATTTATATATTAAAGAGCTTTCTCAACTTGAGAGAACTCTACCTCTACCTCGGTATCTCGATTGAACATTTCCACACTAAGTTTCAATGTTCCTTTTTCAGGGTTAAGTTCGGTAATAACACCTAGTTTATCTTCAAAGGCACCGGACGTAATGCGAACCGTTTCACCAACTTCTACATCAACGTTAATGGTTGGTTTCTTATCCAAGCCCTGAGACTTAAGTATATGTTCTACTTCGGAATCAGAAAGTGGAACTGGTTTTGTAGCAGAGCCAACGAAACCTGTAACACCTGGCGTGTTGCGTACAACATACCAAGAACGGTCATTAACTTCCATTTCCACCAATACATACCCAGGAAATATCTTACGTTTTACTACTTTTTTAACCCCATCTTTTTCATCTATTTCGTCTTCAAGAGGCACCAAAATTCGGCTAATCACATCTTGTAGCCCCATAGATTGAACTTTAAGTTCAAGAGTGGTTTTTACTTTATTTTCGTAGCCTGAATAGGTATGAATTACATACCACTTCTTATCTGCTTCCATGTAATGGCCCCCTTATCCAACAAAGTGCAACAACGTATTAAAAAGTTGGGCGAAGAGTCCATCAAGCACAGAAATAATCAAAGCGATGAATATGGTCACTAAAAATACTACTATTGTGTAATTGATAAGCTCTTTTTTTGTTGGCCAGACTACTTTTTTTAGTTCAGCTTTCACACCGCGGAAGAATTTTCCAAATCCACCACGCTGCTGCACTGCTGAGTTAGACTTTGCCATTGTGTTTCACATCCTCAAATCAACAGGTAATGAATGATAAGAATTATTTTGTTTCACGGTGTAATGTATGTTTACCGCAGAATTTGCAATATTTCATCATTTCAATACGATCAGGATTGTTCTTTTTATTCTTGTTCGTTTGATAGTTGCGTTGTTTGCAATCTGTGCAAGCTAAAGTAATGGCATTACGCATCCGGATACACCTCGCTTTATATTTACTAATCTGTCTCTTGTACTCGAAAACGCTCGACTACATACTAAAAAACTATATCATACGTAGCAAGCGATGTCAAGAAATTAAGCAACTCAAAAAAGCCAGGCACGTATGCCTGACATGGATAGTATAACAGACAATGGCGCCCCTTGTCTACCCAAAGAACGCCATGTCATATTAGCTTATAGTTAGCTTATATATATATTATATTTAATATTATAATTACATATTTACTATTATTGCTTCGTTTATTACTGTTTCTTTGTGAAAGTTACTTTCACGATTTGCCAGAAGAAGGCCAATGCCCCCAATATCATGATGGTATCGCCAACCATGCGAAGCCAACGCAAATTTTGTAACAATGGTTGTTGCATAAAGTCTTCACTGCGAGCGAGCCATAAGCCTTGTGTAACACTTGCCCAACTTTGAATCAAGCCAATTGGCAATAGACTGATAAGAACCATTAACGCAAGGCCCCAATTCAATGCCCAGAAACCGAATTTCATCAACTTGTCGTTAAATTCCACTTCAGGTCGAATATAACGAGCGATGAGGAATACAAAGCCTAAACTCAAGAACCCGTATACGCCGAACAACGCCGTATGAGCATGAACAGCTGTCGTATTTAGACCTTGAATATAGAACAAGGAAACCGGCATATTAATTAAGAAGCCGAAGATGCCTGCACCCACCAAGTTCCAGAAGGATACGGCAATGAAGCAGTATACAGGCCATTTTAGTCGATGCATCCAAGGAGCACTATGAAGGCGTGTATAATTTTCAAACGCTTCATATCCCAAGAGTACAAGAGGCACTACTTCCAACGCGGAGAACGATGCCCCTGTGGCCACGATAGTCGATGTAACACCGGTGAAATAAAGATGATGGAATGTACCAGGGATACCGCCGATAAGGTAAATGGCACCGGACGAAATCGCTGCTATGGTACCTGCACGGTAAGATACGAGACCAAGTGTTACGAAAATAAAGGCCATCAACGTAGTAGAGAATACTTCAAAGAATCCTTCTACCCAAAGGTGAATAACCCACCAGCGCCAGTATTCCATGATTGCCAAGTGGCTGTGTTCTCCGTAGAAAAGACCTGGTCCATAGAAAATACCGACCATCACAACGGAGAAAATAAAGGCAGCAATAAGGTTTTTATCCCCTTTATTTTTGAAAGCACCAATGATGCTGCGCACCATGAGTACAAGCCAAAATAGAATGCCGATATATTCAATCCATTGCCATACGCGCCCCAACTCGATAAACTCATATCCTTGGTGACCCAAGTAGAAGTTTAGAGACGCCGGAATCTCATGAGCAACACCTAAATATGTACCTGTAAAGGAACCCACTACCAACACAACGAGTGCCCAGAACAAAATATCCACGCCTAATTTTTGGAACTTAGGATCTTTACCGCCATTAATAATCGGCGCCAAGAATAAACCGGCACTCAAGAATGCCATTGCAATCCAGAACAAGGATGCTTGAATATGCCAAGTACGAGCAATAGAATATGGAAAATACTGCGCCAATGGAATGCCATAGAAAGCCTGCCCTTCCACAGTATAATGCGCAATGATACCGCCCATACCAAGTTGTAGTAAAAATAATGCCAAAATTGTAAATAAATATTTTCCCAAAGACCGTTGAGACGGTGTTAGATTCAATTTGGATATCGGATCTTCCGCAGGCGGTGTTAATTCATGTTCATCGCTTTTACGACCAAATGCCCACATCCATACGACAATACCAATACCACAAAGTAAGATAATAACACTCACCACAGACCAAACTACGCTTTCCGGTGTCGGATTATGATCTAACAATGGCTCGTGAGGCCAATTGTTGGTGTATGTTGCATCTGTACCAGGACGTTGAGTCGATGCCATCCACGTAGTCCAGAAGAAGAATCGTGCCATATCAATACGATCTTTTAATTCTGGCAACGTATTGTCTTTCATCGCAAAATGATCGCGTGTTTCGGACAATTTAGGGTTATCACCATAAAGTTCAATAAAATATTGTCCGGTTAAATTCATCGCTGTAATACGTTCCGGTGAAAGCACAACAGTTCCATCTTCACGAACAGCACTGTTAAAGTACTCTGCTTTAACTGCTTCTTTAACAGCCGCTTTCTGCACATCACCTAACTGTTCATAAAGAACACCAAAAGCTTCTTGAGACTTGATATCAAGCATTACGGACACTTCTTTGTGCAACCAATCAGCTGTCCAGTCCGGGGCTTGATATGCGCCATGACCTAGTACGGTCCCTACAGATTGACCACCTGTAGATTGCCAAGCCGATTGACCATGTAAGATATCATCCTTAGTGAACAAAACCTGTCCATCTTGAGATACATACGCGGTTGGTACCGGTGGCGCTTGATGATATACATCAGTACCCAAATAGCCAAGAATAGAGAATCCAATAATAAGAACTGCTACTACGGCTATCCAATACTTTTTGTATTCGCCCATCACATTACCTCCTTTTCTATAAAAGCACAAAAAGAGAGCCTATGCTCTCCTCATATATAATATACACTAATTTTATAAATAAAGTTGTATCTAAGGTTACAATATATTAAAATTTCTTCTCAATTTGTATCAATAGTATGATTATCCTTTGAAGCCTGAATACAACGTATATGTCACATTACAAAATCATCATTGTTTCAATATATTAGCGATTCAATTCTATACTCTTAATCATCAATATATACAAAATAAAAGGGACCCATTGGGTCCCTTTTATTGAATCTAAAATTCAATTATATAGCTAATGTATCGATACATTGAGCTATAAACTTGTATTAACCTTCGATTTCTGTTACTACGCCAGCGCCTACTGTATGGCCACCTTCGCGGATCGCAAAGCGAAGACCTTCTTCGATAGCGATTGGAGTAATCAATTCGATTTCCATTGTTACGTTATCGCCAGGCATACACATTTCTACACCTTCAGGAAGGTTTACAACACCTGTTACGTCTGTTGTACGGAAGTAGAATTGTGGACGGTAATTGGAGAAGAATGGAGTATGACGACCACCTTCTTCTTTAGTCAATACGTATACTTCTGCTTTGAATTTTGTGTGTGGGTTGATGGAACCTGGTTTAGCCAATACTTGACCACGTTCGATGTCTTTACGGTCAACACCACGAAGCAATGCACCTACGTTGTCACCTGCTACTGCAGAATCCAACACTTTACGGAACATTTCAAGACCAGTTACTACGTATTGTTCAGCTTTTTCTTTCAAGCCTACTACTTCAACTGTATCACCAACGTTTACTTGACCACGTTCAACACGGCCAGTTGCTACTGTACCACGACCAGTGATTGTGAAAACGTCTTCCACAGGCATCAAGAAAGGTTTATCAGTGTCACGAACTGGTGTTGGGATGTAGGAGTCTACAGCATCCATCAATTCGTCAATTTTAGCTACATATTGAGCGTCGCCTTCCAAAGCTTTCAATGCGGAACCTACAACGATAGGTACTTCGTCGCCAGGGAATTCGTAGGAAGAAAGAAGTTCACGAACTTCCATTTCTACCAATTCGATCAATTCTTCATCGTCAACCATGTCAGCTTTGTTCAAGAATACTACGATTGCAGGAACACCAACTTGGCGAGCCAACAAGATGTGTTCGCGAGTTTGAGGCATAGGGCCGTCAGCTGCGGATACAACCAAGATAGCGCCGTCCATTTGAGCCGCACCAGTAATCATGTTTTTAACATAGTCAGCATGGCCTGGGCAGTCAACGTGTGCATAGTGACGGTTAGCAGTTTCATACTCAACGTGTGCAGTGTTGATTGTGATACCGCGTTCACGTTCTTCTGGAGCTTTATCGATCATGCTGTAATCTTGGAAGTCAGCTTGACCTTTTTCAGCCAATACTTTAGTGATTGCAGCAGTCAAAGTAGTTTTACCATGGTCAACGTGACCGATTGTACCGATGTTAACATGCGGTTTCGTACGTTCAAATTTTTCTTTTGCCATTAGGATTATATCCTCCTTCACAAAAACAAATTACATTCTAGTATTAATATAATATATTAACCCTAATTTATCAATGGAATATAAGATTTCCTTACCTATTATTATACCATATATACAAAGTCTTAGAATAGCATGTCATATGTAAAGAAATAAAAAAATCCCCACCAAGGTGAGGTTTAATGGTGGCGGCACACGGATTTGAACCGCGGACACACCGGGTATGAACCGATTGCTCTAGCCAACTGAGCTATGCCGCCATGTATGGAGCTAGTGACCGGGATTGAACCGGTGACCTTATCCTTACCAAGGATACGCTCTGCCGACTGAGCTACACCAGCACAATGAACGATCATTTCACTGTGGTTTTTATGGTTGCGGGGACAGGACTTGAACCTGCGACCTTCGGGTTATGAGCCCGACGAGCTACCAACTGCTCCACCCCGCTATGAATGGTGGAGGGAGAAGGATTCGAACCTTCGAAGTCGAAGACGGCAGATTTACAGTCTGCTCCCTTTGGCCGCTCGGGAATCCCTCCATAAATAAAATGGAGCTGGCGATAGGAATTGAACCCACAACCTGCTGATTACAAGTCAGCTGCTCTACCTATTGAGCTACGCCAGCATCATTACGACAAGATGAATTGTATCACCTAGCACACTAAGTGTCAAGAACATTTAAAAACTTTTTTGAAGTTTTTCGTTCACTGTGGTCACTCTTAGTGCTTAATCATAATAACATGAAACGATACCCTATGCAAGTATTTTGTCAAAAAAAATTTATATTTTATCAATCCTCTATAAAATGCCTCGTTTTCAGTATATATCCAGTAATCAACTTTTATTTACTAGTATATTCTTTATATACCTTTACATAGTTTCATTCCTTACCAGTCCATGTCTGCTAACATCCATATTTCAGGTTTACTAAAATCAAATAATAGGAAATTACAAAACTATATTTTTTACCTAATAACTGTAATTATATAACTAAAAAAGGAGATAGCCCGCTATCTCCTTCTATACATCTATAGTTTTCCCTATATTCAACCAATATGTTCAAACATACATTTAGTCGATTGCAATAACATGATCTGGATGTGCAATACTAACTACAGCATGTTTAGGATTATTGTTATGTTCTAAGTACAACTGATCCCCTTCAATATGTCCACGCCAGCCAACGACAATAGGATACTTCTTACTAATAGTTTTTAACAACTCAAATGGTTTTAGATTTAAGATAGGTGCAAAGAATACATTAATGCCATCTAGCAAGACTACTTCCGTATCGCTACGGCTAAGAGCACGGCAAATAACTTCTTCCGCTAATTGAGGCCGTTCATCACGAGGCACGAGCAAAAACTCTTCCTCGATGAGTTGCTTAGCTTCCAAGTATTTCCAGCCCTTCTGCTCAGACAATTCACGAATTAGCAAACTTTTACCAGAACCTGGACCACCAACGATAAACAATATACGTTCATCATCACCTTGAATCTTTTCCCAACGTTCTTTTACATCTTGTACAGTAACCATACCCTTTGCCTCCTCGCTGTGACCTATCCTATTTTACAGGACGGTCAGATAACATAACGGATTTGATATATTGGTTTTTATCATCTAGGGCAAACTGTAAATAAGAGTTGCTTGCCGCTGGATTTTTATATTCATATACGGTAGACGTCCCCGCCTTTGTTGTAGATTCAACAATACGAGTTGGCATACCATACACAAAGAGCAATAAATATTTGGTATCACCCATCGCGATTCCACGACGTGTAGGCGTATACACATTTAATAATACGCGATTGATAAGATCTTTTTTATCTACACTCACACCGTATTCATTATAGCCAATAAATGTGGAGCCAAACAATATGCCTTGATGTTTCCAATCATTATTAGGATCATTAACAAAATGGTCATTCAACTTGAAACCACGCAATACAAAATCATCAGCCGTAAGTGTACCAGCTTCAAAATCATACACTTCAGCTTTCGGCAATCCAAACCTAGGCCATACTTGTCCACTAATAATGTCTACAGCCTCTATATTGCTTTGTTTAATGGTGAAAGCAATATATTCTTTTTGCTGACCAAGCATAGATTGTTGTTGGCTATTACTATTTGTATTCTCTACAGGACTCTTAAACTCCTTTTTTTGAGGCAATGAATTTTCGGAATGCCCCTCATAAAGGAAAATATACGTCTCATTTTTCTTATCACGCCACATCGCATTAGGACTGCCATAGGCAAATATCAATTCCATCCGTGTGCTACCAGGACCAATGTCACGTACTGTATTAGCGCCTTTTTTCGTACTATGAATATTTGTAATAGTATTTGGTTCAAAGAAGTAAGTCGCCCCTTGACCGCGCAATTGATTGTTAACCAACAATTCTTGAGCAGGTCCAGTATATACAGTTACTGCTACATCTTTCATGTAATACGTAGTAAAGTTATCACGTACCTCAGTTTTTTCTACATCTTTTGGGACTTCAAACTGATTCCCCAATCGGTATGTGCCAATAGCATAGTCATCTTGAGAACCTAAAGGCGGTAAACTGTTTGCCGTATAAGACTTACCAATATCAGCTAAATTATTCTGAGTGATACTCGGCAAAGGACCTTCGTTCTCACTAGCCGCTTGCCAGAATTGTATAGAATCACCAAATTCAGTTACAGCCATTTGCTCTGCGAGCCATCCAGTTTTAGAACCTTCCTGTTTCGTTTTTGGGTCTAGCTTAACAACTCTAACTGGTGCATTATCAAGGTAAGACAAGCTATCAACCTCACCAGTTCCATCTACACTACCATCATTGCTCGCATTAGCGGAATCTTGAGCTACAACGTTAGTGTCATCAGTAGTTTCTACTGCAACTGGATTAAAAGTGGAAATGGCAGGCTCTGCTGCATAACTGATTGTAGTAGCACACAAACCCACAAGGAGGGCCGCTACAATACGGCTCTTCATAGAATAGTTCATCGATTATTCTCCAACTGTGCACGCAACCAATTCAACCATGGTTCAAGACCGTTGTGGGCGGTGCAACTTACTTCAAAAATTTCTCCATTTGGATTTAAATTACGGATATCTTGTATTGCCTGCTCCTTTTTGAAAGGCACATAGGGCAATAAATCAATCTTGTTAATAAGGATGGCCTTAGACTCTTTAAAGATTAACGGATACTTAAGGGGCTTATCTTCACCTTCGGTAACAGATAAAACCGTTACTTTCATGCTTTCACCAATCTCAAATTCCGCAGGGCACACTAAATTGCCTACATTTTCGATAATAATCATATCGAGGTCATCAAGATTCAGATCACCTAAGGCATCTTGAATCATCTGTGCATCGAGATGGCACCCACCAACCGTATTAATCTGGATAACAGGCACACCCAACTCATGAATGCGCTTGGCATCCTTTGCCGTAAATAAATCGCCTTCAATAACGGCTAAGCGATACTCCTTTTTTAAATCTTGTAGGGTTGCCTCCAAAAGGGAAGTCTTACCTGCCCCAGGTGAACCTAACAGATTAAATACAAATATATTCTTTTCCTTAAACAACTGTTGTAAAGCCTCTGCAATAGCATCGTTTTTTGCCAGTACATTAGTTTTAACTTGAACTTGCATGCCCTAACCTTTCTATCAATCGATATCCATAGAGGTCACTTGTAACTCACGACCGCCTATAGTTTGTACGAAATGGCTGTCACAATAAGGACAAATAAACGTATAATTTTTTACAGAAAATATTTTATCACAATCTAAACACTTTCCTTCAATAGGAATAGTATTGATTTCTATGCGTGAGCCTTCCGCAGGGGTTCCCTTTGTAATGGCTTCCCAACAAAATAACAATGAATCAGGTTCTACCCCACTCATTAACCCTAAGTCTAGTTGAATAGAATGAATGACTGTCGCATCGTGTTGACGTAAGGTATCGAGCGCTACATCAAGAATACCTTCTGCTATAGACATCTCATGCATGGTATGCCTCGTATACCGCTTCTAACATCATTGTCGTTGTTACGGATCCAACACCTCCTGGCACAGGAGTAATGGCAGATGCAATATCTTTTACCGCATCATAATCAACATCACCTACAGTTTTGCCGTCCAGTTCATTAATACCTACATCAATAACAACAGCACCAGGCTTAATCATATTAGCAGTAATCATATGAGCACGACCAGCCGCAGCAATAATAATATCACCACGCTTTACTTGCTCTACTAGATCAGAAGTTCTAGAATGGCACATTGTAACAGTACCATGTGCAGCGAGTGCCATAAGCGCTACAGGTTTACCGATAACTTGGCTACGACCGACTACAACCACATGTTTTCCTTCTAAAGGAATATTATAGTGATTTAAAATAGCTATACAAGCCTTAGCCGTACAAGGAGCAAAGCCACCCTTACCAGCTGTTACTAAACCGATGTTATATGTTGTAAGACCATCAATATCTTTTTTAGGATCTAACATATCGATAAGAGTTTCTGTATCAATGTGTTTAGGCATTGGCATTAGCGGTAAAATTCCATGAATAGATGCATCAGTATTTAATTCATGCAACGCCGCTACTACTTCATCTTGTGTTGCCGTTTCAGGCAATTGCTTTAGCACAAAACCATAGCCAAAGTTCTTGGCTGTCTTTTCCATAAATGTAGCGTACATATGAGCACCGTGGTCTTCACCAACGAGTAATACTGCCATAGTAATTACAGAGTCGCCAACTGCTGCAACTTTTTCTTGTAAAATCGCCTTGTGAGCGTCTGCTACTGCTTTACCGCGTAATTCGATCATAAGTATCTCCATTCATTCAAACTATCTATAAAATAAGGTGCCTCCGGAGAGGCACCTAAGTCTCTTATTCTATTATATAACGAACTGTCTATAATTTCTAATTATGACCGAATTCGTTTTATCTACGGAAATGAACAGTAATTGCTGTACCAGCCTGAACAGTTGTACCGCTACTTTCATCTTGAGATGTAGCCGTACCAGTTCCATCCGGTTTAAAGGCAAGTCCCGCCTTATGTAACCAATCACGCACTTCACCATAGGTAAAACCAGTAAAGTTAGGCAATGTAACAGAACCATCACTTCCCGGTTTTGGTTCAGGTAATGTATTAGCAGCTTTAACAGCTACTGGTGTACTTTCTTTAACATACGGACTCATTTGGTAATACCGTACAAGTTGAGATACGATGTCCTTAAATACAGGGGCTACAATTTGACTACCATAATAAGAACCCTTTTGTGGGTCATCAATAACGACAAGAACTACAAATTTTGGATCCTCTACAGGGCCAAAGCCAATAAAGGACGCAATGTATTGTCCGTCGAGATAACCGCCATGTTTGGTATCTAGTTTTTGCGCCGTACCAGTTTTACCGCCGAAGTGATAACCTTCTACCATCGCTTTTGTACCGCCACCTTCGGATACTTCTTTTTCTAGAATATCTACAATGGTTTTAGCGGTTTCCGCCGGAACTGGTTGTCCCACAACAGATGTTTCAGTCGTACTTGTAACATCGCCTTGAGAGTTACTATAAGACTTGATGATATGTGGTTTCATCATAGCCCCACCATTAGAAAGTGCACCAAAGGCGCGAACCATTTGTAATGGTGTAACCGCAATACCTTGACCGATGGACATAGTCGCAACGTCTAGCTTACTCATATCCTCTGGATTATACAAAATACCTGCTCCTTCACCAGGCAATTCAATACCTGTTTCAGAGCCAAAGCCATAATCACGTATATATTTCGAGAGAATATCTGCACCTGTTAATGTACCAATTTCAGCCATACCAGTATTAATAGAGTACTTCAAAATATCTAGCAAACGAACAGGACCATATCCCTCACCATTCCAGTTTCTAATGATATGTCCATTGGCAGCGAAGGCCCCTTTATCGTTATACACAGTGTCTAACTTCCATTTGCCTGCTGCAAGAGCTGCAGATGCAATGATAGGTTTGAATGTAGAGCCTGGTTCATATAAATTGGTAACCGCAATATTTTTGAAAGCCTCTTCACCACTTTGGTTGTAGTTATTAGGATCATAACTTGGACGATTGGCCATCGCTAATATTTCACCGTTCTTTGGATCCATAACGATAACGCTGGCATGCTTAGCTCCTGTATCAACCATCGCCTTATCAAGAGCGCGTTCTGCAATAAATTGAATTGTTGCATCGATGGTTAAGGTTACGCTTTTACCCTTATCTGGTAAAAATTTAGATAATACGGAACCAAAGATGGCATTCCCTTTATTATCAGTAGCTACAATTTCTTGTTGTACGCCCCCCTTTAATTCGTCATCAAGAACCATTTCTAGACCATCAAGACCTTTATCATCAGTGCCGACAAAGCCTAATACTTGTGCCGCTAAGACACCATTTGGATAATAGCGCTTAGATTCTTCAACGAAATTGAGGCCTGCAATATTATTATCCTTAATAACTTGTTGTACCGCTTTTGATTTGTCTGCATCCATCATACGATTCAACCAGACAAAGGCGGTATCCTCTTGCAAAGCTTTCACAATATTCTCTTTTGACATCGTTACATACGGTGAGATGAGATCCGCAATCTCTTGAGGAGACTGTTTAATCATCTTCGGATCCGCATATAAAGATTTTGTAACTACACTCATCGCCAAAGGCTTGCCATTACGGTCATAGATTGTACCGCGCGGCGATTGTAATTTTCTATCTACTTGAACTTGTAATAAGTTTTTCTTCTCTAGGTCAAAGGTATCAAAGACCTGTAACTGTGCTAAACGTCCGATAAGGACGAAGGCAACGGTCATGAGTATGGCAAGGCACCACGTAGTGCGACTCCAATCACTCATGCGTAATAACGCTTTATTTAATAACTTCATCATTTCTCCACTGGACGGCGTAACTTATGGTCTAATGCATCATATAATGCATCTGGTTCATTGGGAATCACCCCATTTTGTACCTGACCTAATAAATACTGCAATCCTTCCCCCACTTTTTTCCCTGCAAGCTTAATAACTCGTTCGTCATAATTTAAATCCTTTGTATGGATAGGCATCTCTAGGCTAAGATCTGCCATACATTCACCAAAGGCTAAGGTACCATCAGTCGATGCATAAGGCTTCCCACAGCCTAACACATCGGCAGCACAAACCTTAGATAATTGTTCCCATGCAATTCGCATAATTTGACTATCTCGAAACTCACCGCTGCGAGCCTCTTTACGGATCCACTTCTTCTCATTAGCTTCCCCATTTTGTACAAAATAGTGAAAGCGCATATGATTTTTTACAATCCAAGCTACACGGCGCACAAAAGCCTTAGGGTAACCTAAACGAGTAAGCAAGGTTTCTGTCATTTCAGCACCTAATGTATCATGGCCACGATCCGTCAAACGTCCGTTAATAACAGCTCGTACCGCCGGCATCCCCTTTGCTACATCGTGTAACAGTGCACCCCAACGCAATATTAAATCTGGTTCTGTATGAGATACAACGGCTAATGTATGATACCAACCATCAAATTCGTGAAAGTCTTTTTCTTGTGGTAAATTCACAAGATGGTATAGCTCTGGTAAAATAGGCACTTCACGAGCGATGCCATTTTCTACAACGCGACAAGAGCACTCGGCCAAGCGAGATTGTACTAATACATCAAGGCCCTTAGCCACAGCGGGCTCTAACATGAGTCGGTCCAGTTCACTACGGACTCTCTCAAGAGATAACCCAGGCACACGATAAAATGCCTTTGGCATAGCTTCTAATAAGTCTTCGGTAGGTAAGAAATCTAGCTTTGCCACAAAGCGGCATGCTCTAAATAATCGCAATGCGTCTTCTTCAAAGCGTTGCTGTGCATTGCCAATGGTTCGCAATGTCTTATGCTTGATATCTCGACGTCCACCTACTAGGTCTATGACCTCACCAAAACGATTCATCGCCATGCCATTGACCGTAAAGTCGCGACGCAACACGTCTTCCTCCAAGGTATCGGCATAAGCGACTTCTTCTGGTCGATGACTATCCGCTCCATATCGTTCAGTGCGATACGTTGCAATTTCATATTGCTTTCCTTCTAGTGTAGCTACTACTACACCAAAGGATTTTCCTACTAAGTCTGTCGTTTGAATATCTTGACCGCGTAGGACTTCAATTACCGTATCAGGGCGTGCAGACGTCACAATATCAAAGTCATGAGGCTTTTGATGCATCAAAATATCACGCACTGCTCCGCCAATGATATAGGCTTCATAACCTGCTTCTTCTAATACAGTCAATATTCGATTGGCTTGTTCCATCATGCACACTCCTTTCTGAACTAGTCTAACCTTTATTTTACTACAAATGAAAGCATGAAAAAAGTGCAATCCTATAAGGATTGCACTCGTTCTGCAATAGCTGTACCTGTCGGTGTTACCGCAAGGCCACCATCACTTGTTTCACGCAATGCGGCTGGCATAGCGCGACCAATATTATTCATCGCTTCAATAACTTCATCTGGTGGAATTTGACTTTCAATATTCATCAACGCCAATTCAGATGCAGTAATGGCATGAACTGCATAGAAACCATTACGTTTAACGCACGGTACCTCTACAAGCCCTGCTACTGGATCACAGGCAAGGCCTAATAAGTTTTTCATGCACAATGCAATAGCATGTCCTACTTGACGAGGCGTACCACCCATCATTTCTACAATGGCACCGGCAGCCATACAAGCGGCCGTACCAATTTCTGCTTGGCATCCGCCAACGGCACCGGCCACACAAGCGCGATTCGCTACGACATTGCCAATGCCAGAGGCAGCCAAGAAGCCCTTTACCATAGTTGCTCTATCTAGCTTGTAATGGTCCGCTACTGCTTTCACCGCACCAGGCATAACACCACAAGATCCAGCCGTAGGGCACGCAACAATGCGGAACATCTTTGCATTTGCTTCATTAACAGCAATAGCATAGGTCATAGCTTTGTACGCAATATCACTCATAAATCTTGGTGTTTGTCCATTAAGCTGTGCTGCCTGGCCACCGGACATACCAGACGCTGTTTTTTCTGCATAGTCTATACCATCTTGAATAGAACCTTCAAAGATGTCTAAACGATGCTCTATTTCACGAATAACCGCTTCTTCACTGCGGTCATAATTTTCTAATTCATAACGCAGTACTACTTCACCAAAGGAAATGTTATTTTCCTCAGCTAAGCGAATAATATCTGCAATTGTATCGTATGCATAACTCATCATTCGCCCTCCTATAACGCTTCAAAGGTCATCACATCTTGAATGCCTGGACACTCGCGCATAAACTGAACTGTAATAGGATTTACTACTGTATCTGTAGTAATGACCATCACTGCATCCTTGTGCTTACCCTTCCGAAACACGCGCATGGTAGCGATATTAATATCGGACTCACTCAATGCTTGGCTCACCAAAGAGATAGCGCCAGGTCTATCTTCATGGAATACAACAAGAGTAAACTCATCGCCAGTAATAGACATATCATTGCCATCTACTTCGGTAATCATAATTTGACCGCCACCAAGAGAACGACCAATCACAGTCATATGACGATTATGTTCATCGTACATATCAAAACGAACTACATTAGGATGACCTACATCAAGCGGAGACTCGATAAAGTTATACTCCATGCCCTCTTTTTCAGCTAATTTATGAGCAACACGAATATTCGTATCATCCTCTTTAAAACCTAATAATCCCCCAATCAAGGCACGGTCTGTACCATGGCCTTTATAGGTCTTAGCAAAAGAGCCATATAAGGTTAAATCTACCTTTTTAGGTGTGGAACGGAATATGCACCGCGCCATCTTACCTAGCCGCGCAGCACCAGCTGTATGCGAACTAGACGGGCCAATCATAACAGGCCCTATAATATCAAAAATACTATTCATACACGCCTCTATATACACATAAATAATGTGAGAAAATCTTACTTTACCTATAGTATAACAATCGATATTGATTAATGTCTATATGCACATTAGAGGCATTTTTGTTTGTCTACAGAGGACTACTATTCTTGTGAAAGCTGTTCTAAAACTTTGTATATTGATGGGACGCATCCATATCTACAGTTATAAAAAGGAAAGACTATACTTATGCAGCGACATCAGGTCACGAGGAGCAAAGAAGTATAGTCTTTCCTTTTTAACTAAGTTGTGGATACAAAACTGGGCCCCATCAATATACAAACACTCGATAGATAGCTTTCACAATAATAGTAAAAAAACGCACCTAAGGATAACCCTAGGTGCGTTATTTATAACAACAGTCCTAAATCATAAAAGAGAGGGGACGTAGGACTGTGGTTAACAGATTAATAGATCCTATTAACCCAAGATAGCTTTCATGTCAGCTTCTGGAGTTGTAATTGGATGTAATTGGAATTTTTCTACCAAAATGTTCAATACATTGCTGGAGAAGAATTTAGGTAAGGAAGGTCCGATGTAAATGTTACGGATACCCAATGCCAACAATGTTAACAAGATACATACCGCTTTTTGTTCGTACCAGGACAATACCAATGTCAATGGCAAGTCGTTTACATCACATTCAAATGCACCAGCTAAAGCTACTGCTACTTGAATAGCGGAGTAAGCATCGTTACATTGACCCATATCAAGGATACGAGGGATACCACCGATTTCGCCGATGTTCATGTCGTTGAAACGGAATTTACCACAAGCCAATGTCAATACTACAGTATCATTTGGAGTTTGTTTAACGAATTCAGTGTAGTAGTTACGGCCAACTTTAGCACCGTCACAACCACCTACCAAGAAGAAGTGTTTAATAGCGCCAGCTTTTACAGCGTCGATTACTTTATCAGCAATACCCAATACTGTGCCATGACCGAAACCAGTAGTTACTTCATGACCACCGTTGATACCAGTGAATTCTTGAGCTTCTTTGTAGCCGCCCAATTCGATAGCACGGTTGATAACGGCGGAGAAGTCTTTAGTACCATCTTCTTTTTCTTCGATATGTGCACAACCATCGAAACCTACCATATCTGTAGTGAAGATATTAGCTTTGTAGTTTTCTTTTGGTGGCATAATGCAGTTTGTAGTGAACAAGAATGCGCCAGGAACATCAACAAATTCTTTTTGTTGGTTTTGCCATGCTGTACCGAAATTACCTTTCAATTGAGGATGTTTCTTCAATTCAGGATAAGCGTGGCAAGGCAACATTTCACCGTGAGTATAGATGTTTACACCTTTACCGTCAGTTTGTTCCAATAATTGTTTCAAGTCATGAAGGTCATGACCGGTTACAACGATGAAAGGACCTGGTTCTACAGTCAAAGGAACTGTAGTCGGTACAGGTGTACCATATGTTTCAGTATTAGCTTTATCAAGAACAGCCATACATTTCAAGTTGATATGACCGAATTCCATCAAAAGATCAAGCCATTCTTCAGCGCTGTGATCTTTAGCGAATTCTACCATACCTTTAACGAACCAAGCATCAACATCAGCATCGTGGAAGCCAAGGCGAGCAGCATGCCATGCGTATGCAGCCATACCACGCATACCTAACAATAATGTAGAACGAAGGGATACGATGTCTTCTTCACCTTTCCACAATTGTTCCCAATCAAAGTTTTGTTGAGCGCTGTCCACTTTTGCATGGTAAGCATTCACTTCGTCAATGAATTCTTGAACGCGGTCTTCAGAGAAGTTTACGTTTGTTACACACATGAACAAACCGCGCATAATATAATCGATACCTTCTTTAGTATGACCCTTTACGTCTAAAGCGCGAGCCAAGCCAACTAAGGCAGCAGTTAATTCGTCTTGTAAGTTAGCAACTGGTGCAGTTTTACCACATACACCTTGTACAGTACAGCCACCTGGTGCTGCAGATTGTTCGCATTGATAACAGAACATACTCATTTAAAAATCCTCCTTTGCGAGACTTCCTCGCAGTCAAGCTAGATAATATAAAACCTATACATTACACTGATATTTTATCAGTTGTCTGATTGATTACATTTGAAAGTATAACGTAAAGATGATACAATTTCTGTAGCTTGAGCAACAAATAAAAACTTTTTCAAAAATTTTCCTGACTTCTCTTATGGAACAGGTAGACCATTTAGTCTTATACTTTTATTATACAATAATCATTTTTAATTGCTATAGACTTTATCACACCGGAGGTGCTTATGAAACAAATACTTTCAAACGATATCATTAATCAATATATGCCCACCCTCGTGAAATGTCCTTTATTCAATACATTAGGAGAGCCAGAGCTGCGTAGCTATTTAAATAATGCCAAAGTTATCATCCATAGTTACAAAAAAAATGATTTTATAGCCCTCGCTGGAGATCCTATGGAGGGTATTGGTGTCATCCTTGAAGGCAGCGCTTTACTGACTCGTGAAAATGTAATGGGGCAACGGGTTATTATGGCAAACTTAGAGCAATCAGATATTTTTGGAGAAGCACTACTATTTAGCAAACAGCCTTTATGGCCTGCTACCATTAAAGCAACAAAAGCAACTAAAATTATGTTTATTCCGCTTGAAACCTTTATTAAAACATTACCGGATTGTCATCAATGCCAAACTAAAATCCTATCTAATCTATTAGAGGATTTATCTGAAAAAGCAATTCTATTAACCAGAAAAGTCCATTACCTCACATTAAAAGGGATGCGCGAAAAGATTTTTGCGTACTTAACAGATATTTATAAACGTCAGCATTCTAACACAATTCAATTACCCCACAACCGCGAACAAATGGCTGAGGTTCTCAATGTATCTCGCACAGCCCTTAGCCGTGAACTAGGGCGCCTCCGCGATGAAGGTCTCATTGATATTACAGGGCGCACCGTAACAATTAAAAACATTGAAGACATTGAAGAATTCGGCTTTAACACCTTTTAATACTTAATGGCTATTAAATTTAACAAACTAAAAAGTCTCTCAAGATTATCTTGAGAGACTTTTTTATTACACGACTCATAAAGTATATAACAGTTTTAAGTATATACCCATATTAATAACTATATTATATAATTTTTCAAACTATATAGTGCTTAAAATTATACATTAGAACCAATGAGACAAATCAAATTCTTCACCAATGGTTGCTTTCACATGAGCACGGCCTAAGTAAAGGCCTAACAATGTTAAGCTAATTTTAGACATTGGCGTGCTATCAAAGACATCAGCTAAGTCCAATAGAACCGGTGAAATATCATCCATAATATCACGCGCCTCTTGGCCCCTGAAAGCAGTAGGTTTGCTCTTCATCAGAGCTAAAAGATCACGTTGAACCATAGCATTAGAAATTCGTGTTTGTCTAAAGAATTGTGGTGCCAAAGACTCATCTACCAAGGCTAATTTATAAAGATTGGAGTTCAAGCTACGCACCACATAACGTGGATCTACACCATGACCATCTGTAGCACGGAAGAGTTCTTCCTTAGAAAAACCACGATAGTTAAATACAAACGGATATGAATTAGACAACACTTGGCATAAAGTGATAGGCTCTTGTTCTTCTTGTGTACAGCGTAAATAGTCTAGCTGGCGATAGAAGGAATCATTTCGAGGCAAATCAGAGATGAATGGCTCAATATATTTTTCCACATAATGTTGGAAATGAATCAATCCATAGTTATTAGAGTTTCTAGAATATTGTAACAACAATGTTAAGGCCATAACTTGGAAGTGACCTAAAGTTAAATGAGGTAATACACGTAATGCATCAAAAGCTACGAGGTATGGCGTACTAGATTTAGGAGATTGAACCACATCTAGAAAAGCACCTAACGCAGCGGACTTCATCCACTCTGTATTTGTAGCGGCATATGCCTTTTGCATACTCATCAACGCTTCTTGAATAACAATATTCTCTAGTAATGCATTCACTTCAACAATTTTTGTAATATTGAGAGCTACTAAAGCATCTCTTGTAATAGATTCTACATAGTGTTGCGTATCACCATGTAACACCCCAAAGGAATGAACAAATGGTGCTATAGCCAACTCAACGCATTTATCCTCATGAGCCGCTTTTGCCCATTGACCATGCGGTTCCTCCTCTTCAGTTAAACTTGTTGCCGCCAATTGTGCTTCAATTTCAGAAGCATCAAACAAACGCGTTTCATCTAATACCGATGGGCCTTCCGCGGTTTGTATTTCGTTCGCACCACCTATCATCTGCGTAGCATCTATGCTATCCGCTTCATCAGCTTCAAAGGCTTCCACAGATTCACCCATAGCAATTGTATCTTCAACAGAGTTTGCGTTATTGAGAAGTTCATCTGTAACAACATCGAGGACAATAGTTTTATCCACCAACGGAGTAACACCTTGATTAGCTTGATTAGCTTGCTTAAGATCTGATACGGCTGTCATCACAATGGTTTCATCCCCTATTGGTGTTCCATTATCCGAACCTAATGCTAACGCATATTCTCCCTCTGAAACATGACTTGAATTAGACTTTAGAGTACTTCTTCTATTATAAGAGGTATCTATAGGATCAACCAGAGGTTCAGCCGGTTCTCGCTCTTCACCGACCACCGTTTCAACTGTATCCGGAATTGATGCAGTATATACATTAGTCCCACTCGTATGTGTGATTGTTACATTGCCCTCTTGCGACTCCGTTGCAAATATAACATCATTATGCGCTTTAGGATTATTTTTATTATTTATGTTTTTATAGGATTTTTCTTTTGCCTTACTTTCACCATCACCACCGCTAAATACAGCATAGCAAACAGCAAAGAATCCCAATGCCACGACGGCTAATACAAAATACGGTATTAGGTTTGACATACTATCCCCCTACATCAATGCTTCATTATATGCAGCACGCTCACCGCCAATGCTCTTCGGACGAACACGACAAGCGGTCACATGTGCTTTCCCAATTTCTTTCACACAAAGACGTACAGGCACTGCAACGTGTTTCATGTGCATACCAATGAAAGTATCTCCAATATCGATGCCTACATCAGCTTGAATAAATTCAACCATCACAGGATCATCAAAATGTTCGTACGCCATCACAGCCAGGGCACCACCCGCATGACGTTGAGGAACAACATTAACTTCCTCCTCCCATGTCATAGCGCTACGGTCCATAACAAGTGCACGATTAATATGTTCACAACATTGAATCGCCAAGTTAAGTCCTTTAGCCTTAACAGCATTGTATATTTCATCAAATACGACCTGAGCCACATCAAGGTGAGAGTCAGTGCCGATTTTTTTACCTACAATTTCGCTAGTGGAACAGCCAACAACGAATAATTGACCTTCGCGAACCTTTGCTAAATCAAGTAATTCAGCCATCGCGTTGCGAGTTGACTGACGAATAGTTTCTACAGAAGTCATGTTATCGCCTCACTCAAATTGAATGTATAAAATCTATATGTATATTATCATAAAACCGACAGAATCGGTAGACTAAACTCTACACGTAACGGATGAACATCTTATGATTATGGCTTAACAACAAAAAGAGGCTTGCTTTAGCAAGCCTCTTTCAATCACTCAATGGTGATATTAGATTTTTCTGTAAGGTTTTTGGCCTAATTCGTAGAAGTTATTACCTTCAGTATCGCCAACTACGATGCAAGGGAAATCTTCAACAGTCAATTCAGCCAAAGCTTCTGGTCCAAGTTCACCATAAGCAAGTACTTCATATTTTTTGATGGATTTTGCAATCAATGCTGCCGCGCCACCAACTGCTGCGAAGTATGTGCAACCATTTTTCTTCATGGATTCAACTACTTCTGGTTTACGGGAACCTTTACCAATCATGCCTTTGATACCTTGATCAAGCATTGTTGGTGTGTAAGCATCCATACGACCGGAAGTTGTAGGACCAGCGGAACCAATTGGATCACCAGGTTTTGCAGGTGTTGGTCCAAGATAATAAACAAACTTATTTGTCCAGTCGATTGGCAATTTTTCACCACGCGCTAAAGCTTCAGTCATAACTTTATGAGCAGCGTCACGAGCGGAGTAAATTTTACCAGTAATAAGAACGCTATCACCAACTTTTAATTTGCGGGAAAACTCTTCATTATATTCTTCAGTATTAATGCGAATTGATTCAGCCATTGTTTTTACCTCCTATCGATTAAAGTACTACGTGAGCATGACGAGCAGCATGGCACATAATAGTAACTGCAACAGGAAGACCTGCGATGTGAGTTGCACCCCATTCGATGTTTACACCGATACAAGTTGTAGTGCCACCCAATTGTGGTCCAATACCAGTTTTGTTAACCATTTCCATGATTTCTTCTTCTAATTTTGCATAGTCTGCATCTTTATGAGGTACACTAATGTCACGAAGCAACGCTTTTTTGGACATAACAGCTGCTTGGTCCATAGTACCGCCAATACCAATGCCGAGTACGATTGGAGGGCATGGGTTAGGGCCTGCATGTTTTACGATTTCAAGGACTGCATTTTTAACGCCTTCCACACCATCAGCAGGTACGAGCATAGCTACATCGGATTTATTTTCAGAACCGAAACCTTTTAATTCTACTTGAATATCTACTTTATCGCCAGGAACGATTTCAGTGTAGATGATTGCAGGTGTGTTATTTTGTGTATTTTTACGGTTGAACAATGGTTCAGCTACAACGGATTTACGAAGATAACCTTCAACATAACCAGCTGCAACGCCAGCATTGATAGCTTCTGTAAGATCACCACCAACGAAATGAACATCTTGACCAACTTTTAAGAATACCATAGTCATACCAGTATCTTGGCAGTATGGACGATCTTCAGCATCGGCAATTTCTGCATTTTTAATAATTTGATCAAGAACGATACGACCTACTGAAGACTCTTCTGTTTCACGGCCTTTTTTCAAACCTTCATAGATGTCTTTTGGCAAGTGGTAAGCTGCGTCCATACACATTTGACGGACTGTTTTTGTGATTTCAGATACTTGAATCTCGCGCAAGATAATCCCTCCTCAGGAAAATAGTTGAATATTAATTCTAATACCGATGAGATAAAATAAAATTCTCAAACATATGAAAGAATATCTATCTCAAACCGATGAGATTAACTCTATACATAAATCGTAGCACACAATATAAGGGGATTCAACGTCTCACCTATACAGTTTTCTCAATGCTTTTCCAGTTTTTGAGAATTGTTTTCATGAATATTTTTGTATATATTTCGGTTTTTCAATAGCCTATATAGACTTTATTCTCCAGTCACTAAAAAAGCCCCATTTTGTGATAAAAGTCATAGTCTATCACATATCAATAAGATTTTAATATCTTACATTTTTACCTACTTTCTTATATATAAATTTGGTTTAAAATGAACCACAAACATAGACTATATCTAATAAGATAAATACACTTTTGTCTTAACTGATACTACTTTTCAACTAAATCTTTTAAACTTTTCTATAATGCATATGTATACCGATTATCTTCAATATACTTATATTGCTAACTCCCATTTATTTGGAGCCATACAATCACCTTAGAACGCAGTAAATATCTATAGTTAATAAGCTCTATAGATTTTATTAATTTTAATGACTCTCTCATCAAAATTATTAATAACTAATTTTATTTATAAAGTTATGTCTTTTAGTCATAATTGACAATATCTATTTTATAGTGTTCTAAAAAAAATGCTTGCTTTTATAATTAAACTAACATATAATAACAATCGTACCATTCCTCGATAGCTCAGTCGGTAGAGCAATCGGCTGTTAACCGATCGGTCGTAGGTTCGAGTCCTACTCGAGGAGCCATTATTGGCCCGTTGGTCAAGCGGTTAAGACACCGCCCTTTCACGGCGGTATCCCGGGTTCGATTCCCGGACGGGTCACCACATGGACGATTAGCTCAGCTGGGAGAGCGCCTGCCTTACAAGCAGGATGTCGGCAGTTCGATCCTGTCATCGTCCACCAGACTAAAGAAGCAAGCTATTAAGCTTGCTTCTTTTTTTTGTATATATGATATAATAATATAAATTGTATAATTTGTAATTTTAAAAGAGCTTTATTAAGAGGAGGAATTATGTTACATAACTTCGGACTCTATAAACGTCCACTACTTACAGTACTTGCTGTACTACTCACAACTGCATTTACAACAGCCAGTGCCGCTATGATCGATTTGAGTCAATTAACACCAAATACAACACAACCTGTAGCTCTTAGCACTATACAAAGTAGCACAAGTAATGAAGCTCCTACATTAGCCCCTGAAACGAATATGGAGCCTGTCATAAAAGTGGCTGCCACACCAACATCTACACCGATTTCTGGAGCTCCGGAAAAAGCCACAATTAATACTTCTAGTACAAGTCATGATGGACACTTAGAAAACTTTCCGAGCCGTAAAGTTACTATTGTTGTACCAGCAAATTTGCGCAATGAAAACACAGCTCAATTTGGTCGCTACATGACAGATCGCTTATCAAATACACTTAAATATCCTTACTATGATACAACCATCGTAAGTACTAACACACCAACTGCAGAAATTAAAGCCGCTGATCTTGCTCAAATTGCAGAGGCCCAAAATTCTGAAATCGTTATTATGCCTGTACCATTACAAGACGTATATGTACAAGTTAATACTATTAATAGCCCAGATCCGTATAATAAGGATAATCATGAAATTTATATCGCCGCAAAGGTTAATGCCCTTTTATACTATTATGATGTAAACGATAAGATAATCCATACTGTTCGTACGGGCTTCAACCAAACTGATGACTCTTTGACTATGCCAACACATAAATCAGTTTGGAACAAAGTTATGACTATATTACTTGATAAATTACCATATAAACGAATTCCAACAGACCGTGACCGTTACCAAGCACCTGGTATCAATTCTGAGGCACCTGTTGTACTAGATTTTCAAGTAGAACAACCTAAGAATACTGCGTACTCCTTAAAAGGTGTGAGCGTTTTATAATCAAAATTAGAAAGATAAAAAGGCTAGCCAGCTGGCTAGCCTTTTTCTTATAACATTTTTGTAACATGCAAGCGCAATAAGGCACGTTGCAATGCTGCTTCCGCTCTTTCTACATCAATATCAGGTGTAGGATTTGATAACCGACCTTCAGCACGCTCTTTAGCTCGACGAGCACGTTCCACATCAATGGATGTTGGATCTTGACAGTCAGGGGTTACAATACTCACCTTATTATGTTCAATTTCACAGAAGCCCCCAAATACAGCATATTCACGAGATGTTCCATCTGGTTGATCAATGCGTAAAGGTGCCAAGTCTAATGCGATAATCATAGGTGCATGGTTTGGCAAAATACCAAAAGCACCATCGATAGCTTTACCTACAAAGAATGTAGATTTGCCTTCGAATACAATCGCATCAGGTGTAATTATCTGTAGGGTCATAGGTTCCGCCATGGATTATTCCCCCTTCTCTTGCATTTCCTTTGCTTTTTGAACGGCTTCATCTATGGTACCAACCATGTAGAATGCACCTTCTGGCAATTCATCATGTTTACCATCCAAGATTTCTCTGAAGCCTCTCAATGTTTCGGACAATGGCACATATTTACCAGGAGAACCGGTAAATACTTCTGCTACGAAGAATGGTTGACTCAAGAAACGTTGAATCTTACGAGCGCGAGATACAGTGAGTTTATCTTCGTCAGACAATTCTTCCATACCGAGGATTGCGATAATATCTTGAAGATCGCGATATTTTTGCAATACTTCTTGTACTCCACGAGCTACTGCGTAGTGCTCTTCACCAAGTACATGTGGGTCCAAAATACGGCTTGTAGAGTCCAGAGGATCCACCGCTGGATAGATACCAAGTTCCGCAATGGAACGAGACAATACTGTTGTCGCATCCAAGTGAGCGAATGTCGCTGCTGGAGCCGGGTCAGTCAAGTCATCGGCAGGTACATATACAGCTTGTACGGAGGTAATAGAGCCTTCTTTTGTAGATGTAATACGCTCTTGCAATGCCCCTACGTCATTAGCCAATGTAGGTTGGTAACCTACGGCAGATGGCATACGACCTAAGAGGGCGGATACTTCGGACCCCGCTTGAATAAAGCGGAAGATGTTATCAATGAACAAGAGCACGTCTTGTTTTTTCACATCACGGAAGTATTCGGCCATTGTAAGGCCTGTAAGACCTACGCGCATACGAGCCCCTGGTGGCTCATTCATTTGTCCATATACGAGAGCTGTTTTGTTGATAACGCCGGACTCTTTCATTTCGTTCCACAAGTCGTTACCTTCACGAGTACGTTCGCCTACACCGGAGAATACGGAATAACCGCCGTGCTCTGTAGCAACATTGTGAATCAATTCCATGATCAATACGGTTTTACCTACACCGGCACCACCGAAGAGGCCAATCTTACCACCTTTTACATATGGAGCGATAAGGTCAACGACCTTAATACCTGTTTCCAAGATTTTTGTGTCTGGAGAAAGGTCATCAAATTTAGGTGCTGGACGGTGAATAGGCCATTTTTCATCAGCCACAACTGGTGCTGGATCATGGTCTACAGTTTCACCAAGTACGTTAAAGATACGACCCAATACGCCTTCCCCTACAGGAACGGAAATTGGAGCACCAGTATCTTCTGCTTCCATATTACGTGTCATACCGTCAGTAGAACTCATGGCAACGCAACGAACTGTATCGTCGCCTAAGTGTTGCATAACCTCTACTACGATTTTTTGTCTATCGTGTGCCTTGTGGTCATGGTAGATGTGGATAGCGTTGTAGATAGCTGGTAAATGACCAGCATCAAAGCGCACGTCTACAACTGGGCCGATGACCTGCACAACTTTACCAATATTATTACTCATCGACAGATGTCTCCTTATCTATTGCAAGGCATTAGCGCCACCAACGATTTCAGAAATTTCGTTTGTAATACTAGATTGACGCAACTTGTTGTATTCAAGGCCTAAGGACTCAATGAGTTCCCCTGCATTATCTGTAGCCGATGTCATGGCCGTCATACGAGCACCTAATTCACTAGCTGCAGATTGCAACAATCCATTATAAACTGTAATTTCTAAGTATTTTGGCAGCAACGCCTCCAAGACGGATACGGCGGACGGCATGAAATCATACTCTTCGCCTTTTACCTCATCTTGTGGTTGCTCTATTGGCAACAAGCGCTCAGCCTGTGCAATTTGCGTCATAGAATTTACAAAACGTGTATAGATCATGATGACTTCGTCTACTTCATGACGTTCATATAGTGAAAGTGCTTCATGCATAATAGTACGCGCATGTTCATAGGATGGTTTATCCGAGAAGCCCGCATAAGACTTATCGATGCGAACACCTCTAGATTTCATGCTGTCTCTAGGCTTTCTGCCTGCCGTGATAACACGGTATGTATCAGGAGATTTACCATGTAATTGTTCCATGGCAAATTTCAATACATTAGACGAAAATGCCCCTGCAAGACCTTTATCTGCACCTACTACAATATAGCAAGTGCGCTCTACAGGTCGCACATCTAAAAGAGGACTTTCAAAGCCTTCTAAATCACTATTAGACATATGACGCAAGATTTGCCCTATCTTTTCTGCGTAAGGACGAGTAGCTTCCGCTTTTGTTTGTGCCCTACGAAGACGAGCAGAAGCTACCATCTTCATCGCTTTTGTAATTTGTTGCGTATTGGTAACACTTTTTATGCGTTTTCGCAAATCTTGTGCACTAGCCATACATTACGCCTCCTTACGAGACACTAATGTATGTGTAGAGCCAAATGCTTCAACACATTCTGGGATTGCTTGCTTCAATAGATTTTCAGTTTCTTCGTCAATTTTCTTAGACGTTTCAATGTTAGTGATGATTTCAGGATAATTTGCTTTTACATAACGTAAAAGTTCAGCTTCAAAGGACAATACATCTGCCACTTGAATATCTGCTAAGTACCCTTTAGTACCAGCGTAAAGGTTGATAACCATTTCCGCTACACTCATAGGCTCATATTGACCTTGTTTTAACATTTCAGTTAAGCGTTCACCACGATCAAGTTGAGCGCGTGTAGCCGCATCAAGGTCAGAACCAAACTGAGCGAAAGCAGCCAACTCACGATATTGAGCAAGGTCCAAACGCAATTGGCCCGCCACTTGCTTCATCGCTTTAGTTTGTGCGCTACCACCTACACGGGATACGGACAGACCTACGTCAACAGCTGGACGAATACCAGAATAGAACATATCTGTTCCCAAGAAAATTTGACCATCAGTAATGGAAATTACGTTTGTTGGAATGTATGCAGATACGTCACCTGCTTGTGTTTCAATGATTGGCAACGCTGTAATAGAACCTCCACCAAGTTCAGATGAAAGTTTCGCAGCCCGCTCTAATAGACGACTGTGTAAGTAGAATACGTCGCCTGGATATGCTTCACGCCCTGGTGGACGGCGCAATAATAGGGACATAGCACGATATGCAGCCGCTTGTTTTGTTAAGTCATCATATACGCATAATACGTGTTTACCTTGGTACATAAAGTATTCACCCATGGCAACACCAGCATATGGGGCAATGTATTGAAGAGGTGCACCTGTGGAAGCACTCGCAGAAACTACGATTGTATATTCCATAGCGCCTGCTTCTTCAAGTTTTTGTACTACGCGAGCAACTGTAGATTCTTTTTGACCAATAGCTACATAAATACAAATAACATCTTTGCCTTTTTGGTTCAGAATAGTATCTAAGGCAATCGCAGTTTTACCTGTACCACGGTCACCGATGATAAGCTCACGTTGACCACGGCCGATTGGTACCATCGCATCAATCGCTTTAAGACCTGTTTGCAATGGTTCATTTACGGATTGACGATCCGCAATACCAGGTGCTGGATGTTCGATAGGACGACGTTCTGTAGCTTGAATAGCACCCTTGCCATCAAGAGGTTGACCAAGAGGGTTTACTACGCGACCAATCAAGGCATCTCCGGCAGGAACGTCCATAATTTTGCCAGTACGGCGCACTTGGTCCCCTTCTTTAATCGAGAAGTCATCACCTAATAGTACGGCACCCACATTATCTAATTCTAAGTTCAAAACCAAGCCATATACGCCGTGTGGTAATTCTAGCAACTCACCGGCCATGGCTCTTTCAAGACCATAAATATGGGCGATGCCATCCCCTACGTCGAGAACAGTACCCACATCATCGACATTGAGGTCAACATCATAGTCCTGAATCTGCTGTTTGATTATAGCAGTGATTTCTTCAGGCTTCATTTTCATATATACCCATTCACCCCTATCTAATAGAGTTCGTTCTTAATAAAGATTTTTCTAATTCCTCTAAACGACGAGATACAGAGCCATCAATGCGTTTATCCCCTACTTGGATAATAATACCACCCATAATAGATAGATCTTGACGCACAGATAAAATAACATCTTTCCCTGTTACTTCTCGTAATTTAGCTTGTACAGATGCTTCTACATCAGCTGTGATTGGTTCTGCTACAGTTACAGTAGCTTCCAAAATACCACGAGCCTCTCGTGATTTTTGAATAAACGCTGCAATGGCCTGTGCAATATAACGATGGCGCCCGCGTTTAATCATCACATAGATAAAGTGTAAAGCAACTTTGTCGATACTAGATTCAAAGATGGAACCAACTAACTTAATCTTTGCATCTTCTGTAACGATTGGATTTTCAAGGAATAAACGAAGTTCAGGCTGTTCCGCCATAACGGACGCTACATAACCTAATTGCTCCTCCATGAGTTCCAAAATATTTTGTTCTTGAGCTAATTCAAACATAGCCGAACCATATTTATCTGCTACAATTTCTATGCTCATCGTATCACAACCCTATCGTTTTACTATCAAGTTGACGAATAGCGTCTTCGATCAATTTTGTATTAGTTTCGCTGTTCATATCTTTAGCAACAACTTTACCAGCCATAGCTACAGATAAAGATACCACTTCGTTACGCAAGCTGTTCATAGCACGATCGCGTTCGATGGCAATATCTTGACGAGCACGATTTTTTTCTTGTTCAATTTGCTCGCGAGCTGTTGCCAATTGTTCTCGTGTAGTATTTTCTGCTTCTTGAATTGCTTTTTCAACAATTTGTTGTGCTTCTACACGAGCATTAGAAATTTGAGCTGCATAATCAGCTTTAAACTTTTCTGTCTCTGCACGGGCTTGTTCAGCAGCTTCTAAATCTTTAGCAATTCGTTCTTTACGTTCTGTCATCATAGCCAATAATGGTTTATATGCAAAACGCGCCAATAGCCAAACTAATATAAAAAAGTTCAACATTTGAGCAAGAATCGTTCCAAGGCTTAAGTCAACCAAGGTTATTCCTCCTCGTTATTATCTGAATAACAAAATAAACGCAACTACTACACCGATGATAGGCATCGCTTCGATTAAACCAATCGCAACGAACATAGTAGACATCAATTGACCACGCAATTCAGGTTGGCGTGTAATACCTTCGATTACTTTACTAGATACAAGACCGTCACCGATACCTGCACCAATGGCACCACAACCTACTGCGATCGCTGCTGCTAATGCGAATAAACCTTGAGCTTCCATAATATATCCTCCATATATAATAATTAATGTTCCTCACTAAGAGCCATCCCTAAATAGGATGCTGTAAGAACGGTAAAAATAAAGGCTTGAATAATGCCGATAAACAAACTAAAAGCAATCCACACCCATGGTACAGGTACAAACCAAGGCAACTTGTATAATACTTCTAACAAAATTTCACCAGCTACGATATTGCCGAATAGACGGAAAGCAAGCGTAACAGGTCTAGCGATCTCTTCAAAGATATTAAGTACTAGCAAAGCCTTATAAGGTCGTACAAAATGCTTAAAGTAAGATAAGCCTTTAACTTTAATACCCATAACCCATACTACTAATGTACTACATAAAGCCAATGCAACTGTAGTATTGATATCAGATGTTGGTGATGTTAACGCCTTAAGTGTAGGCATTAAGCCTAATTCATTTCCTACAAAAATAAATAAGAAAAACGTAAATAACAAGGAACTCACCATCGGCCAATGACGACCCAAGTTCGGAGCTAATTGCCCCTCTAAGCCTTCTAATATAGATTCCACTATATTTTGCAAGCCTACAGGCACCAATTTACGTCCTCGGGTGGCTAGTATTGTTATTAATATTACAATAGCCATAGTAACCCATGTAGCAATCAAGGTATCTATATTAAATGTCAACCCCAACCACTGCACGACCTCATGGTGTCCCGCATGTAATACCACGTTCTCAACCCCTTTCATAGATATAATAAAACCTAATATATTTACAATTAATATAAATATAACATATATGTATCATCATACATCGTTATAGATATATAATCAACACTTGAAGGGTAAGCAATTCCAATTAATCATAAATATAATGTATACAATGCATAATTGGAATACCTTTGTTGTTCCTATTTTAGGTCATTTTAGAACTAAAACTGGCAACTGAGCCACCAGTACACAGCATATAATGCAGGCTGAATAAGCGCGATACCTATAAACATGCTAACAGCCTCTACACCGGGAATTTTCAGACCTAAGACCACTAGAGAGCCTACTAACATAAGGCGCCAAATCATCTGTCTACGAGATTTACGTACGGCTTTATAAGGATCTCCTGACACAATAGATTGTCCATGCAAAGCTAGGCTAAGTAAGTAGAGAACCATTATAAAGATGCCCCAAAGCCATCCCCATAGATACTGTTCTAAGCCACATAAAACTTGTATTATACTGCCCAAAAAAGCAATAAAAAAACAAGTCAGCAGCACTCGCACTATGAATTTTATATATTGATTCATACATACCTCACTACTTAACTTGTTTATATAACATATAAAACCCTGTTATAGCTCCTATTAGGCCAAATATGACCATGCAGAGTGGTTCCGTTTGAAGCCAAGTATCCAATTTATAACCTAGCCAAATAAAACCTCCTATACAGGAGACCAGTGTGACCCCCGCTGATGTTGCCATGGCGAGGGCTTTCACAAGATCCTTATCCATATTATTTACCAAATCGTTCAGGACGATTAGGATTGCCTAAGAACTCATGGCGCAACGCTTGGATGATGCGTTCAGATGCTTTACCATCACCATATGGGTTAACAGAGTTAGACATCAACTTATACGCTTCAGCATTGCTCAATAATTCATAAGCGGCTTTATGTACCGCATCTTTATCAGTACCTACAAGGCGAACGGTACCTGCTTCTACTGCTTCAGGACGTTCTGTCGTATCACGCAATACGAGAACTGGCTTACCAAGAGCTGGGGCTTCCTCTTGAATCCCACCTGAATCAGTCAAAATCAAGTAAGATTTAGCCATCAAGTTTGCAAACGGTTCATAGTCAAGAGGATCAATTAATGTAACACGCTCCACAGAACCAAGTTCCTCTTGTACAACTTGGCGAACTTTAGGATTTTTATGTACAGGGAAAACAACTTGAATATCTTCAAATTCATTGATTAAATCTCGAATGGCTTGATATACATGGCGCATAGGTTCACCTAAGTTTTCTCGGCGATGTGTGGTAACAAGAACCGTACGTTTTTTAGGATCAAGAGCATTAATAGCTGCATCATCGAATACATAGTTGTCTTGTACAGTCGTATCAAGAGCATCGATAACAGTATTCCCTGTTACATAAAGATGTTCTGTATTAATATTTTCCTTTTTTAAATTGCTTTCAGAACTAGAAGTAGGCGCAAAGTGATACGTCGCAATAGAGCCCGTCAATTTGCGATTCATCTCTTCAGGGAACGGAGAGTAAATATCACCTGTCCGTAGTCCTGCTTCCACGTGACCTACAGGAATTTCTTGGTAGAAAGAAGCCAATGCCCCAGCAAAGGTAGTTGTAGTATCACCATGAACGAGTACCACATCAGGTTTTGCTTCTTCTAACACATCTTTAAGGCCCATCAAAGCACGATTAGTTACATCATATAGTGTTTGACCTTGGCTCATAATGTTTAAATCATAGTCTGGGGTAATATTAAACAAGTTTAGTACTTGATCGAGCATATCTCGATGCTGTGCCGTAACGGTTACGATAGGTTCCATATCTGGTGCTGCTTGTAATGCTTTTACAAGAGGAGCCATCTTGATAGCCTCAGGTCTTGTACCAAAGATTGTCATAACTTTTAACATAATTGCCTCCAACATAGTAGGATAGAAGAAATGGGGCGCCAAGCGCCCCACATATGGTTATTCCTTATGAGAATCATCTGTATTCTCCAAGGCTTTAGCCAATTCATCGCGATCAAAGGATATGGTATCATCCGAATCGCTGCGTTCAATTGTAGGACGTGGTAACGGATGCCCTGCCGCATCACTATGCATGATAACGCCAAGGCGTCGTGCAATATAAATACTACACAAGAAAATTACTAATACCAAGGTCGCTCCGACCCAAGCATTGACCTCTGCAACAATAACAGATACACCGCCGAAAAGAGCTGTTACTGCATACATCAACAATACAGCTTGCTTTTGTGTTAATCCTTGTGCCAATAAACGATGGTGAACATGACCTTTATCGGGTTTAAAGATGGGACGTCCACTGATTTTACGGCGCACAATGGCAAATAAGGTGTCCAAAATAGGCAAGCCTAACACAATGGCAGGTACCACTAGAGCAATCATAGCAGCTGTCTTCACAGCGCCCATAACGGAAATAGCTGCTAATGTATAGCCTAATAACATGGATCCCGTATCACCCATGAATATTTTTGCAGGATTGAAGTTATACCGCAAGAAACCTACAGTCGCACCTGCTAAAGCAAGAGAGATACAAGCAAGATCAGTTTGACCAAGTTGCAATGTCATTGCACAAACAGCGATACATGCGATAAAGGAAATACCTGCAGCCAAGCCATCAAGGCCATCGATGAGGTTTACAATATTTGTAAAACCAACTATCCAGAAAATAGTCAATGGAATAGCCCAATACTTGAGATATACTACACCACCCCAAGGAAGGTTGATGAAATCTACTCGAATATCATAAGCCACCAGGATAGCGGCTGCTATAATTTGTCCCATTAACTTAGTTTTTGGCTCAATTTGTTTAATGTCGTCCCAAATACCAACTAGCACCAAAATGACTGTACCAAGGACAAACCCAAACAATTTATGATCATGCGGAATGGAATCGTTAAAAAGAACCGATCCCACATAACCGAGAAAGATTGCTAATCCACCAAGTCGTGGAATCGCACCATGATGCACCTTTCGAGCATCAGGCTTATCTATTGCCCCAACAGCAACGGCAAAGCGTTTTACCAATGGGGTAAGTGCAAAGGTTATGATGAGCGCTAGTACAAAGGCCCACACATAATCGAGCACATATTCACTCATAAGACACCTCCAACAAGTAGGTTGTAAAAACGGATTAGTTCGTTAAGCTACGAATAGGAGCAGGAATTCTGCCACCACGGGCGATGAACTCGGCTGCACTATATGGACTCACTTCGATAATAGGAGCATAACCTAATAATCCACCAAATTCAACAACCTCTCCAACAGTCTTACCAGGTACAGGAATTACACGAACCGCAGTTGTCTTATTATTAATCATACCAATTGCTGATTCATCTGCAATGATAGCAGAAATGGTGTCAGCAGTAGTGTCTCCAGGAATAGCAATCATATCAAGCCCTACAGAACAAACACATGTCATGGCCTCTAATTTATCAAGTGTCAAACTGCCACAGGATACAGCATCAATCATGCCTGCATCTTCCGAGACAGGAATGAATGCACCACTAAGACCACCTACGTGAGAAGAAGCCATAAGACCACCTTTTTTCACAGCATCATTAAGTAATGCTAGTGCCGCTGTAGTGCCATGACAACCACAAGAGGACAAGCCCATTTCTTCAAGAACATGAGCTACAGAGTCACCTACAGCTGGCGTTGGCGCCAAAGATAAATCAATAATACCAAATGGTTTACCGAGACGACAAGATGCCTCTTGGGCTACCAATTGACCTACACGCGTGATTTTAAAAGCAGTACGTTTAATCGTTTCTGCTACAACGTCAAAGGATTGACCTCGAACGGATTCAAGCGCATGTTTTACAACGCCCGGGCCAGATACACCTACAGAAATAGCACTATCCCCTTCTGTTACCCCGAAGAAAGCCCCCGCCATAAACGGGTTATCCTCTACAGGATTACAGAATATTACGAGCTTAGCGCAGCCAAGAGCATCATTATCCTTTGTAAGCTCTGCAGTTTTCTTAACGATGATTCCCATGTCTCGCACTGCATCCATGTTGATACCAGTTTTAGTAGAGCCCACAGCAATAGAGCTACAAACGATATCCGTAGTTGCCAGTGCTTCAGGAATAGAGTCAATCAAAATGCGGTCGGCTCGAGTAGCGCCCTTTGTTACAAGCGCAGAAAAGCCGCCAATAAAATTAACACCTACAGTTTTTGCAGCACGATCCATAGCTTCCGCCACAGGAACATAGGATGTTAAATCACTACCTCCTGCAACTAGAGAAATGGGTGTTACAGAAATACGCTTATTGATAATAGGGATGCCGAATTCTCGCTCAATATCTTCCCCTGTAGATACAAGATGTTCTGCCTCTTTTGTAATACGGTCATAAATACGGTCACATAGCTCTTTACCAGAACTAGATGCACATTCAAGCAAGCTAATTCCCATCGTAATAGTACGAACATCAAGCTTGTTATCATGAATCATCTGATTCGTTTCTAAAATATTATCGATAGATAACATAAGTGCCTCCTATCCTACGCGGTGCATGCTTAAGAAAATATCAGCATGTTGTGCACGGATTTCAACACCTAGTTCTTTACCTTGAGTCGTCAAAGCCTCTTGGATAGCTGTAAGATTTTTCATATCTTCAGACTTGGTTTCACACATCATAATCATATTGAAAACGCCATCAAGGATGGTCTGATTAATGGACATAATATTTACACCGTAGTTAGCGAGTACGGTACTAACTCCAGCAATGATACCAACGCGGTCTACCCCGACAACGGTAACAACTAATTTCATAACATCACCTTCTCTAAGCACTACAAACTATATAGCCAGTAAAGGGCATTCAATAAACTATATTAATATATTATAACACATTTATTATTTTTCATGAGTGAAATCTTTATGAGTTTTCTAGTGAAAACAATATGTTATACTTCGTCAGACAAAGCACTTGTTACAATCTCTTCACCAGCAGTTAACAATGCGATAAGACCTTTGTCACCTTTATAGCTTTCACCATAAATTTTATATAAATCTTCAGTACCAGATGGACGTGCTACAAACCAGCCTGTTTCCGTTTCCACACGAACGCCATCGATAGGCATATCTTTATACAGAGAAGTAGTACGAACATTAGTAATCGCATCACCATCTACTTCGGTAGCCGTAATGGAGCTTGCATTTAATTGTTTCAACTTAGCCTTGGCCGCCTTTGTACAAGGTGCATCAATACGACCAAAACGAGGATCGCCACACCCTACAACAAGATTATTATAGAGTCGGTCAACAGTAGCCCCCATAACGGCATACATTTCCATCGCAAGGAGAGCCATTACCATGCCATCTTTATCAGTAGTCCATACGGTACCGTCTTTTTTAAGGAACGATGCACCAGCAGATTCTTCACCGCCAATGCCAATCTCACCATCGAATAATAGGGAACTAAAATATTTAAATCCTACTGGAACCTCATAAACAGGAATCTCTTTACTAGCAGCCCATTTATCAATCATAGTGGTACAAACAACGGTTTTACCGACCCCTTTATTTGTCCAACCACGAGTCGTAAACAAATAATCCGCCGCAGTCACAAGGAATGCGTTTGGAGAAGCTAGCCCATACGGACTAACGATACCATAGCGGTCATAATCAGGGTCATTCCCAACAGCGAGATCATAATTACCAATTTGTTTAATTACGTCAGCCATGGCATATTCAGATGAACAATCCATACGTACCTTACCATCATGGTCATACGTCATAAAGCTAAAAGTTGGATCATATTCATCATTGATAATATCCATGTTGAGATTATAGCGCTCTTTAATAGCTCGCCAATAACCTAGTCCACTACCGCCGAGGGCATTAACGAGGACCTTAGGTTTTGCACTTTGTATTGCCTCCATATTAATAATAGAAGACAGTTCTTCTACGTACAGGCCTTTATAGTCATACGGAACTTGTTGATCAGGTTCAATATTGTCGATACTAATACGTTTGAACCCTTCTAATTCACAATATGCACGAACATATTCATTAGCACGGGTTTCAATCCATTTTGTAACGAGAGTATCCGCCGGGCCGCCATTAGTAGCGTTATACTTGATGCCACCGTTATCTGGAGGATTATGAGATGGCGTAATCACGATACCATCCGCTTTATCATCATGGCTTTCATTATAACGAATAATGGCACGAGATATAGATGGTGTCGGCACAAAATCCATATCGGAATCAACCATTGCCGTTACACCATTGCCAGCAAGAACCTCTAGAACCGTTACAAGGGCTGGCTGAGATAAAGCATGTGTATCTTGACCGACAAAAATCGGACCTGTAGCGCCGAATTGTCCACGGCCATCACAAATAGCCTGTGTAATAGCGGCCACATGTAAATCCGTAAAAGTACCATTTAAAGATGTACCGCGATGGCCAGATGTGCCAAAGGATACGAGTTGTGTCGGATCTGTAATATCCGGAGCATTATCAAAATATGCATCCACAAGGGTTTGCACATCGATAATATCTTGTTCTTGTACAGGCGTACCTGCTAATTTGTGAGTCATAGAAACCTCTAATCTTATCTTGAGGGCAAGCCCTCTTATTTTACAACCTTGATATTCTATCAATTACATTAAATTATTTCCAAAATGTATGTATCATTCATAAAATATTATATTTACACATAATTAATATAAGATGACAACAGCCAGAGATTTTATCATAATTCTTTATTTTGATTTGTTACAACTATTTTCATCTATTACAACATTATTGTTCGCTTCGGTAGTTATATCTTGTGATTTCAGCTGTTTAGATATTTCCGCAGGAACAATAGGTTGAGTAAAACCTTGCCCGATAACCTCTTGAGCATCAGTAATCAAGATAAACACATTTGGGTCCGCTTCTTGAATAACCTCTTTCAATTTATTTACCTGCAGCAAGTTAACTGCAACCATCACAATTTGCTTAGGCGTACGTGTATAAGCGCCAATGCCATTGATAATAGTAGCGCCACGACCGACCTTATTGATGATGCATTCACATACCTCATCGGTACGATAGGTAATGATGAAAGCAACTTTACGTTGATTAAAGCCGATTACCACCTTATTTGTAATAATAGTATACACATACACACTGATAAGAGTTACAGCTACCGCTTCAAGTCCAACAACTCCGACAGCAACTAAGAGGATGGCACAGTTGATAGCGCTATTAATGGACCCCATTTGAAGGCCATAATATTTGCGAACGATAAGTGCAATCGGATCAAGGCCCCCTGTATTACCACCTACACGGTAGACGATACCAAGCCCTAGTCCAGTTGTGATACCTGCCATCATAGAACTGAGTAGTGGATCCTTAATAATCATGTCATATTGCAAGAAACTAAACAGATCAATCATCCACGATAACATGAGCGTACCATACAAGGTATTAAGCACTACACGTTTACCAAGCCACTTCCAAGCAGCCCAAAATATAGGGACGTTCAAAATAACGTTCCAAGAACCAACGGATAATCCCGTTAAATAATACAAAATCAACCCTACCCCACTAATACCAGTACTAACCAGTTTGTGAGGTAGTACAAAGGCATCTAAACCAGCACCAAAAATTGCACAACCAATAGCAACTATGACACATTGATAGACAACATCTTTATACTTGGCGAACATAGCTCCCTCCAAATTGCCATTTCACTATAAATATTCTATAATGAACTAATTAAAACATACGCTGTTTACAATGCTTTTAATAATCAAACAACAGGTATATACAAAATCATCATAAACCACTTAATGGTTATTTTCAATCACTTTATAACAGTATAAAATAAACATATAAACTGCATATATTTTGTACATTACAAACGAGGCTATTATGAGTAAAAGTTTTGAGCAACTCGGTTGCAGCAAAATTAATATTGGGCTTGCTATTACAGACAAGCGTGACGATGGATACCACGACATCGATTCTATATTTCAATCGATTCGCCTTAGTGATTCTATTTATTTCGCTAAGCATCATTCCGTAGTATTTTCTGGTGGCGCTCCCGAATTGCCTGACTACATGCAAAAACTCGTAAGCTATGGAGAAGATAATCTCGCGCTCAAAGCGTTACGCGCCATACAGACCTATACGGGTTGTAAAGCCGGTGCCGCCATCCACCTATTAAAACGCGTCCCTATTCAAGCGGGTCTTGGTGGCGGTAGTGCAGACGCAGCAGCCATGTTATTAGGTCTCAACCGCTTTTGGGACTTACGTCTTACACAAGAGGAACTTTTAAATATTGGTGCCTCACTAGGATCTGATGTGCCGTTCCTACTACAAGGTGGTACAGCTCGCGGAACAGGTCGTGGCGAAGTGTTAACCTATAGTCAATCGCCAGAAGCACATTGGCTATTACTAGTAAAGCCAAAGGTATCTATTTCTACAGCAGTTGCTTATGGTCGCTTCAGCGGTAAATCTAAAGCCACCACAAAAACGATCGATACCGTTCTGAATCATCTTAAGAATAATGATTTACAATCTGCTTTTACTAGTAGCGCTAATACTTTCGAAGAATTATTATTCCCAGATCACAAAGAATTAGTGGTATGTAAGAACTTTTTCACTAGTCGTGGATACCCAACTATCATGACAGGAAGCGGGCCTACGATGGTAGTATTACTTAACAAGCCTATGGAAGCATTGCAGTTACAAGAAGAGATTAAAGCTGCTGGTCATGATTGGCTGTCACTCATTACTAAAACATGTACACAGGAGGACTTAGTATGACAAAACGGTTACAACCTATACGACTTGATGCGTATAAACCACTAAGAGAAGTGGTAAGTGAAACATTGCGTCAAGCCATCCAAGATGGAGTGTTAAAACCTGGGGAGCGCCTCATGGAAATTCCCCTTGCCGAAGAGTTAGGCGTAAGTCGTACCCCCATTCGTGAAGCCATACGTAAACTAGAACTAGAAGGCTTTGTCGTTATGGTGCCTCGCCGCGGCACCTACGTTGCCAACATCTCTTTGAAGGATATCACTCAAGTATTTGAAATCCGCTCTGCCCTAGAAGAACTTGCAGCCGGCCTTGCAGCAGAACGGATTACGGAAGAAGAAATCGAAACTCTAGAGAGAATGCTTGTAGAAATCGGCGATCATATGGAAAACAAAAATATGGAATCCGTCGTCGCTGCGGACGTAGAATTCCACGAAGTCCTCTACCGCGCATCTCGTAACGAAAGATTAGCAGACATCGTTCACAACTTGCGAGAGCAAACCTATCGCTTCCGTAGTTTTTCTATGAACCAACCAGGTCGTCTTAGAAAAACTTGGGAGGAACATCGTCAATTAGTGGAAGCCATCGCCTCTCACAATGCCACACAAGCTCGTAAACTAGCTCGAATTCACATGGAACATTCTGAACAAACCTTGTTGCAAGGAATGGAAGAGTCACAAGAATTTACTAAGGCATAAAAAATATCCTACAAAATACTATATAAAGCAAAAATCCTTCCTATTTGTGAAGGATTTTTGTTTTACATAGTCTATAGAAATTGATACAATATCATTGATTATTATGAAATATGGATTTTTTATAAGAAAGGGAGTTTTTATGGAAGCAATGCTCAATGATGCTATATCCACCATAAACGGTTATTTATGGAGTTATTTCATCATTTTTATTCTCATCGGCGCAGGTCTCTTCTTTACGATGACAACGAATTTTGTACAAATTCGCATGATTAAAGAAATGATTCGCCTCGTAATTAACGGCGCAGGTAGTTCTACAGAAAAAAATCATGTATCCTCATTCCAAGCATTCTGTGTTAGTACCGCATCTCGTGTAGGTGTTGGTAATATCGCAGGTATAGCTATTGCCGTTGTACTTGGTGGCCCTGGTGCCATTTTCTGGATGTGGGTTATCGCACTTATCGGTGCTGCCACTGGCTTCATCGAATCTACATTAGCACAAATCTACAAAGAACCTGTTGCTAAGGGCGGTTTCTATGGCGGACCAGCTTACTATATTCGGTATGGTCTAAACAACAAGGCATTATCTATTCTATTTGCTATTTTAATCAGTATTACCTATGGTTGGATTTACAATTCTGTACAAGCCAATACATTGGCTGCATCTCTCCAGGTATTCAACCTTGATGTGTCCTATACAGGCGCTGTAGTAGCAGTCCTTCTTGGTATTATCATATTCGGTGGTATCAACCGCGTTGCAAAAGCATCTGAAATCATTGTTCCTATCATGGCGATTCTATACATTGCTACTGCATTATTTGTGGTAATTATGAATATCACCCAATTCCCACATGTAATCTATACTATTTTCGCCTCCGCATTTGAGCCTGTTGCAGCAGGTGGTGGCTTATTAGGTGCTACTGTTATGAATGGTATCAAACGGGGGCTCTTCTCTAACGAAGCCGGGGAAGGTTCTGTTCCAAACGCAGCCGCTACGGCAGCTGTTAACCACCCTGTAGAACAAGGTCTTGTACAAGCATTCGGCGTATTCCTTGATACATTCATCATTTGTACAGCTTCTGCTTTCATCGTACTCATCGTGGGTGATTACAGCACTACAGGTCTAACAGGCATTGCTCTTGTACAACATAATCTAGCTCAACAACTTGGTTCTTGGGCGCCTACAGCCGTAGCCATTTTCATCGTTATGTTCTCCTTTAGTTCCTTAATTGGTAACTATTACTACGGTGAAATCAATATCAGCCACTTAACAAATAAACGATTCTACCTACATTTGTTCCGTATTGGCGTAATTCTTATGACATTTGTTGGCTCTATTGCTTCTCTAGATCTCGTATGGAATCTAGCCGATTTATTCATGGCTTTCTTAGTATTAACTAACGTAAGTTCCATCGTACGCATGGGGCGCACAGCAGGTCTTGCCCTTGACGACTATATCAAACAACGCAAAGCAGGTATTGAAACGCCTGTATTTAACCGTTCCATCCTAAATCACACATATGGCATCGTATGGTGGGGCGATGGTCAAACTACAGACTCCTCCGTACCTCCTACTCCGATTGAAGATACAGTGGAAAAATAAAATATATTGACCTATGAGGCTGGTGAAAGTATCTTTCACCAGTCTTTTTCGTATAATCTTTAAATTCGTATAATCTTTAAAATACTTTATTAATACATACAGATGGGTCTATATTCTTCGAAATATAGATTTTTATTTTTTGTAAAAGTATCCATTTTCATAGATAAGACTATCCTCCACCAAGAGATTTTAAAGTGACAGATATCACAGTAACCATCTATATTTTTCCTACTTTTAAAGGTTAAAAACTATAGAATATATTTATAAAAATATAAAGGGTATTCTATTTATAATGTCGAATACTTAAGTATGTGAAAAATTAGCACTAATTAATTTACTCTGTTATCCGGGAGGTAATTATGAGCGGTTATAACCCATATGAAAACATGTTAAACACATTAGACGTAGCAGCTGAAAAGCTCGGCTATACTCGTAGTGAATACGAAGTATTGCGTCACCCAGAACGGGAACTAAAAGTAGCAGTTCCTCTTCAACTAGACAATGGCGAAGTTCGCGTATACGAAGGCTATCGATGCCAACATTCCACATTGCGTGGTAGTGCTAAGGGCGGTCTTCGCTTCCATCCAGATTCCGACGAAAATGAAGTGCGTGCACTTGCGGCATGGATGACTATTAAAAACGCTATCGCTAACATTCCTTATGGCGGTGGTAAAGGGGGCATCAAAGTCGATCCTAAAACTTTAAACCCTCGTGAGTTAGAACGCTTAACTCGTAACTTCGTACGCCGTATTGCACCTATCATTGGTGTTAATACTGACGTTCCTGCACCAGACGTAAATACGAATGCCCAAATCATGAGCTGGATTGCTGACGAATACAGCACATTAAAAGGCGAATGGAGCCCAGGTATCGTTACAGGTAAACCAATCGAAGTAGGCGGTTCCTTAGGCCGTAATGAAGCGACTGGTCGCGGTTGTCTCATCGCATTGCAAAGCTATCTTGCTAAGAAAAACTTAGATATTAAAAACCTTACAGTTGCAGTTCAAGGTTTTGGTAACGTAGGTTCCGTAGGTGCTCGTCTCATTGCACAAGCAGGCGCAAAAGTTGTGGCTATCGGCGACGTAAGTGTTAACATCTACAATCCTAACGGTCTCGATGTTGAAAAAGCATACGAATATGCTAACTCCCACGGTCGTTCCCTAGAAGGTTACAGCGAACCAGGCATGACTACAATTGGGCCTCAAGAGTTATTGACTCAACCAGTGGATGTATTGTACATGGCGGCCCTTGAAAACCAATTAAACAAAGACAACATGGAAAATATCCAAGCTAAGATCATCTTGGAAGGAGCTAATGGTCCTACTACTAATGATGCGGATAAATACTTCTATGAAAAGGGCATTGATATCATTCCTGACGTGCTTGCTAACGGTGGTGGCGTAGTTGTATCCTACTACGAATGGGTACAAAACAAAGCAAGCTTCTACTGGACTGAAGAAGAGGTTAATGAAAGATTAACTAAAAATATGCAAAATAGCTTCGAAGCTGTTTGGGAAATGCAACATAAATACAATGTACCACCTCGTCAAGCAGCGTACATGGTTGCTCTTGAACGACTCGTAGTTGAAACTAAATGGCGTGGCTACAACTGTTAAACTCCTATACCTCCATACATATTAGCCATGAAAAAGGCGTAAGCTCAATGTGAGCTTACGCCTTTTTGTTTGCCTATAAACCTTTTTATTTACCTGCAAGTCGCAGTTGAAAGATCTAAAGATGTTCAATTACTTACTTAGTTTTATTAGCAAACTACTTATTATTAGTTTTATTTGAAAGCACCTAACAAAGCTGCCATGCTAGGACGACTGATCAAAGCTTTCACCAATACAGAACCAAGAATAGCCGGAATAGTTTGACCAACGATAAGATTCAACACTAATGGCCAGTATGGAATACCAAGTAATGGACTGAGCCACAATGGCACACATAATGCAGGCACAAAGACGATTGGAAGCATTACCCACCAAGCACTGAGGCCAAGCTTGCGCATTCCTACGATGATGCCAGTCGTTAATACGCCCACACCAAAGCCCCCCATCATATCGAGGATGCCAAGACCACCGAATAGGAAGTTAGAAATGAGGTTGCCAATCCCCATGGGAATCACCAAGAACGGAAAGGCATAAGCAAGTGCATATAATGATGTTGCTATACGAATTTGATAAGCCCCGAAGGAAACGCTTTGCGTTACATACAATACAACGATGTACAATGCCACAACCATAGCAGAAATAGTCAATTTGCGTGTAGAAATCATAACACTCACCTCCTCAAAATAAAAAAAGCATGGCAAAACTACCATGCTATAAATGCTTATGAATTTCCGTAGTTTTGTTTAGAGACAGGATGGTTTCAAACTGTCTTATTTAGTTGTCGCCTTTAGGCAGTACTAATATTAGCATATATCTAATATTTTCGCAACCAATTTGGTTGTAGGCGGACTTGTCTGTGAATCTACTATTAGTGTTAAGTTTGTAAGGACGGGGTGGCGTAAGATACCTTTCCTCATCGCTCCACTGGCGAACCGGTCATCGGCCGAAGGCCTCAACCTGCCAAAGTCGCTCTTTGAAAAGGTATCTTCCACCACATCAAATTAAGCAAATCAACGTTTATCACAATACTAGTGACGTAAAAGTCCGCCTTAAGTCAAATGAACACTCTAACCAATTAGAATATATGCAAAGTAGTCGCCCAAAGACGACTACTAATTTAAGCCAGTTTTAGTAGAAGTATATAGAGATAACTACTTTTACAATGCTGGATCTTTGACTCCGTTTGCATGGAAGGCTTTTGCTCTGTCGATGCATGTGCCGCAGTGTCCGCATGGTTTGTCTCCGCCTTCGTAGCAGGACCAGGTTAAGTGGTATGGTACGCCGAGGCGTAGACCTTCTTTTACGATGTCAGCTTTGTTGGAGTTAATGAAGGGTGCTTCTAAGGAGCATTCTTTACCGGATCCTTCAAAGATGGCGTCACCCATGGATTTGTAAAAGTATTCCGTACAGTCAGGGTATGCATTGCCCGCCGCATCATCACTATGAGCACCATAATAGATATAGCCACAATCTAAGGATAACGCCAAAGATGCTGCGGCGGATAGGAATAAACCATTTCTAAACGGTACATAAGTGCTTACTATCCCTTTGCCTTCTATATCTTGTTGTTCTTTGTAGGAACCTTGCGGAATATCTTCACTAGATTGTGCTAATAAGGAGCAGTTACTAAAGGCAAATAACTTAGTAACATCCATCGTTTTACCTTCCATGCCATAGTACTCTAAAATAGCTATAGCAGCCTCTAATTCTTTACTATGTTTTTGACCATATTGAATCGATAAAGGCACCACATTATCTTTGCCAAATCGTTCAATGGCAAGGGCTAAACACGTAGTACTATCTACGCCACCACTAAAAAGAACGACGGCCTTTTGTTTTTGAGCCATAGTATCTCCTTTTCTATCACAACAGCCTCATCCGTAGATGAGGCTGTGCTTTTACATTCACTAAAATTTTATAGATCAATAACCAATTCTACTGGACAGTGATCAGAGCCAAAGATTTGTTGGTGAATCTTAGCTTCTTGGATTTTATCGTCAAGACGTTTAGATGTGATGAAATAGTCAATTCTCCATCCTGTATTTCGTTCACGAGCTTTCCCCATGTAGGACCACCAGCTGTATTCTTCAATCGCATCTGGATAGAGATGGCGGAATGTATCTGTAAAGCCTGCCCCTAAGAGTTCTGTCATCTTTGCACGCTCTTCATCGGAGAAGCCTGCATTTTTACGGTTCGTCTTAGGATTTTTTAGGTCAATTTCTTGGTGTGCTACATTGAGATCACCACATAGAATGACAGGCTTTTTCTTATCTAATTCAAGTAGATAATTGCGGAATGCATCTTCCCAAGTCATACGATAATCAAGGCGTGCCAATTCTCGTTGACTATTAGGTGTGTAGCAGCATACTAAATAGAAATTATCATATTCAGCAGTGATAACACGGCCCTCTTGATCATGCTCTTCAATGCCAATACCGTTAGCTACAGACAAAGGCTTAACGCGCGTGAATACGGCAGTACCACTATAACCCTTTTTCACAGCGCTATTCCAATATTGCTCATACCCTGGCAACTCCAAAGAAATTTGATCGGGTTGCAATTTTGTTTCTTGCAGGCAGAAAATATCTGCATCTAATTCATTAAAGGATTCCATAAATCCCTTTGTTACAGCGGCGCGGAGGCCGTTTACATTCCAAGAAATTAATTTCAATTCTTACTCCTTTATAATACTTCGCATCAATCTAATACTATTCACCGTATTTAACTTGGTGAAAGTCTCTTTCACATAGAATATACGTCAAGTTTTTGCTTAATGTAAGCTAATCTAAAGATTATATGTTAGCAATACTACTGCTTTTTATGTTTCTTAGCATGTCTTGCTTCTGCACGAGCCTTGCGGGCATTTTCATTTGCTTTAAGATCGCTTTCACGTTTCTCACGAAAATAGTTAGCCACCGCCGACAAGACAAGGATTACTAATACAGTTACATTAAACATACCAGGTCCAAAGGTATAGATATGATAACACAAATAACCAAAGGCAACGACTGTTAATAATTGTTTTAATAGATTCATTCGCCCTCCTAAGTTAGTTTAATGTTTCTACACCTGTACTAAGCGGGAAGCTTTCATACGTTACCCAGTCACTAGAACTACCAACATATAAAGCAGATTCAAGCCCTACTTCACTCATGGTTAACAACGCATTGCAGGCAGTCACACCAGACCCACAGTACGTTACAACTGGCCTATTTTGGTAAATTTCGTTGTAATACTCAGCCTCTAAATCTTTCAAGGATTTAGGACCATCTACGGTATAACCGCTTTCATAAAAGTGATTAACAGCGCCAGGGATATGGCCTGTCATGCCATCCATCGTATCTACTTGAGATCCATCATAGCGGAATGGTGCACGAGCATCAATGATAACATGATCTCCGCTTTCACTAGCCTTGAGTACCTCATCACGGCTCATAACCATATGCGTTTGCAACTCGTAGTTAAAGATAGATGGTTCAGCAGGTAATGGAGTAGGCTCTTTAGTTAGGAGATGGCCCTCTCGAACCCAACGTTCAACACCACCAGACAATACACGTACATCAGTTAAGCCCATGTAGCGCAACGTCCACCAAAGACGGCCCGCTAAAAATAGCCAAGAATCATATACTACAACCTTGGAGTTGCGAGTAATGCCATAAGACTCAAAGGTATGAGCCAATCGTTCCATATCTGGCAACGGATGACGACCACCATGCTCGCCCAAAGGACCTGTTAAATCCTTATCTAAATCTACCGCATAAGCCCCCTTAATATGGCCCTTTTTATAATCTTGATACCCTCGAGCATCTAAAATGATGACCTCATCGAAACAAGCTAATAATTCTTTAGGAGTGATAAAATTTGACATGTTGTACTCCTTTCTTTGATTATATCGAAAAATACAAATCTTTTAATATTATTATATACGACTATAGCGGGATATACAATTGAAAGCTACTGATATTAAAAACTCATCACAATTGCGTAACCCATCTTCAATGGCAGATAATACATTACGCCCTTCCCCATTAGCAATAAGTTCCGAAGATGTAGCAAAATTGATTAAATGATTCGATTCTGACATAACGAACTCCCCATATAATGAATACTATACTTGCTATTATACCAGCCGCAGCTGCAACGTCTAGAGAGTATATAGTTTTACTTTTAAAAGTATATTTTTATAACAGCTTACAGCCTCATTCATCGTTTAATCGCTAATTATAAATATAAATACATGTCCAAATCTAACATTTTCATCTATTCCTTATAATTATCGTATCTATACGTCTTTTTTGCCACGTAAAGTTGTGATATAATGTAAATAATTACTCTTAGGACAGTAGTCTGTCCAAATGGATCCAAAAGAGTTAGTGTGTTTTCAAGGAGCGTGCGCAGTTGAAAAAGGGGTACATCAAGTTAATAGCAGCCATTGTGCTTGGTGCTGCTATTATCGGTGGTGGGATCTATGGGGTGTATACACTCTTATCATCCAATACAACGACAATTTTATATCGATCAACCGTTGACGATAAAATCAACGCCATACGACCTTATATTGTTGCATTAGATGCATATAACTCATACAGTGTAGCCTATGCTAGCCAATTACAGCCAACTCTTGAAGAGTTGCGCAATGGGTCTCATAATACGACGATTACCTTACCTAAATATAAGGAACTTAAAGCTGCATTAGAGGTAGCAAAACAAGATAGTTCTACACCCTACGAAGACGTAAACCAAGCGACAAATGACGTCCTCGTAGTACTTGATCAAATTATTCCTATTGCTGATCAGTTGCAATCTTACTATGTGGAACGTCGTTATGAAAAGGATAATTATAAAGGTAGCGATGAGCTAGCAGCTCAATATGTACCTTTAGCAGAACAGTTCTACGCTACATATAATGCATTAGACTTAGCTTTAGATAATCGTAATAATGAGCTTTATAACGAACGCATGACTGAGTATCAGGGAGAAAAGCGGGAAAATGCGGTTAACTTTATAGAGATAAATCTCATAACAGCACAAACTATTGACCTTATTGATCCAGATGGGAATACAGACACCCAAAAGGTAGAATCAAACTTACAACAAATTACACAACGCCTCAATAAATTACAACCTGGTACTACACCAGAAGTACAAAATGCGGTAAGAGAGTATCAAGACTCAGTAAAAGAATTTGTTGCAGAGGCACGCAACTACATTATTATCAACTCATCTTATGGCGAAGCTTATACGCAATTATTTACCAAGTATAATAAAATGATTGGCAAGGCCAATGCAGTTAACATGGCAGACTTAGATGTAACAGAAAAAAAATAATATTTAGATAACACAAAGGACTAGCCCATGCGAGCTAGTCCTTTTATTTTTATGTAAGCAGCAAACTTTATTTCTTTTTCAAATCTTTTGTAATGATGTAATATTCAGACGGTGTTATCTTGATACCATCAATATGTTTATTACCTACAATATTAATTTTAGGATACCCAAGGAATAATGCTACAGCGTTATCTAACATCAGTTGTTGGGCATTGATAACCGCATTACGACGCACCACTGGATCGCTACTACTTTCACCAAGAGCCAACAATTCATCGAAACGAGGATTAGAGAAGCCAGACCCATTAGTTTCAACGCCTATACCCCAATATTGTTTCAAGAACCATACTGGTTGACCCGTATTAGCGGTTACAACACTGGAGATAATCATATCATAATCACCAGATTGAGATAATGTGTCGATAACCGCATAATCTACGATTTTAATTCGTAAATCTACACCGATTTTTTTGTAGTCCGCTTGCAATGCTTCCGCATATAATGGCAATTCAGGACGAGTTGTGTAGGCATAAAAATCAAGTACGAGGTTTTCACCGTCTTTATCTACAATACCGTCGCCATTTGTATCTTCATAACCTTCACGTTTCAGTAATTCTTTAGCACGTTCTACATTATATTTATTAGGATCACGCAATTGGTTAAAGCCATAGTCTATGGATGGTGGCAATGGAGCCTTACCGGCTACGAACGTATCCTTCATGAGGTTCTTCGCATAAGACTCACGGTCTGCTGCTGCAATGAGGGCTGCACGAAGATTAGGATTCTGTAGTTTCCCTTTTTGCCCCATACGAACAAATACGTCACGCAAGGAAGACATTTCATAGATAGTGAATTTCTTATCATTTTGGAAGATACTATATTCACCAGGTCCAATGTTAACGGCCATATCTACATCGCCCGCTTGTAACGCCATAGCACGAGTATTCGCATCATTAATAGATGGGATTTCAACCTTAGCAAAGCCTGCCTTGCCATCCCAGTAATTATCATTGCGCTTTAGTTCAGCACGCTCTTTTGTGAAAGAGGATACTACATATGGACCAGTACCAATAGGACCTTCCTTTGCAATATCACGACCATTCGCCTCTGCTGTCACATCCATAATCAAAAACAATGGATCTCCTAACAAGTTGGGCAAATTATAATATTCCTTGTCAGTCTTGATGGTCAACTCCTGACCGTTAGCAGTAATTTCTGTATAGTTAAAGAACGTTTTTGCTCGTTTACTTTTAGCAAAAGTTCGTTCTAAAGATGCTTTTACCGCCTCAGCTGTCAAACTATTACCATTTGAGAATTTAACTTTATCATTGATGGTGAAAGTCCATGTTAACTTGTCATCACCTTGCTTCCAAGAGGTGGCAAGCCAAGGCGTTGCTTTCATTTGATCATCAAACTTGATAAGCGTTTCACCTATACCAAATCGTACAACGGCCCAACTAAAATAATTTTCCGTTGGTTCTAATGTGCCAGCAAAACTAATAGCCCCTACCTTTAATACATCATTAGATGAAGCAGAATCTTGATTCATACAACCAATAGTCCCGAGCATAGTCACACCAAGGGTCATACCAATTAGTAAAGACTTGCGTAATCCTTTCATTTATACACCTAACCTTTCTACACACATTAACTATCTATTTATACTCAGATACTCACTATTTTTTGCATTAACATAATCTAGTAAATATAACCTGCTTTTACAATAGTTAATATAAAGAGAATCTATGTACATCAATTCATATGAGCATATCTTATTATACCCATAGGGGTATATTTTATACAGTCAACTATACTATATATTAGGTGTTAACACAATGTATAATTTGAGAAACATTTCAATATATCTATTAAAAAATTTCATATCTTAACTATGCATAAAAATAGCAGTTAGTCTTGAAACTAACTGCTATTTTAAGTTTACCTATCCGATGTAACTCTCTACATTTCAAATTTATACTTTTGAAATTTTGAAAGTAAATTTTCCTATTAAGCTTCTAATGCAGCCTCATCTAAGGTAAGTGGCTTATGATCTTGGCCGATTTCAAAGATGGAGCTCAATAGAACTTTTGTGTAAGGATGTTTCGCATCTGCTAAGTGAAACGCATCTAATTCTTCAACGATAGCGCCTTTGTACATTACGACCACCTTATGGCACATCGTACGAATGAAGGCAATATCATGAGCAATAAATAGGTATGTTAAATTTTTCTTTTTTTGTAAACGCGCCAATAGGTACGCAATGGAGTCTTGTACAGATACGTCTAAAGCACTAGTAGCCTCATCTAGAACGAGAATTTCTGGCTCTAATACGATAGCACGAGCAATGGCAACACGTTGGCGTTGCCCCCCGGACATTTCATGAGGATAGCGATGCATAAACTCACGAGGTAAATCTACCATTTCCAGGTAGTCACCTGCGATTTGCTCTTCTTTTCCCTTTTCAAGAAGACCAAAGTTGTATAGTGGCTCAAGAATAATATCCTTTACCTTCATTCGCGGATTAAAGGCTGCAGATGGATCTTGGAATACCATTTGAATTTTTTTACGGTATTCTTTCGTTTGTTCGGAGTTCATATGTTGAATCTCTACACCATCCACATAAATCTCACCTTCCGTAATAGGAAGCATTTTCATGATCATACGAACCAATGTTGTTTTCCCAGAGCCAGATTCCCCTACAATCCCAAGGGACTGACCTTTTTCGAGAGTTATATTAATATCCTTACATGCTTCGAGTTCACCACCAGTGGGAAGTGGGAATCGTTTACATACATTTTTTAATTCTACTGCGTAGTTAGTCAATGTAACGACCTCCTCCCAATGTTGGTACAGCCTCTTTTAATTGTTTCGTATATTCATTAGATGGATTTTCCAAAATGTCTTTAGGAGTACCTGCATCTACGACACGGCCCTTTTTCATAACGATAATGTAGTCGGACATATACGCCGCTACACCAAGATTATGGGTTACCATTACGATTGCGGAGTTATGCTCTTTAGCTAGGTCAAGCATTTGCATAACCACTTGAGATTGTGTCGTTACATCTAGCGCAGATGTCGGTTCATCACCGATGAGTAATGCAGGATCCAAAGCTAACGCCATGGCAATACCAACACGTTGTCGTTGTCCACCAGATAACTCATGAGGATAGCGACGTAATATATCTGCCCCGTTCGGTAGAGATACGGCTTCTAAAAGCGCAATGGCACGACGGTCACATTCGTCATTATCGATTTCAATATGGGATTTAAACAATTCTCTAAATTGTTTACCGATACGAACGATTGGATCTAATGCACTACCACTATCTTGGAAAATCATGGCCATATCCTTGCCGCGCAAAGATCTCCATTCAGATTTAGACAGGTTACGAAGATCATAACCATTAAAGATCATAGAACCTTCCGTAACTTCACCACCTACAGGTAGTAAGCCCATAAGGGCCCGAATCACGGTAGTTTTACCAGATCCGGACTCACCTACAATGGTTAATACCTTACCGCGTTCCAAGGTAAAGTTCACATCCATAACAGCAGGCACACCTTGGTACGCAATGTTAAGGTTTTCTACAGTTAGTATGTTTTCTGCCATTATAGCTCCTCACTATTTTGTAATTTTGTTAGTAATCCAGTAGTAATCACTTGGGTACATTACAGCACCTTTCAAGTAAGAACCTGTAACGATATTAGTTTTAGGATAGCCTAAGAATAATGCAGCACCATCATTCATCAACAATTGTTGAATTTGCATTGCGTAATCACGACGTTTTGCTGGGTCGAATTCAGTTTCAGCTGCATCTAACAATTGGTCAACTTGTGGATTGGAGTAACCAGAACCATTTTGAGGGTTGGAGCCATTGTTGTTAGTGTGCCAATAGTTAGCCAAGAACCAGATTGGATCACCTGTATTAGCTGTTACAATGTTGGAGATAAGCATATCATAGTCGCCGTCTTGACCCATTTTATCGATCAAGTTATAGTCAACTGTTTTGATTTTCATATCGATGCCAACCTTTTTAAGGTCTGCTTGAACAGCTTCTGCATAAAGTGGTAATTCTGCACGAGAGTTATATACTATGAAGTTGAATGTTAATGGTTTGCCATCTTTATCAAGGATCCCATCGCCATCAGTATCTTTCCAACCATCTTCAGCCAACAATTGTTTAGCGCGTTCAGGATTATACGCATTAGGATCTTTCAAATCGTTGAAGCCATAGTCCATGGATGGTGGAATTGGAGCAGAACCAGGAATAAATGTACCTTTTAACAATACATCAGCATAGTTTTTACGGTCTGTTGCAGAGATAACTGCAGCACGAACTTTGTCATCCCCAAGAATACCTTTTTGATTAATACGGGCCAATACGACACGAAGAGATGCGATTTCATCTACTTTGAATTTATCATTGCCTTGGAATAAACCAATTTCACCAGGACCGATGTTAACAGCCATATCTACGTCGCCAGATTGTAAGCTCAAAGCACGCGTATTAGGGTCATCGATGGAAGGAATTTCTACAGTTTTAAATGGTACTGTACCATCCCAGTAGTTTTCGTTCGCAGCCATTTCAGCACGTTCTTTAGTGAAGGATTTAACTACATATGGGCCTGTACCGATAGGACCTTCCTTCGCAAAGTTACGGCCATCTTTTTCAGCTTGAACGTCAACGATTAGGAACAACGGATCCGCTAAAAGGCCAGGCATATTAGGATATTCTTTTGTTGTATGAATAACTAATTGTTGACCATTAGCTTCCATAGAATCATATTCGAAGAATGTTTTCGCACGATTAGACTTTGCAAAAGCACGTTCAATAGACGCCTTTACAGCTGCTGCATCAACTTTTTTACCATTGGAGAATTTCACCTTATCATTGATTGTGAAAGTCCACGTTTTATGGTCTGGGGATACTTCCCATTTAGATGCAATCCAAGGCTGTGGTTTCATTTGTTCGTCAAATTTAGCCAATGTTTCGCCTACACCATAACGCATTACAACCCATGCGAAGAAGTTTTCTGTAGGCTCTAATGTAGATGCGAAGTTAGTTACGCCTACTTTTAACACATCTTTATTTGCAGAACCATTGTTATCGGAACCACAACCAGCGATGAAGGAACCCATCATTACAATGCTAAGACCTGCTAAAAGGGCCTTTTTCCAAGATTTTTTCATGTAAAATCTCCTTGTACAATTACATACAAAACATAAAAACTTTTAAACATCAAGACTATAATAATCCAAAATAGTCAGTGATGGAAAAACCATTATTTATACCTATTCACATAGAAGCTTTTACAAGAGAAATTACCACCAAAAGCTTTCAAAACATGAATAGATATACTATATTATCCTTGGTTTTTAGGATCCACCACATCACGTAAGGAATCGGACCAAAGATTAAAAATAGCAACCACGATAAGGATGGACATACCAGGGAATGCCATGAGCCATGGACTCGTTTGCAAGTACTGGCGACCCTCGTTAAGCATAAGACCCCATTCTGGAGTCGGTGGCTGAGCACCAAAGCCTAGGAAGGATAAACCTGCTACCTCAATCATGATAGCCCCGATATCTAATGCACCTGTTGTAATAACGAGAGGCATAATATTAGGAATGATATGACGTCTGATGATGGCCGTCGTAGATGCGCCCATCATAACAGCAGCCGTTACATATTCCTCACCGCGCACCTTGAGCGTCATAGAACGTACAATACGAGCATATTTTGCCCAACCTACAACAGATAAGGCTAAAATCGTATTTACAATGCTACCACCTAGAATACCAGCAATAGCAATAGCCAATACGATACCAGGGAATGATAACATGATGTCTGCTAAACGCATAAGAACCATTTCAACTTTACCGCCAAAATAGCCTGCTGCAGCACCGATAATCGTACCAATACTAACCATGATTACAACAATGGTTACGCCCATGAACAAAGATAATTGAGTACCATAAATAACACGAGATAATACATCACGACCCAATTTATCAGTACCAAACCAATGTTGACTACTTGGCGCTTGCAATGCCTGACTTATATTTGAGGTGAAAGCATCGCCCGGTGCAAGCCAGGGTGCAAAGATAGCGATGAGAACAATGATAATCATCAACCCACTATAGAAAGAGAACAATTTATGTTTTTGAATAAATTCTGCCATCATGCTCTCTCCCTTTTCAATCTAGGATCTAGAAGGATATATGATGCATCGATTAATGCATTGATGCACATATATGCTAATGCAACCCACAATACAAAGCCTTCAATCAATGGATAGTCGCGCATGGTAATAGCATAAATCGCCATATTCCCAAGGCCTGGCCAAGAGAATACCATTTCTACGACTGCTACCCCGCCTAGTAACCAGCCCATAACAACACCAAGAATAGTAATGAGCGGTAATACAGCATTTGGTAAAATATGACCGAATAAAATTTTCATTTCACTCACACCACGAGCGCGAGCACCGATAACGTAATCCTTTTCCATTTCTTCAAGGATAACGAGCCGCACTTGGCGCATGTATTTAGAACCAACAACAACAGCCAATGTAGCAGCTGGCAAGATAACACCAATCGGAGTTACACGCGATGTGGCAATCGGTACAAGACCTAATTTAAGGCCGAAGATATAAATAAGTACAAGGCCTAACCAGAATGTAGGCATAGAAACACCTACAAAAGATGCAGCTCTTAACAGATAGTCAACCCATTTATTACGATTTAAGGCGCTTATAATCCCTGCTGGCAACGCATAAAGTAGAGTAAATACTAAAGCAGTACCAGCTAACATCAAGGTTCCTGGCAAAGCCTCCAACATACGATCTACTACTGGTTTTTTAGCAGAATAACTCATCCCTAAATCACCTTGTGCCGCATTCACAACCCAGTTTACATACTGCACTATAAACGGTTTATCTAACCCAAGTTGAGCTCGAGTCTCATCGATAAGCTCCTGAGATACGATAGTATCCGCCGTTTCTAGTAGCATCGTTACTGGATCGCCTGGTGCTAAATAGGTGAGACAAAATGTCAAAAATGTGATGCCAAACAAGGTAACAATAAATTGCCCCAATTGTTTGACAAAGCGTTTGCCCATAGGCGCCTCCTAAACTCTCTAAACACTAACAACAATTCAAATGACAAACTAATGGTACTAGCTTTTTTATATAGCGATGAAGCTTAAAGGCTAGGGAACGAAAAAAGGTTAGTCGCCCGACTAACCCAAATTAAGCACAGCATATGCATACCATGCCTTTAGAGCAGGCTTTCTGACTCTGATTCATCGCAATATTTCGGCCTTCCCAGTTTCCCAGTGACCCTATAATGAAACCTTGCTCCTCATTACAGCTATTTACATAGTATGGGTTTTTCACCCATTTTCCTCTTTTACGCTCGGTAAATACCGACACTCACTAGTTCATTCATTTTTATCGATTATAAATATACTATATTAACACTCTATTTACAATACATATACCCCTTATGGGTATATGTATTTCGCATATTTTCAATATAATTTTTATACTGATAAAAAATATTGATTAATGATTAAATTCACAATCCTGCATAAAAT
>NZ_PPCY01000006.1:2500-141192 GCF_002959795.1 Veillonella sp. S13054-11
GGACGGATAAACGCTGAAAGCATCTAAGCGTGAAACCAGCCCTGAGATGAGGTTTCTCATAGCATAAGCTAGTAAGATCCCATGTAGACGACATGGTAGATAGGCCAGGTGTGGAAGAGCCGTGAGGTTTGGAGCTGACTGGTACTAATCGATCGAGGGCTTTACTTAAGCAGCGAAAAACATTAAGCAGAATGTGCAACAAATATATATACTTCTATGTGGTTTTCAGAGTACAAACTCTGATAGATTCAGTGGCGATGGCTATGAGGATCCACCTGTTCCCATCTCGAACACAGTAGTTAAGCTCATAAACGCCGAAAGTACTTGGCTGGAGACGGCCTGGGAGGATAGGAAGCTGCTGATTGAAGCAAAGGCACACCTGAGGGTGTGTCTTTTTTTGTATAGCTTCCTATCCTCCCAGGGGACCTAGTAAGCAGGACAGTAAAAGTAGGGCAGTAGAAGATGGAGGAGCAACGCGACGACAGATTCACTGCATCACTTTCTTCCAAACGTAAGCTTTACCAAACTGCGAAGCGGTAAAGGGAAATCCACAGTGAGGAAGCAAGTAGGGAAAGTTAAAGGTAATATAAGAATTAAGCGACGATAGATTCATTGCATCAACAGTTTTTATATTAATCTTATGAGGGTTTTTCTTGATAATAATCACTTATATATGGTATTCTCATTATGTATGTAAGTGGATGGGAGTGATTATTTTATATGTATAAATATGGCAAGAGTTGTATTAAAAAGTTGTTATATTGTATGGCAATATGTATTGCAATCTTAGCGGTTTCTATTGGGGTTATGTGGGGCCTGTCTTCAGATTACAAGTTATATGGTGTACCAGTACTTAATTACCATCAAATAAATGATGAGAAACACTCCGCTTTAACATTGCATGTGGATCAGTTTAAGGAGCAGATGGAATACCTCCATAATCATGGCTATAATACGATTACATTGAATCAGTTGTATGATTATTTACAAAATGGTTCGGATTTACCAGAGAAGCCTATAGTAATAACATTTGACGATGGTTATGTAGATAATTATGAACATGCATTGCCTATATTAAAAGAATATAATATGAAAGCTACTTTGTTCATGATTAGTGACGCAGCCAATACGCCTGGTTTTGTAAACACTGCACAAATGCACCAAATGGAGTCTGCTGGTTTTGATATTCAAGGGCATACAAATCATCATAAGATACTAACTCATATGGATCCTACGGAATTGCCTGATGCCATTCTCGGTGGTAAAACATCTATGGAAGGTATCTTAGGAGAACCTATTAGTTACTTGGCGTATCCTGGTGGTTTTAATGATATGCTCGTTCAATATGTTACTAAACAGTCTGGGTATAAAATGGCTTTCACAGTCCAACCAGGGACAGTAAAGCCAGGGGATAATTTATATGCTCTAAATCGACTAGCTGTATTCCAAGGAGATACACCGTATTTATCTTTCTGGTTGCGCCTACATTGTGCACCGCTTATTAAGTATACATGGGCATTGCGTGATACATTACGCGATAATGGATGGACGATATTGGCGTCTATTGTGCCTTTATTTTAGGAGGAATTATGTCTTACGAAGTTGTAGCAAGACCATTACGTGTTGCCGTATTAACTGTATCTGATACTCGTACATTAGAAACTGATAAAGGAGGCAACAAAGTTCAAGAATTTTTGGAAGCAGCAAATCATATTGTAGCAGATCGAAAAATTGTAATTGATGATTGTGAGGCTATAATAAATACTATTACTCCATGGTGTAATGATGAGTCTATTGATGTCATTATATCTACTGGGGGAACTGGTATTGCTATGAGAGATGTTACCATCGAGGCTGTAAATAGCTTATATGAAAAGCATATTCCAGGTTTTGGTGAAATCTTTAGATATTTATCCTATACGGAGGATATTGGAACAAAAGCAATGGCATCTCGTGCAGAAGCTGGTGTTAAGAATAACACTTTGATGTTTTCTATTCCTGGCTCTGTTGGGGCCGTCACCTTAGCGATGAGCAAACTCATCATTCCTGAAATGGGCCATTTGGTGCGAGAAATTACAAAATAATATATATGGAGACTGTTCTTTTGAGAGCAGTCTTTTTATATATGATGACAATCAATATTTGATGGATATAAAAGTAGGTAATTGATCTATAAATATGAGCATGAGAAGTAAGTGAATTAATTTATTCTGTTTAAAACAATACCATTGCAGTATTGTTTTATTTCATTTATACTAGATTTAGTAATACGTTTGTCCGAGTGCATGAGAAAGGAGACTTTATGAAGTTAAATCAGGCCACGGATTATGCATTTCGCATGGTCTTGCATATGGCGCTACTACCTTCGGGCTCGAAGATAACTGGTGCTGTATTGGCTGAGCAAGAGTTGATTCCAGAACGCTTTTTGCTCAAGATTATGCGTAGTCTCATTGCAGCAGGAATTATGAAATCTTTCCGAGGTGTAGATGGCGGGTTTGCTCTGAATCGAAGTCCTCAAGAGATCTCGTTGCTTGATGTAATTAGAGCAGTAGAAGGGGATGCGTATTTACAACGTTGTTTATATGATGTAGGTTCTTGCTCTAAGTCTTGTAAGGGGCATTGCGCTATAAATGAAGCAATGGGCGTGATTCAGCATCAATTGGTCAATCAGTTGGAAGCGGTTAATTTTAAGACCCTTGCCCAACGAGAACAGTTGATTATTGCTGAGGCTTGAGCTTTTTTACAGTCGCAATGATGCAAGGTTTTTTGTAAAAGCTCGTCAAGTGATGTTAGTATTTTATTCTAAGGAGGAAAACACATGTTTGAAGCTGTAGATTTAGCCCGATTGCAATTCGCGCTAACATCTATCTATCACTGGTTATTTGTGCCGTTCACACTAGGCATGACAGTGACTGTTGCTGCTTTAGAGTGGACCTATGTGTCGACTGGTAAAGAAGTATACAAAAAAATGGCTAAGTTCTGGGGTAAATTGTTCCTAATTAACTTTGCCATGGGTGTGGTGACTGGTATTGTTCAGGAATTCCATTTCGGGATGAACTGGGCAGAATATTCTCGTTTTATGGGTGACATTTTCGGTGCCCCATTGGCCCTTGAAGCATTAATGGCATTTTTCTTGGAATCTACATTCATGGGCGTTTGGATTTTCGGTTGGGACCGCTTACATAAATGTGTTCACGCTCTTGTAGCTACATTTGTAGCGTTAGGTACTAACTTATCTGCGTTTTGGATTCTCGTAGCAAACTCCTTTATGCAACATCCTGTAGGCTTTGTATTACGCAATGGCCGTGCAGAAATGGAAAATTTCCTGACCATCGTTCAAAATGGCTATGTACCTGGACAATTTTTCCATATCGTATTGAATGGTTTATTAACAGCTGGTGTAATTATTATGGCAATCAGTGCATGGCACTTATTGCGTAATAATGCGACAGAGTTCTACCGCCGCTCCGCTAAATGGGGCATGGTTATCGCACTTGTATTTGGTACTTTAGGTGCATTAGCTGGTCATCATCAAGGTCAATACATCACAAAAGTACAACCTATGAAAATGGCTGCTATGGAAGCGTTGTGGGAAACACAAGATCCAGCGCCATTCTCTTTGGTAGCTAATATTGATACTAAAGCACAAAAGAATACAGGTGCTCTTGAAATTCCTGGTGGTTTATCCTTCTTGACTCAAAACTCCTTTACGTCTGGTAAGGTAGAAGGTATCAAAGACCTTCAAGCAAAAGCGGAGGCTCAATATGGCCCTGGCAACTATATTCCAGATGTTCCAGCAATCTTCTGGACATTCCGTGTCATGGTAGCATCCGGTTCTCTTATGTTACTTGTTGCCTTTGTAGGTCTTATCCTAAATGCAAAAGACAAGCTTGTTGAAAATCGTACATTCTTAAAAATTATGTTCTGGATGTTGCCATTGCCATTCATCGCTCACTCCACTGGTTGGTTTGTAGCGGAAGCAGGTCGTCAACCATGGCTTGTATATGGTTTGCAATTGACTGCAGATGGTGCGTCTAAATCCGTAACGGCTCCAGAAATTATGACTACAATCATCGGCTTTACACTTGTGTATATCGTGGCTGCTATCGCGGCTATCTACCTTGCTGTAGAACACATTAAAAAAGGTCCAGATGGAAATCCATCTCATGATGTAGTTGAAAAAGAGGAGGCAAGATTATGGAATTAATTTTTAATAACCTTGAAGTGGTATGGTTTATCTTAATTACTGTACTATTCGCTGGCTTCTTCTTATTAGAAGGTTTTGACTATGGTACTGGTATTTTGTTACCATTCATTGGTAAAACTGACGTTGAACGTCGACAAATGATCAATGCCTTAGGTCCTGTGTGGGATGGTAATGAAGTTTGGATGATTACTGCCGGAGGGGCATTATTCGCATCCTTCCCTCACGTGTATGCTACATTATTTAGTGGATTCTACTTGGCTCTATTCTTGATGCTTGCAGCTCTTATTATTCGTGGTGTATCCTTTGAATTCCGTTCTAAGAGCCCTAATTTGTTATGGCGTAAAACATTCGACTACTGCATCTTCTTTGGTTCCTTGATTCCTGCACTATTGTGGGGTGTTACAGTAGGTAACTTGATTCAAGGTACTCCAATTGATGCAAGTATGACATATGTTGGTACTTTTTCTGATTTATTAAGTCCATACACCATACTTTGTGGTATTGCGTTCATTTTGGTATTTACATACCATGGTGGTTTATTTACTTCTATTAAAACAGCTGGTGCTGTTTCTGAGCGCGCTCGTGCGGCATCCTTGGTAGTAGGTGTTCCTACAGCTATCGGTGCATTGGCATTGGTAGGTGCAACTTACGTGTATACAGATTTGTTTAATTCTGTATTAGCTATAGTTTGCTTTGCATTAGCTATCGTATCCTTCCTCATTTCTTGGGGTGCAGCACGCACTCGAAATACAAAATGGGGTTTCTTATTCAGTTGTTTATCTGTTATTTCTGTAACAGCTGCATACTTTGCAGGTTTGTTCCCTCGCATCATGGTTTCTTCTTTGAATCCTGAGTGGAGCTTGACTATTACTAATGCAGCTAACTCTACTTATACGTTGACTTTGATGACTTGTGTAGCCTTCGTATTTGTGCCAATTATTTTGGTTTACCAATCTTGGGTATATTGGACATTCCGTCATCGTGTAACAGAAAAAGATTTACACTATTAATAGTATAGCTTTACAACTTATGTAAGTTGTAAAAATTAGGTCTTAATGTGAGGCGTGCCGTAGCGGCACGCCTCTTTTTTATGGTAAGATGAATATAATATTGATAAATTTAGATTCACTTGGACTCTTGTAGGCTTAGTAATAGGGATTTAAATTTGTTTGAGTTTATATATTTAAATAGATTTACCGTAGAGGATAGTATGATACAGCGTACCGCATTTAAAGCGCTGCTAGAACATAAAGGACAGCTTGTGCTACTCGGCTTAACCTGTTTAGTAGAAAGTCTGTCCATTGTTGGGCAAGCCTGGTTCTTTGGAACCTTAATAAATAATCTTATATTTTTGGAGCATACACTAGCTGACGAAACGAACACCATTATTTATTTGTTTATTGCTATTATTGTGAGATTGGTGGCTCATTATGTTCAAGAGGCGGTAGCAAATCATTTGGGAAGTGCTGTAAAAGCATCCTTTAGAGAACGCTCTTTGGCGCATATGTTTAAGCTCGGTGTACAGCATAAGGAACGTCATGGCGATGTCATCCATATGCTTACCGATGGTTTAGAACAAGTAGATGCTTACATAGCACGTTACATTCCGCAGATTTTATATGCTATTATGATTCCTCTTATTATGGGGATTGCCATTGTAAATACATTGCCAATAATTGGTATTATTTTGATTGTTACGGTGCCTTTAATTCCATTTTTTATGATCTTGATTGGAAAGCAAGCTGATCGATTAAATAAGGAACAATGGGAACGTATGAGCTTCCTATCGGGGCATTTTTTAGATGTACTACAAGGGATTACTACGCTAAAGCTCTTTGGCCGTGCAAAGGATCAAATCAAGGTTATTGGTCGATTATCTCAAGAGTTTAAAGATTCCACTTTACGCGTGTTGCGCGTAGCCTTTTTATCTGCATTAGTACTTGAATTAGTGAGTACAATTAGTACTGCTCTGATTGCGGTATATTTAGGTCTAACCTTATTAGATGGTGAAGTCACATTCTTTTCAGCCTTCTTTATTTTGTTGTTAGCACCAGAGTTCTATACTCCATTTAGACAATTGGGGGCAGCTTTCCACACAGGGATGGCAGGAAAAACATCTATTCTGAAGTATGAAGAATTCATGCAGCGTCCACCTTCTTTACCAGTAGGTGGTGAGTCTAAACTTGATAAGCCTATACAGGGAATTACAATTAAAGATTTAACTTTCACCTATAAAAATAGTGAGAATGGGGTACACCACATTACGCTGCAGGCTGAACGTAATGCACCTATTATGCTCGTTGGTGAAAGCGGAGCTGGTAAATCTACTATGGCCCATATTGTGGGAGGTTTTTTACAGGCTCCGAAAGGAACAGTTACTATCGATGGCATTGATATATGTGATTTAGATATCAACTGGTGGCGTCAGAAAATTATCTATGTATCTCAACATCCACACATTATGAAAGGGTCCTTGCGAGAGGTCTTATCCTTTGGTATGGATGTAAGTGATGCAGAGATTCTTGATGCGTGCAAAGAAGTTCAGCTATTAGATGTTATTAATCGAAAACAAGATGGGCTTGATGCGGTTATCGGTGAAGGCGGTTTAGGTCTTAGTGGCGGCGAGCGGCAACGTATTGCTTTAGCTCGTGCATTCCTCCGGAAGGGTCAAGTATTGATTCTTGATGAAGTGACAGCACATCTAGATGTAAAAACAGAAGCCATTATAAGTACAGCTATTCAGCGTTTGATGGAAAATAAGGTTGTCATCATTATTGGGCATCGATTACAAACTATGCATTGGGCATCTAAGCTATATGTCTTGAAAAATGGATCAATTCTTCAAGAAGGTTCTTATCATGACCTACTTGAAGAAGAGGGGTATTTTAAAGACCTTGTTACATCTGGCTTAGGTCAATTTTCAGCAACTCTTGAAGAACCATTGGATATTGGGAAACAATTTGATTCAGAGAATACATTGGTCATAGATAAACCTATCAATGGCACAGAGCATTTTGTTAAATCTGTTAAATATACTGAGGCCTTTAAAGATAATGCAAAAGGTTCTAATATGAGCTTACAAGGTTGGAAGTTGTTGTTTTCTGTATTGAGTCCCGCTAAGTGGTCATTAGTATTGGCCTTGCTATTTACGTTCTTAACAGTGTTCATGAATGTTGGGCTTTTAACAGTATCCTCTTGGCTATTGGCATCTGCCGCATTACAACCAGGGCTCACTTATTTAAGTCTTGCAATCGTAGGGGTTCGGTTCTTCGGTGTTAGTCGTGCTGTATGTCGTTATTTTGAGCGCTATACATCTCATCGCATGGCATTCCAAGGACTCTATGGCTTGCGCTTGTGGTTTTATGCTCATTTGGAACCGTTGGCACCTGCTATACTCAAACGGTTTGGGGCGGGTGATATGTTGGGACGCATCATGGGGGATATAGAGGTATTACAATTCTTCTACTTGCGCACTTTGATTCCACCCGTAGCAGCCGTTTTCCTGACTATATTGATTGCATATGGAGTTTCTACAATTGACAATAGTTTGATTATACCTATTCTTTTGTCGGCCTTTGTATTAGGTGTAATAGTACCTTTGGTTGTTTATTTGTATAATAAAGAATCTTTACGTACGATTGGGCCCCAACAAGGCGATTATAAAGCGCTTTTAAGTGATACTATGGATAGTCTGGAAGATGTGATTAGTTATGGCAATGAAGACATGGTATATAAGCGTATTCAGCATATGATGCGCAATGTAGATGCTCAAAAAGGTACTATTGAGCGGGGCATGAATATGGGTAATACACTATTCATAGGCGGCGTTCAGTTAACTGTAGTTATTGTAGCTATTATGGCTTCTAATGTGTTAACAGGCGCTTGGGCTAGTGTTATGGTAGCGGTGGCTGCCATTGGTACACAGGCTTGGTTTGAAGCGTTACAACCTATGATTGCTGCTGTTCATCATGGTGCAGAAAGTAAAGTTGCCACAAGTCGTCTCATGGCTCTCAGTAATGAACCGATATCTATTGTAGAACCTATATCACCAAAATCATTTAATCCTAATGATGATATTATTTTTACAGATGTATCCTTTGGTTATGATGAATTTCGCCATATTTATGAGAATCTCAGACTACATATTCAACAAGGGAAATCCATTGCTATCGTAGGTGCTAGTGGGTCTGGAAAGACGACATTGTTTAATATGCTTGAGAGGTTATATGATTATGGTGGATCCATTCGTATAGGCTCGGTGGAGTTGAAGGATATTTCAATTGATACTTGGCGTAATGCATTGGGGACTATAACTCAAGATACGTATATTTTTAATGCTTCCTTTAAGGATAATATACGCCTTGCAAGGCCAGAAGCTTCTATGGAGGATTTAGAGCTAGCCATTAATCGTGCATCATTGCGATCGGTAGTTGAAAAATTACCAGAAGGTATGAGTACGATTGTAGGGAGTGGAGGGCAAGGTTTGAGTGGTGGTGAACGTCAAAGAGTTGCATTAGCTAGATTGTTCTTGCGCAATCCTAAAATCGTTTTATTAGATGAACCTTTAGAGGGCTTAGATCAAGTCACAAGAAAAGCCTTACATCGTGACTTGATGCATTATGTAGAGGGTAGGACATGTTTATATATTACGCATCAATTGGAAGGTTTAGAACAAATGGACCGGATTTTATTTATGGATAAAGGGCAAATTGTTGAAGATGGAACGTATGAAGAGCTAATGGCGCTTAAAGGTCATTTCTATGAATACTGTTATTTATCTATGGCAAGTATTCAATAAAACTAAATATCATTTAAAGTATCTATTATTAATGCTTAATTATAGATTTGGACAATGTTTAATATTACGTTGCAATTTAAGATCTATTATGAATATTAAATTATAATACGACTAATGTTTAACTACATTAATAAGGCCCCTTTTACTATGCAAAAAGGGGCTTTAATTATATTTATATTTAATAGTATATGTAGTATACTTTTATCGATAAATCATGCAATATATGGTATAATTTTTGTGTTAAGAACTATTATTTCACCCTTGGAGGGGTTATGACTAAAATCTTCACCAAATTACGAGCTTTGGTGGATGAAGCATTATCTGATCGAGATGCGGTGGTGGATAAGGCGCCCGTATTAGAAAAAGCACCTTTAGAACAAGATTTGTTTGACCATCGCTTATTATATATAGAAGAAGATATGGTTAATCGCATGTTGCGTGCCGCTCTTCGTAATCATTGGTTCTTTTATGCTGTAACATTTGAATTTGAACCAAACAATCAAATATTCCTATCCATTATTACAAAATGGGGGAATGTGATTAATGTGGAATTCACCTTAGAGGATTTATGGTTCGATGATTATTCATCATCCTTTGCCATTCGTTTAGATACAAATAATATAGATACAGGTGGGTTTATTTTGAACTCTATTTTACACTTGTTGGGAAACTGGTGTCTAAGTCTCTTCGGTATTTTCTTTAACCCTATTGCATTAGGTGAAAAAGGATCTACTGTACGCTTTGAGAAGAAAGGTATCATTCAGTTTGACTTATTACCTAATACACAAGTGAAGAAATTCATACCCATGCCTGAGCGCCATATTGGTAGTAATGGACCTGTTCTCTTGGGTAACCCGCGTACCAGTCAATCTGTGTTACAGTTGGATTACTATGCATTCCATGATCCTGTAGATACTTTTACAGTACCTGATGTGCCAACTCGTACTAGCTGGCTTCGTTCTATCGATATTGCAGCAGTTCTTTTATTGCCAATAGGTGTATGGATTACATTTATTATCTTGCATCACTACTTACCAACAGAAACATTGGAATTTTCATTCTCTACATACTTTTTAATTTCCTTAGGGATTTTTATCATTTCCTTCTTGGTTATGAATATTCCTCGGTATTTGTACATGTATTTTGATTCTCGCAAACAGTGGCAAAGTGCATTTGTACATAACAATATTAAAATTCAAATGCGTAAACTACACCGACGCATCTTCATGCAACAAGCTACATTGACAGCTGATTGTGATGAGTATACTGCTAATGAAAGCCAAGAGCGAATTAAACACCTTTTGTTGCAAATTCGAGATAAACGATTCCTTGCAAATCGACTTAAAATTGCAGATGATGATAGAGCGCGTAAACAAAAGGTTAAGTTTATTATTGCATATATAGGTTGTACTTTGATTGAGTTGATGTTGTTAATGAACTAATGTTGTAAAAACAGAAGACATAATAAAAACGTATCTCTTTGATATGTACTCTTTTTACTGGTTGTCCAGTAAAGAAGGTATATATTACTTATAGAGATACGTTTTTTATTGTAGGGTGTTAATTTTTAATTATCGCTTTTTGCGTCGCTTACGAACTGTTTTTCGACCTTCTTGTTTTTTATTAGATATAGGAGTCTGTATTGGTTCATAAACTGTCCGATTTACAGTCATAAATGGAGGGTTGCCATATTGATTAGGCTCAGGTTGTCCTGGCAATACCCAGAATAGGAAGCCGATGAGCCATATAAAAAGCTCTAGCATGTAATTGAATGGAGATACGGCAGAGTAGGTATTGATGAAAATCATGATTACCGACCAGAGGATTCCTGCCCATGCATTGAAGCCGATGTCGTGAATACGACGGCCAAATAAGACACAAGATAAAGGAAAGAGGGTTGCCAATAAGAGCCAAATAATGACCCTAGTCAACCAATATGCTGGTAGTGATACAACAAAATCCAAGAATATGTTATCGATGTAGTGGACAATATGAAATAAAATCATTAAAGCGATGAAGCATATGATAAATTGTAGTCGATTTAACCGTCCCGTTAAGTTAAAAATTGATAAACCCATGCGACGTCCTTGGAATGCAATGAGCAAACCGATGGTACATATGAGCAGTGTTCGTAATACAACATAAAGTAAATCCATAAGTTCCCCTTTATTTATAGCTTATAGTTGAGTTAATTCTGGCAAAACTAACTCAAATGCGACTCCATGTTTTAGTGATTGTACTGTATCTAACGTTGCTTGAATCGCGTTGGTAGTAAAATTCATTGCCAGTTCTGCCGCATCATAAGGAGAATATCCCTTCATTACCGCACCAGATAATACAGCAGTAAAAATATCTCCTGTACCTGTAGCTTTTACAGGAACCAGAGGTATAGAGTATGTTTTTAAAAAGTTTGTAGGTCCATCATAGACCGCAATAACAGCATGTGTTTTCGATGGGACGCTGGTCATGATAACCATTTCAGGGCCCATGTGATGCAATTGTTTACATCGCTCACGTAATTCATCTTCGCTAATAGGGTCTGTCGAGAATGGAATATCTAATAAGAAGCAAGCCTCAGTATAATTTGGTTTTACGATGTGGGCCTTTGACACGAGTTGGCGCATAGCAACAACCATATCTGGAGTGTAGATAGAATAAAGGCGACCATCGTCAGCCATTGCAGGATCAACGATAACCATTTGGCCATTATTGGCAAATCGATTGATAGCTTCTTCGACGAGGTGAATTTGTTCTGGTGATGCCAAGAATCCACTTACAATAGCGTGAAAGTCAATTTCGTTTTTATCCCAACAGTTCATAAAGTCTCTCATATGAGCAGATAAATCTACGAATTCATAGTGTGGATACTCTAAGTGATTGCTTAGTACCGCTGTTGCTAAAGGAACCGCCTGGCAGCGCATGGCACTGATGATAGGAATCATAACGGTAAGGGCACAGCGTCCGATAGAGCTCATGTCTTGAATTGTTAAAACTCTAGGTACTGCTACCATAGACACCTCCAAATAATCATATATTTTATTGTACGTTATGTGAGCCTTTCTGTAAATGTAATGATGTTAATCATGAAATTAACTTCATAATGTAGTATAATAAAACGAATAGACTTTTTATGGAGGAAAGTGACAATGACGAGGTATGTATTTCGACGCCTAGGTGGCGCAATCATAATCTTATGGGTCATCATTACCGTAACATTTGCATTAATGCATGCGATACCTGGTGGGCCTTTTACAACAGAAAAGAAATTACCGCCTCAGGTGAAAGCGAGTATCGAGGCAAAGTATCATCTCGATGATCCTGTATGGAAACAGTATGGAGATTATTTAGGTGGCGTCATTACAGGTGACTTGGGCCCATCATTTAAATATGAAGGCCGTAGTGTAAACGATATAATTGGTGATGCATTCCCAATTTCCGCACAGCTTGGCTTATTATCTTTAATGGTAGCTATAGTTGGTGGTATTACAGCTGGTGCGATTAGTGCCATGAGACCTAATAGCATTGTAGATTATGCGGTAACTGTATTATCTACAATAGGGATTTCGGTACCAACTTTTATTATCGGTGCTGTTCTTGTGTACATAGTAGGCTTTGAATTGGGATGGTTCCCGGTAGCCTTATGGCGTGGCCCATCTTACATGGTGTTACCTGTGTTGACATTAGCAGCGCAACCGATGGCATTTATTGCTCGCTTAACGCGCAGTGGTTTACTTGACGTGTATCAACAAGAATACATTCGTACAGCTCGCGCAAAAGGTCTAGGTTCTTGGACCATTTTGACACGTCATGCCCTTGGCAATGCAATTTTGCCAGTTATTACGTACTTAGGTCCATTGGCAGCTAGTTTGTTAACAGGCAGCTTTATCGTAGAAACAATTTTTGCGATTCCTGGTCTAGGTCAGTATTTTGTAACATCTATTTATAACCGAGACTATACGGTTATTCTTGGTATTACGATTTTCTATAGTGCGCTTGTAGTATTTCTTAATATTTTGGTGGACATGATTTATCCATTAATCGATCCACGAGTTACAACGGAGGAGGGGACAGATGAATAAGGAAGACTTTTTACCTATTGAACGAGCCCCTCAAGAAGAGATTACTAGCTTTATAAAACGTCCTAGTAAATGGGAACGATTTAAGGTAAATCGTTTAGCTGTAGTTGGTGCAACCATCATTATTGTGATGATGGTGCTTGCTATTCTAGGTCCACTTATTTCACCTTATACCTATGCAGACCAATCCTTAATTGATGCGAACCAAAGTCCAAGCTTTAGCCATTGGTTTGGTACGGATACATTGGGCCGTGATATCTATACGCGTGTTATGTACGGCGCTCGTATTTCCTTAACCATTGGTTTTGTAGCAGCTTTTATTAATCTTGTGATTGGCGTTGCTTATGGCGGCATTGCGGGTTATATAGGTGGCAAGGTAGACCGTATCATGATGGGGATCGTAGATGTTTTGTATGGTATTCCACTTTTACTATACGTAATCTTATTGATGGTTGTACTTGGACCTGGGCTAACCTCTATTTTTGTAGCGTTGGGGATTGCGTATTGGCTTAATATGGCCCGTATCGTACGCAGTCAAATCTTAAAAGTTAAAAACGAAGAATACATCATTGCAGCAGAAGCTATGGGTATTCCTAAGCATCGAATTTTATTGCGTCATATTTTACCAAACTGTGTAGGACCGATTATTATTACTTTAACATTGGCCATTCCTGAGGCTATTTTTACAGAAGCATTTCTTAGTTTTATTGGCTTAGGTGTAAATGCACCTATGGCGAGCTGGGGCGTACTAGCTTCTGAAGGTATTAGTAGCATGCGCTCTTATCCGTTCCAATTGATTTTCCCAGCTGTTGCTATTAGTATTACCATGCTTGGTTTCGCATTTTTTGGCGACGGTTTACGCAATGTATTAGACCCTAAGGAAGGAGATAGATAATGAATAACGCTATTGTTGATGTACGTAATGTATCTATTACTATCAATACCTTCCAAGGTCCGTTGCGAGTTATTCGCAATCAAGATATTTCTTTATACCCTGGTGAGATTTTAGGTATAGTCGGAGAATCTGGGTGTGGTAAATCCGTTTTAGTTAACTCTTTAATGGGCTTATTGCCATATGGTAAAACTAAAATTAAAGCAGATACATTCATGATTGATGGACATGATTGTTTAGGATTTACTGAAGATGATTGGAATGAACTTCGTGGTACGACGGTTGCCATGGTGTTCCAAGATCCTATGACCTCCTTGAATCCTATCATGACCATTGGAGAGCAAATGTATGAGGTTATCCATCGTACAAATGCGTATGGTGAAGATTACGATGAAAGGGCTATTGCCATCGATTTATTGAAGAAGATGGGGCTGTCTACACCAGAACGACGGTTATCTCAATATCCTCATGAGTTGAGTGGCGGAATGCGTCAACGCGTATGTATTGCCATGGCAGTGGCCGGTCGTCCTAAGATTTTGATTTGTGATGAGCCCACAACAGCTCTTGATATTACTACAGAGGCACAAATTTTGCGCCTTATGCAAACATTAGCCGTAGAGGCTGGCATAGGGATTATCTTTATCTCTCATAACCTACGTGTTATTGCTCAAATTTGTGATCGGGTTATGGTTATGTACGCAGGTAAATGTGTTGAGTCTGCTACAGTAGATGGTATCTTTAGCGAGCCTCGTCACCCATATACTTTGGGGCTGTTACTTGCATTGCCTCAAGGTAAATGGCACGGCGAATTGAAGGCCGTTGAAGGTCAACCACCTGATCTATTTGATTTACCTCGTGGATGCGCATTTAATCCTCGTTGTAAATGGGCTATGCGAATCTGCGGTAGTCGGGTTCCGATGGTTACAAATGTTGGTGAAAGTCACCAGTTTACATGTTGGTTAGCTAAGTTGGAGGGACTTTAATGAGTTACGTATGGGAGACTGACAATCTCGTTAAAGAGTTCACCCTGTCAGGTGGCTTATTTAAGCCAAAACAAACGGTACACGCCGTACAAGGCGTGAGTCTATATCAATCACCAGGGGAAACCCTAGGTATCGTAGGTGAATCTGGATGTGGTAAATCTACATTTGGTTACACTTTGATGGGTTTATATCAAGCTACATCTGGTTCTATTTATATGAATGGTCGACATATCAACCCTTATGTGGATAGAGAGTCTGTTCACCCGGTGATGCAAATGGTATTTCAAAATCCTTATGCATCCCTTAATCCGCGGCTTACGGTTAATGCAATTTTAGAGGAGCCTTTAGAACTGGATCCAAAGTATACACCCCGAGATCGCGTGATTCGTGTAAAAGAGGTGCTTGACCAAGTTGGCTTAAATATGTCATTTGGTGAGCGTTATGCTCATGAACTATCTGGTGGGCAACGTCAACGTATCGGCATTGCACGGGCTCTTATTATGGAGCCTCAATGTATCATTTGTGATGAGCCGATTTCTGCATTAGATGTATCTATCCAAGTGCAAATTATGACATTATTAGAACGGTTACAAGAACAACATGGTATTTCGTACCTCTTTATTTCTCATGATTTAAATATGGTGCGCTACATTAGTCATCGCATGGTTGTTATGTATTTAGGTGCCGTCATGGAAGAAGGTCCTGCATTGGACTTATATGAATTCCCTCAGCATCCGTATACCCGTGCATTGACGGCCTTAAATGGTCCAGTTATGCCACATGCACCAATTGGGGCACCGCTTAAAGGGGATCCACCAAATCCACTAGATCCACCAAAAGGGTGTCTGTTTAGTGGTCGATGTCCAGAAGCGGAAGGGCGTTGTTTTACAGAACGTCCGCCACTTAGAGATTGGGCAGATCGCCGCATCGCATGCTGGCACATATAATGGGAGAATAGTATGGAAAAACTAATTGTTGGCAAGTCCTTGGAACATCAACTAGATACAGTCATTAAAGAATTGGCACCAGCAGGGAATATATCTTATGCGGTGCTACAATTTGATGATGAAGAGGAACCAACACTCATCGCAGCTAGAGGTGAAAATACTGTACATTCTAGTGCGAGTTTAATTAAGGTACTTATCATGGAATATGTCTTTCATTTAGCGCGTACTGAGCAATTGGACATTAATGATACAGTTCCTTTATCTAGAACTCCACGCGTTGAAGGTGGCGGCGCACTACAAGAGTTAGTTGGTAAACATAGTTTTACATATCTTGAGTTATGTCGTCTCATGATGGTTCTTAGTGATAATATCGCAACAAATCTACTCATCACAGTGCTCGGCATGGAAAATATCAATGCTCGTGCAGAAAAGCTTGGTGTGGATGAGATGGAGCTTAATCGTATGATGATGGACCTTAACGCCCTAGCTGAAGGTCATGATAATCACATTACAGCTATGTCGTTAGCTCGTTTGTATAAACACATTTTTGAATGTCGTGATAGAGATGCTTATGGCAGAGAAATGTGGAATATCTTAGGTCGCCAACAATTCCGTGATATCTTACCATTTTACTGGGGAGAAGGCATACGCTTTCACCATAAAACAGGATCCCTTGATCGTGTAGAACATGATGGGGGTGTAATAGAAACATTTAGGGGTCATTTTTGTTTTATCCTTTTAATGAGCGATATCGATAATGACCGAGGTAAAGAGTTAGGCGCTCGAGTTGGGCGCATCATGAAAGAATTTGTAGAGGAAGCATTGCCATGATGGATAAACGAAACTTGTTAAAACTCATGGTCCTCGCTCTAGGGGTGAGCGTACTCTTATTCGTATTTGGGTACCCTCGTGGTGTTCAACCAATCGATGAACACACAATCCGCTATGTTATTGAGCAGGAACCATCCACATTGGATCCCGCAAAGTCTACTACCTCTCCGGAGGCTACGGTTCAACTTCAATTATTCGATGGTCTAGTTCGTTTGAATGATGAAAGTGAACCTGAAGCAGCACTTGCTAAAAATTGGGACATCTCCGATGATGGTCGTGAGTATACCTTCCATTTACGACCTAATTTAAAATGGTCCAATGGAGAGCCTTTGACGGCTTATGACTTTGAATACGCTTGGAAGCGCGTATTAGACCCTGAAGTCCATGCGGACAATGCATATATGTTATATGTATTGGAAAATGGTGAAGCTTTTAATACGGGGAAAGCTGCAGCTGAAGATGTTGGGGTTAAAGCTATTGATGAGGATACATTGGTAGTTACCTTAGAAAATCCAACGGCTTATTTCTTGAAATTATTAGCGTCTCATAGCTATTATCCAGTGAGTAAAAAAGCAGTTGAAGCTCACGAAAACTGGGCGGCTAATGCGGAAACAATAGTATCTAATGGTCCATATCGTTTACTTTCTTGGAAGCATAATGGGGAAATGGACTTCATTAAGAATCCAAACTATTGGGATGCAGAATCTGTGAAGACAGAGAAGATGAATTGGCCTATTAGTGAGTCTCAAAGTACACGACTTACCTTAGTTGAAGGTGGCGAAGCTGATATGACGGTTGAGCCTCCTGTAGCGGATCAAAAACGTCTAGAAGAAGCCGGCCTATTACATATTGGCCCTATGCTTGGTAACTACTATTACGTATTCAATGTGAAAGCAGAACCTTTCACAGATCCAGATGTGCGTAAAGCCTTTTCTATGGTTATTAACCGTGCTAATATTGTTAATAATATTGTTAGAGGTGGTAAAGAACCAGCTTATGCATTCGTACCATATGGTATGCTTGAAAGCAATGGTCGTGAAGACTTCCGTGAAGCTGGTAGCTATCTCGTATACGAAGATGTAGAGCAAGCCAAGGAAATCCTGAAAAAGGCTGGCTATGGCAAGAATCGTCCATTGCCGCAAATTACAATTTTGTATAATACAAGTGAATTACACAAAGCTATTGCAGAAGCCATTCAAGATGCTTGGATAAATGCATTTGGCGCAGATGTACGCTTACAAAATCAAGAGACAAAGGTATTCTTGGCAGACCGTGAAGCTGGCAAGTACCAAGTAGCTCGCGCTTCTTGGGTTGCCGATTATAGCGATCCACAAAACTTTTTAGAGGTATTCTCTGCTGAAGATAACGATGGTCAGTATCATAGTGATGAGTATAATGAGTTGATTGCACGTATTCGTACAACTCCAAATGGGGCGGCTCGTGATGCGTTGATGCATGAAGCAGAAAAGATGATTTTTGATGAATCTCTTGTTATGCCGTTGTACTTTACAACACAACCATATGTGACAAATGGAACAATTCAAAATTATTTCTGGACCACATTGGGACTTGTTGACTTTAAAAAAGCATACAAATAAGATACACTTAAGACGTACACTTTGTGTACGTCTTTTGTTGTATGGGAATATTAATATATTATAAGTTAACAGGTATTTTCTGAGGATATATGGACTGGATTGAACCAAAACGTTTGGCACCGGGGATGACCATAGGTATTATGGCACCTGCTAGTGCTAGCGATGAAGATTTACATAGAATAGAAGAAATTTGTAAGGCTAAAGGCTATAAGGTGCTTGTAGGTGAAAGTGCAAGGAGAAAGGGGCTATATGGAGGCACGCCTGAGGAGCAAGCCGTAGAATTTCAATACATGATGACTGCGGCTCCTTGTGATGCGGTTCTTGCCTTGCGCGGTGGTTATGGCACGATGCGCTATTTAGACCTATTAGATTATAAAGCGATTCGCAAGTATCGGAAGGCTTTTATTGGATATAGTGATTGTACAGCACTTCATATGGCTATTAATCGATACAGCCGCCTCATTACGTATCATGGACCTATGGGGATAGATTTTAAATTAGACCGTAAGTCAGATATTGATACACTATTTAATACTTTAGAAGGCAAATTAAAAGTTATAGAACCCTTGCCAGAGCCTCCCCGAGGTGCGATTGGTACAGAACTTGGTGAGGGTATTTTACGAGGTGGTAATATGACGATGTTATCCATGCTATCGGGAACGCCTTATTTTTTAGAGAATGAATCGTGGGAAGATACCTTACTATTTATTGAAGATGTAGGGGAGGCTCCTTATAAGCTGGATCGTATGTTACAACAATTTCGACTCAGCGGTTTGTTGAGCCGTATTAAAGGCTTAGTCATTGGTACCTTTACAGATTGTGAAGGAGATGAAGATGAGCGTGATTACGATTTAGGTTATGAAGCATTGCGCTATATGGAGGAAAATAGAAATCCCAAATTACCAGATCCTTTTGTATGCTATGTGCCAACGGGACATGGGTCGCCACATCAAACATTACCGCTAGGAGCGACGATTAGCTTTAGATATATTTCTAATACCATCATCGTTCATCCTTATACAAAATAGTTAAGAGCTTTTGGATGAACGATATTACTTAATAGACAAATAGATATTAGATAAAAATAGTAGTTACCGTGATATTAGGTAATAAAATAATAGGTAATAAGATATTAGATAATAACAAGGGGAGTTATGACACTACAAGAACGAGAGGCTCGCGCCTGTGCCATCATAGATAGTATGGCACGGGAATTGCGTGCAGTTTCCATATATTTACACGATAATCCTGAATTGGGCTTGAATGAGCATAAAGCAGTAAAGGTAATTCACCAATTCTTAGAAACACATAATTTTATATCTCATGTAAGTCTAACTAATCGGCCAGAGTTACAAACAGCGTTACGGGGCGACTATAACGGTACTGCACGGCATAAAATAGCCTTCTTAGGTGAATATGATGCGTTACCGGAACTAGGCCACGGCTGTGGTCATAACCTTATTGCTATGATGAGCTTAGGTGCTGCTGTTGCTTTTAGTCAAAGTGCACCACAGGATTGGGGTACAACATTCTTTGGGTGCCCTGCAGAGGAAACTATCGGTGGTAAGGTATATATGGCAGAAGCCGGTCTTTTTAAAGGCTATGAGGCAGCACTTATCATTCATCCAGGTGGAGAAAATGAGGTGGGAGGTACATCCTTGGCGACACATCCTCTAGAGGTTACGTTCCATGGACGTTCTTGTCATATTGCATCCTTAACAGATTCAGGAATCAATGCCCTAGATTGTGCGGTAGACTTATATCAAAGGGTAAAAGATTTAAAAAAGACCTTTCCTAAAGGTGCTATTGTAGGTGCCATCTTTACAGAGGCAGGTACGGCACCAAATGTGGTTACACCAAAGGCTACGATTCGTATGACTGTTCGTGGTAGTACAGTGGATGATTTAGAAGGTATTATTTTGCCGGCTATTAAAGAGGCAGCCCAAGAAATCGGTTCATCCTATGGAGCTCAAGTTGAGATGCATCACTATGAGCCACTCTTTAAGGATATGCGTCAAGATAAACAGTTATTAAATCTCTTTAAAGATGTGATGACTGAATTTGGTGAAAGCCCACGTATATTGCCTGATGATGAGGCGGATGGTAGCACTGATGTAGGTAATGTGTCTTACGAAGTACCAACAGCACAGCCTGCCTTGCAGATTGGATTAGGTTTAGAAGCGCATACGCCAGAATTTACTTGTGCTGCTGGATCTGACTATGGGTTAGACCAAGCGATTAAGGGTGCTAAGATTATGGCTGTTGTAGCCTTGCGTTATGCGATGTGTAAGTAAGTTCAATTTTTGACATATAGAGGTCAAAAAGGTACAATAGATATAATATTTAAGTAAGTATGAAATAAGCCGTCTTCAACAAGACGGCTTTTATTCCGGTGGAGATAGATATGAGTGTTTTAACCGTTTCAAATGTAACTCATGGTTTTGGAGCGCGACAAATTTTAGATGATGCATCATTCCGTTTGCTAAAAGGTGAACATGTAGGCCTCATTGGTGCAAATGGTGAAGGTAAATCTACGTTTCTTAATATCATTACAGGTAAATTGCCACCTGATGAGGGGAAAATTGAATGGTCCAATCAGGTAACTGTCGGGTATTTGGATCAACATGCTGTTCTTGAAAAAGGTATGACCATCCGTGATGTATTACAACGTGCTTTTGATGATTTGTTCGTCATGGAGCAAAACATTAACGATGCGTATAATCGTATGGGTGATGTATCCGAAGATGAAATGAATAAGCTACTTGAACAGGTAGGGGAATGGCAAGAAATTCTTGAGCAACGTGGGTTCTATGAAATTGATGCGGTTATTGAGCGTACCGCTGCCGGATTGGGACTTATGGATATCGGCTTAGATAGAGATGTAACAGAGCTCAGCGGTGGTCAACGTACCAAGGTTTTGCTCACAAAACTATTACTAGAGAAACCGACTATTTTGCTCTTAGACGAACCGACAAACTATCTTGATGTGGAGCATATTCAGTGGTTGCAAAACTATTTGCAAAATTATGAAAATGCCTTTATCTTGATTTCTCATGATATGGAGTTTTTAAACTCCGTAGTCAATGTTATTTACCATATCGAACAAGCGGTGCTTACGCGTTATACTGGTGATTATCATCAGTTCCAAGCTGCTTACGAGGTGAAAAAAGCGCAAGCAGCTAAGGCGTATGAACGTCAACAGCAAGAGATTGAGCGTATGGAAGACTTTATTCAGCGCAATAAAGCGCGCGTTGCAACACGTGGTATGGCAAATTCTCGAGCAAAGCGCTTAGAAAAGATGGAAATTCTAGAAAAGCCAAAAGAGTATATCAAGCCTACTTTTGGCTTTAAAGAAGGCCGTACACCAAGTCGCTTTATCGTAGAGGCTTTCGGACTGCAATTAGGTTATGATGAACCATTAACAAGACCAGTAGACTTTCAAATTGAAAGAAACAAAAAAATTGCTATTCGCGGTGTCAATGGTTTAGGTAAAACAACGTTGTTGAAGACTATTTTAGGTCTATTAAAGCCTGTTAGTGGTGAGTTGGTAAAAGGTGAATTCTTACAAGTTGGCTATTTTGCCCAAGAGGATACGCCATCTAATTCCGAAACAGCGTTAGATTATATTTGGAATGAATATCCGGCGATGACAAATGCAGAGGTGCGTGCAGCATTAGCTCGTTGTGGCCTTACAAATGAACATATTACGTCTCAAATGCGCGTACTTTCAGGTGGTGAGAATGCGAAGGTTCGCCTATGTAAGCTCATGCAGAATAAGTACAATGTGTTGGTCCTAGACGAACCGACTAACCATTTAGACATATATGCAAAAGAAGAACTGAGCCGTGCACTACGTGATTTTAAAGGTACAATTATATTGGTAAGTCACGAGCCTGAATTCTATCAAGATTGGGTTACGGATATTTGGAATATTGAAGATTGGACGACAAAGATTGTTTAGGAGGACCGATGAATCAACGTGCAAATGACGGGATAAAGCAATTCTTAGAGGCTTTATCTGTTGATACAGAGGCACCAGAGTTAGAAAAGACACCAAGTCGTGTAACAGAATTATATAGTGAGTTATTTAGTGGCGTAGGAGTCGAAACAAAATCGGTATGGGGTGAAACGTTTAGCACTGATTACAAGGGACTTATAGCCGTTACAGGTATTCCCTTTTATTCTATGTGTGAGCACCACTTATTGCCATTCTTTGGGACTGTAGACATTGTGTATCAACCCAAGGATGGATGTGTGGCAGGGCTCAGTAAGTTTCAAGATGTTGTTAATATACTCAGTCGCAGACCGCAATTACAAGAGCGGTTAGCATCTGAATTAGCAGATGCGATAATGAATGATTTATCTGCTCATGGCGTTTTTGTACGCATTACATCGACTCAGTTGTGTATGCTTATTAAAGGAACTATGCAGCAAGATTCAAAGGTAATTACATTAGAAAGCCGAGGCGTATTAGCTGAAACAGGTACAGTAAGGGATGAAGCGTTGGCAATGTTAGGCGGAGGACAGGTAAATGTTTAAACGTAGAAATTATACATGGAATGATGGCAAAAGCTTATCTTTGTGTGATCGTACCCTTATCATGGGTATATTGAATGGTACACCTGACTCCTTCTCTGATGGGGGGCAATTTAATACACCAGAGACAGCTACTGCTCATGTGAAACAAATGATTGAAGATGGTGCAGATATTATCGATTTAGGCGTTGAGTCTACACGACCAGGTTCTACACCTTTGACTACGGACGAAGAAATAGAACGTCTTTCTTTATTGATAGAACCTGTGTTAAAGGCTTCTACCGTTCCTGTATCTATCGATACATATCATGCAAAAACCGCAGAATATGCATTCTCAAAAGGGGCACATATTCTAAATGATGTATGGGGCTTACATTATGACCCTGACATGGCCGCGGTGGTGGCTAAATATAAGGTACCTGTTATCATCATGCATAATAGTAATGATACAAACTATGGTGATATCATTGAAGATATGAAAGCTTTCTTCTTCTGCGCTATTGATAAAGCGTTAAAAGAGGGTGTAACGCCACAACAAATCTGGCTTGACCCAGGTATTGGCTTTGGTAAAACTGAAGAACAAAATATTGAAGTTATGCAACGCTTGGGTGAGTTAACCGCTTATGAATACCCTGTTTTGCTTGCTCCAAGCCGTAAGCGTTTCATCGGATCTATGTTAGGCGGATTGCCTCCAGAAGATCGCGATGAAGGTACGGTAGCTGCTTGTATTACAGGTGTATTCCAAGGCGTTGATATGGTGCGTGTTCACAATGTGAAAATGCACAAACGCGCCTTAGCTGTAGCAGACGGCTTGTTACGAGGTGAATAATGGATAGAATCGTTTTAAAAAATATGGCATTTTACGGATACCACGGAAATTTGGCATCTGAGCAAGAACAAGGGCAACGATTTTTTGTAGATGTAGAAATAATAACCGATCTTACAAAGGCCGGTCAAAGTGATCAATTAGAGGACTCCATCAATTATGTAGAGGTATATGAAATTGTAGAATCAATTATGACTGGTGAAAAGCATAATTTGTTAGAACGATTAGGGGCGCTTATCGCCGATTCCTTGTACCAACATTATCAAGGTATCGTAGGTCTCTCAGTAACGGTGCGTAAACCATCTGTACCGATTTCAGGTATTTTGGATTATGTTGAGGTTATCACCACAAGAGGACAAATTTGATGTATACCTATTACATCAGTGTAGGCTCGAATATGGGGGATAAGAGAGGCTACATCAGTTCTGCTTTTCGATCCTTACTACATCATGAGGCAATTTCCAGGCTAGTCACTTCTCCTCTGATTGAAACTGAGCCGTGGGGATATACGGAACAAGACACCTTTGTCAATGGCGTATGGTCTTGTGAAAGCAATCTAGAACCACATCAAATGCTCAGCCTTATTCAGCAATTAGAGCAGAAGGCTGGACGAAAACGATTGATTCATTGGGGCCCTCGCACATTAGATTTGGATATTATTTTAGTGTACGATATAGAGGGGAAGATGATTTCTTTGTGTGATGAGAGTCTTGTGATACCGCATCCTCATTTTTGGAATCGTAATTTTGTACTAGAACCGCTATCTCAGCTATTACCAACATTCACATATAAAGGGACTAAGATTGCTGATCGATTAGTTCAATTGGGTGCATAAACTAGAATCGTATATAATCTAATGTTAGATACACTGTAAACACGATACATATTGTACGCATGCTTTTACGTTTTATGATTGGAAAGTCATGGAGAGCGTAGATGAATATAAAACGTATTGGATTATTTGTACTGGCACTTATTATAATGGGGATATCTTACTGGCTTGCTGTAGGAGCAAATTATGATAGTAAAACAGTACGTATTGATCCAGAAGCGCATACACTGGTTAATTCTAGTGATGCCATTATTTCAAAACGAATATTAGCTATGAAGACTAGTGGATCACAAGTGTATTTCTTAGGTTATGAAGGACTAGGGATTTATAATTTATCTGATAATGCACTTCGTTTAATGCCAATAACCTTTAGGGGGCAACATATAGAGCCAACTAAATCGGATGATTACCAACGAGGTTTACGGAATATAACAAAGCTAAAATCTTTATCCGATTTCAGTGCTGAAGAGCAAAAAGAATTTAAAGGCTTGTTGGAGTCTACTGATGGAGGGGCCCATTATTATGGTGACTTTTACCATTCTGGTTATGAGTCGTCCCTCATTGATTTGAAGGACCAGTATTTTATTACGAATACAGTACGTGCATTAAAACGTGTTAATCATACATTATATGTGTATGATGGATCAGGTTTTATTATTATAGATTTAGATAATCGTCGTATCCAAGGGTTCTTTAATAACCGCATTAGTGGTGAAGGCTCTAAGGGTGTACCTGATAGCTTACGTGGGCACTATGGTTCTGACTTTACTATGATATATGCATTATCAAAATTGGATCCTACAGATTTGGATATTTTATGGTCCATGCGTAAACAATATTTAGAAAAATCTCCTCAAGCGATGGAAGAAAAAGATTTGTTCCCACTCAATTTGGATGAGATGAATTTAAATGAGTTATGATTCTATTAAGATAAATCATATACAGATATACGTGATTTAAATAATTGGCATTTGAGGATATGCTATCGTTTTATGCTAAGGTATGGAGGCTCTTATGAAGTTACGTAAGGTAGGTATTATTGGCACTGGCCATGTAGGATCTCATGTGGCATTTTCTTTAGCCTTGCAAGGAGAGGTTGATGAATTATATTTGATGGATATTGACGAGAAAAAAGCTCAGGCGCAAGCTATGGATATTAATGATGCCGTTAGCTATATTCCACATCAAGTAACTGCTACATCAGGTCCTATTGAAGAATGTGGAGATTGTGATATCCTCGTTTTTAGTGCGGGTCCTTTGCCGAATTTGTATCAGGATCGCCTTGAGAGCCTTGGTGAAACAGTGGCTGTACTAAAAGACGTTATTCCACGTATTAAGCAGTCTTCTTTTCAAGGTTTCATCATTTCAATTTCTAATCCTGCTGATGTGGTAGCTACCTATTTATGTAAACATCTTGAGTGGAATCCTAAGCGTATTATTTCAACGGGAACCGCTCTAGATTCAGCTAGATTGCAAAAAGAATTAGCTCATATCTTTACTATTAGTAATCGCTCTATTACGGCCTACTGTTTAGGTGAACATGGAGGTAGTGCCATGGTGCCGTGGTCCCATGTCTGTGTACAAGGTAAACCACTTTTAGAATTATATCGAGAGCTACCCCATAGATTTCCTAAACTTGACCATACAAAAGTACTAGATGATGTTAAAATTGGTGGCTATCATGTACTAGCTGGTAAAGGCTCTACGGAGTTTGGTATTGCGAGTGCTACCACAGAATTGATTCGCGCCGTATTCCATGATGAAAAGAAGGTATTGCCTTGCTCCTGTTATTTAAATGGACAATATGGAGAAGAAGGAATATTTGCATCTACTCCTGCTGTTATTGGTAAAGATGGCATCGAAGATGTTTTTGAACTGCAACTAACTAATGAAGAGCTAGCCTTATTTAAAGCTTCTTGTGCTGTCATTCGTGAACATGTTGCAAAGGCTGAGGCTATGTAAGTGGATGTTTACTTGTGGGGATAGAAAGTTTACATTGCATATGGAGTTTTAAATTTATACGGATTTATGTTGCCATTCTTAATGAGAAATATCTGTAATTTTCTTTAGTCCCAAGCTCTGTTATGTGGTATAATCTAGAAATGACAGTATACAGATGATGAATATTTGGGGGACATTATGACTCAGGACACTATGGATGTACAACGCCCAAAAAGGCCACGCAAACGGGTTCGTCCTAATCGCAAAGCACAGGATCAGCGTATTATCCTCATGTGGATCAAGCGAATTGGCATAGGGATTATGGTGCTGTTACTGTTAGGGCAGGCTTATCGCTTGGTGGCTGTATATCAAGAAAAACAACATATAGAGCAACAATTGCAAGAGTTACAGCAGCGAAATGAAGAGTTAGAACAGGAAAAGGCTAGGTTACAAGATCCAAAGACCATAGAAGGGGTTGCTCGTGAGGAGTTAGGATTGGTAAAACCTGGTGAAGTACCATATGTAAAATAGATTTTATTCTTTTATTTTTTTCGCATTAGTTTGTAGTTTAAGGTTTCCGCATTAATTAGGAGGTTGCATGGCAATCGAAGTTGGTAACATTATTGATGGTACCGTATCAGGTATTACAAAATTCGGCGTATTTGTTGATTTAGGAGAAAAGCAAACAGGGTTAGTTCATATTTCTGAAGTAGCTCATGGATATATTGAAGATATTAATACCCTTTTAAAGGTTGAGGATCCAGTAAAGGTTAAGGTTTTATCTATTGATGGTAATAAAATAGGACTTTCCATTCGTCAAACACAACCTAAAGAGGGGATGGACGAAGAAAAACGTCCTCATCGTGTTCAATCGAAACAAAGCATAGAGTCTTTCGAAGCGAAGATGAAATCATTCTTGCGCGATAGCAATGAACGATTACACGATTTAAAACGCAATACCGAAGGAAAACGCGGAGGCCGAGGTGGTCGTCGAGATTAATAGTGAGAGATGGCATCTAGCCATCTCTTTACTTATGTATAGAGTATTAACGCTATAATAGTATTAGGAAAAATCTATTTATATGTAAGGAGCAATTATGAAGTTAGCAATTATCGATATTGGCTCTAATTCGGTGCGCTTATTATTGGCTACCTATGAGAATAACGAGTGGCGTTATGAGCCTAAGCAGTTGTGGACTACTCGTTTAGGTCAACGAAATACAGATGGTACCTTGCGAGATGAATCCATGGAAGCATCCTATCAAGCCTTTACGGATATACAAAAAATAGCAAATGAATACGGTGCTGACTATTGCTTTGGTTTTGCGACGAGCGCTGTTCGTGAAGCGGCTAATGGACTTGCATTTATGGAACGTATTAATACATACTGTCCTATGGAGTGGCGAATTTTATCTGGTGCTGAAGAGGCCATGTATGGCTTTTATGGCGCTTTAGGAAATCAATTAGAGGATGGACGTCATTATACGACCATTGATATTGGTGGAGGTAGTACAGAACTTGCATTAGGTAACAAGGATGGAGTGTACTGGAGCCGTTCTTATCCTGGGGGAGCGGTACGCCTTCAATCTATATCTGACGAAGGGCCTCAACGAGTGTGGGAGGAAACCCGTTTTCTTTGGGATCCGATGATGATTGAAGGTGAATTTGGTGAATTTATCGGTATTGGAGGAACCCTAACAACCTTGGCTGCTATTGATTTAGGTTTAGACCATTATGATGGCACAAAGGTACAAGGTCATAAATTGAGCCGTGAAACGGTGGAAGGCATTATTATGAAATTGCGGTATATGAGTCGTGATGAGAGACTACAAGTAAAAGGTTTACCCGCTGGGCGTGCCGACATTATTGTTGCTGGGGCAGAGATTTTAACGTCCTTTATGGATTCCTATGAGGTCCCTCATGTATTTGTGAGCGACCAAGATGGTATGGAGGCGATGGCCCGTGAATGTGAAAGCACTCATTCGAACCGTTAATCACACTTTAAAATTACATGATATATTTCCTGAGAATTGTCGTATCTTGGTAGCTTGTTCTGGTGGTCCTGATTCGATGGCTTTATTGCATTTATTGCAAGATATTGCTACACATCGCCATACAGTATATGAGCTTGGAGTTGCTATAGTAGATCATTGTATTCGTCCTGAAAGTAAGGATGAGGTCCTATGGTTACGAAATCAAGCGGACGTACTAGGACTGCCATTTTATACGGCTGTCTTTGACGTGCCTAAATTGAGTCAAGCTCAAAAGCTATCAGAGGAAACTATAGGCCGCCAAGTTCGGTATCAATGGCTAACCGGTATAGCACAGTCTGAGGGGTATGACTATATTGCAGTAGCTCATCATAAAGATGACCAAGCAGAATCAATTTTAGCACATCTTATTAGAGGGACTGGACTTAATGGTTTGACAGGCATGGCCGTTGTTAGTAATGATTATACTGTTCCAGTAGTAAGACCTCTGTTAGATGTCACAAAAGAAGAATTACTTCTATATTTAAAAGAGAAAGATATTTCTTACTGTATAGATAGTACAAATGAGGATGTACGATATCAAAGAAATAGAATTCGTCATCGCATTATACCTGAGTTAAAAGCCATTAATCCTATCGTTAGCGATGCCATAGTAAGGCTAGGGGCTTCTGTACGCGAAGACATTTCTCTTATTTCTAATTTAACGGATATGGCGTTTGATGAGTTAGTAACTATCTCTGATGAGGGCGCGTTTATATCTCGTAGGGGGTTACGTAAGAAGCCGTTGTCTATCCAACGTCGATTGTGGCAAAGACTGGTGAGCATCTTTGATCCTGAAATCAAGCTTACCACTGCTCATCAAGAGCAATTACTCGATATTGTTAACACTGGGGAAGGGAAAACTTTCAATATTAAAAGTATAAAAGTAAGTGCTCAATGTGATACAATAAAGGTATATTGCAAACATTAATATGAATCGCGGAGGTCATATAGATGCATCAAGATGCAAAAGATATTTTATATACAGAGGAACAATTAAAGGCTCGTGTGGCTGAATTAGGTCGTCAAATCAGTGCTGACTATAAAGGGGAATCCGTAGTTCTCGTAGGTGTATTGAAAGGTGCTATCGTTTTCTTTACAGATTTAGCTCGCTCTATCGATGAGAATGTGGATGTAAGCTTCGATTTTATTTCTTGCTCTAGCTATGGCAGCGGTACAACAAGTACAGGGGTAGTTCGAATTTTAAAAGATTTGGATCGATCTGTAGAAGGAAAGCATGTACTCGTTGTAGAAGATATTGTAGATACGGGCACAACATTACATTACTTGCTAGAAAATTTACATGCTCGTGGAGCTAAAAGTGTACGCCTAGCAGCGTTATTAAATAAGCCTGAACGCCGTAAAATGGATGTAGAAGTAGACTATGTAGGCTTTGTCATTCCCGATTACTTTGTTATCGGCTATGGTTTAGACTATGCAGAAAAATATCGTCACTTACCTTATATAGGTATTTTAAAGGAAGAAATGTATCAAGATTAAAAATATGATATAATATATGAGTGCATCTCTCAACGAGATGTACTCAATTCGTTTATGCCACTAAACTATTATTGAAAGGGGTAATATTTTGGGTCGATTTACTAAAAATATCGTCCTTTATTTACTTATCATTGCCGCTTTCGTTATCGCCATTGACGCTTTCTCTGGTCAAAGTGCGAATAAATCTGAACTCAGTTATACAGGATTTATTCAACAAGTACAACAGAAAAAGGTTGAGTCCGTAACGATTACCAATGATCATGGTATTAAAGGTAAACTAAAAAATGGAACAGAATTCAATTCTTATGCGCCAACTGATGAAACATTAATCAAAACTTTACAAGATAATGGTGTAGAAATTACTGCAGCTCCACCTGAGCAACCTGCTTGGTGGATGAGCTTGTTAGGTTCTGCTATTCCGATTATCATCTTGGTAGTATTATTCTTCTTCATCATGCAACAAACGCAAGGTGGCGGTGGCCGAGTGATGAACTTTGGTAAAAGCCGTGCTAAATTGATGGGTGAAGGCAATGTAAAGGTTAGCTTCAAAGATGTAGCTGGCGCTGAAGAAGCAAAACAAGAATTAGAAGAAGTAGTAGAGTTCTTAAAGGATCCAGGCAAATTTACAACTATCGGTGCTAAAATTCCGAAAGGTGTATTATTGGCAGGACCTCCAGGTACAGGCAAAACATTACTTGCTAAAGCTGTTGCTGGTGAAGCAGGGGTACCATTCTTTACGATTTCTGGTTCTGACTTTGTAGAGATGTTCGTTGGTGTTGGTGCTTCTCGTGTGCGTGATCTTTTCACACAAGCGAAAAAGAACGCCCCATGTATCATCTTTATAGACGAAATTGATGCGGTTGGTCGCCAACGTGGTGCCGGCCTTGGTGGTGGTCACGATGAACGTGAACAAACATTAAACCAATTGCTCGTTGAAATGGATGGCTTTGGTGCCAACGAAGGTATTATTACTATCGCTGCAACAAACCGCCCAGATATTCTAGATCCTGCACTTTTACGTCCAGGTCGTTTTGACCGTCAAGTTATTGTAGGTCGTCCAGACCTACGCGGCCGTGAAGCAATTTTGAAAGTTCATGCTCGTAATAAGCCTTTGGCTGATGATGTAGACTTGAAAATAATTGCGAAGAAAACTCCAGGCTTTACTGGTGCAGACTTGAGCAATTTGTTAAATGAAGCAGCTCTTTTGGCGGCTCGTCTTAACAAAAAAGTAATTACTATGGCTGAAGTTGAAGAAGCCAGTGAAAAAGTTAGTATGGGACCTGAACGCCGCAGTCATATTGTGAGCGATAAGGATCGTAAATTGACAGCATACCATGAATCTGGTCATGCTATCGTGGCACATCTATTGCCTCATGCAGATCCTGTTCATAAAGTAACGATTATTCCTCGTGGTGCAGCTGGTGGCTACACTATGATGCTTCCTACTGAGGAACAAAACTACAAAACAAAATCTCAATTATTAGCAGATATTCGAGTTGCTCTTGGTGGTCGAATTGCAGAAGCCTTGATTTTAGATGAAATCAGTACAGGCGCTTCTGGGGACCTTCAAAGTGTAACTAATACTGCTCGCGCTATGGTAACGCGTTGGGGGATGAGCGATGAGCTTGGTCCTATCGTGTTTGGTGAACAACAAGAACAAATCTTCTTAGGAAAAAACCTAGGCCATGAGCGCAACTATAGTGAAGAAATCGCTGCGAAAATCGACTCTGAAATTCATCGTATCGTAGAAGAAGCTTATAAAGATGTAACAAAACTTCTTAGCGATAATGAAAAATTCTTACATGACATGGCAAATGCTTTGTTAGAAGAGGAAACAATCGATGCGAAAGCGGTAGATAATCTTTACAAATATGGTACAACAAAAGAACCTGAAGCTGAGGAGCCTAAAGTAGCTTCTGAAGTAGAAGGTAGCGTAGTACCAGAGAGTGTTGATGCTAAAGAAATAACTAGTACTGTAGCAGATCCTAGTGAAGCATCATCTAATGAAATTAAATAATGGATTTTGTCCAAATGAAAAAGAGCTAGCCTTTTTAGAAGGCTAGCTCTTTTTTACTGTCCATCGTTTATATGACGTGTGGCAAGAAGTTCTGTCATGCGTTGTTCTTTTAGTTTTTGCAAATATTTTTGTGCTAAAACATTTGGTATAGCTACACCGATTGCTATAGCTATAGTTGTAAATGTGCCAGTTACACCATTTTGTATCATAAGGATTAGACTAGCATCATTTAATGCATTGATGTGTAACATGTCGAAGAGAAATCGGTAGTACAGTATACCGGGCATTAATGCGATGGCAGACGGCACGATAATGATAGTGCTAGATGTTTTTAACCAAGTAGAAACTTTTACAAAAATAATACTCATAATGGCAGCACCAATAAAGGTAGCACCTGGTGTAGAAAATCCTAATTCTACGGATAGTATATTGCGAATACATACACATAGTACGCCACCAATACCAATGGATACTAATAGTCTGACAGGAGCATTAAAAAGTACCGCAAAAGCAGCTGCAGCTGTAAAAGAACCGATAACTTGCTCAATGGAAATAACATGAGGTTTAATATCAACAAAATTAAATGCTGGTGCAGGGCTAAAGTAGAGTGCCATGGCCATACCTAAAGTCATGCTACCCACGATGAGTAATGTTCTAATAGCGCGTGTCATACCCGATAAAATATGATTATTAATGATATCGATGACACAATTGATTAATGGTACCCCAGGAATCATGAACAAGGTACAGCAAACGAGTACATATAGTAAGGATTCATTATTTACATGACTATAAAAAGCGTAAGCCGATATCATGGCACCAAATCCGCCTAATGCGATTCCTACATATTCATTAAGCCCTAATCTGCCTGATAGGGTGCGCGTAAAATAACCAATACTAGAACATATGATGGTAACGATGAATGCGATAATATCGCCACTGTAAAGGTATGCAAGACCTGCCGAACCTAGTGCACAAGCTAGTCCTTTTATCCAGTTTGGATACGTTGGTATAGTTGTATCCAGTTTGGCAATTAGTCGTTCATAGGTCGTTAGTGAGTAATGTCGCTCAAAGGCGCGCCATGTGAGCTTTGATACGGCATTGATCATAGCCATATTCGGAATATGAACCGGTGTTTTTCTGAAGACTGTTATGGATCGTTCTTTGTGTAATAGATTGACCATAATAGTGGTATATGAAATATGGATATTTAAGTAATCATGAGGAATTCCCATAAATGTTGCGGCTTTTAGCATTTCCTCAATGATTCGATTTGTATTTGCCCCACATTCCATTAGTAACTTCCCTATATTGAGTAGTACATCCAGTTTTCGGTGAATATGGATAAAAGGGTTCTCTAAAACTTGATTTTTCTCTTCTAATGTAAACTGTTTCATATATCTCTCCGAAGGATAATAGATAGCATTATTGTTATCTATTTTTTTATGTATACCTTTATACTATATACATTATAACATTAATTATTTTAAATAATCCTTGCATTTTACAAGGTACACTTGTACAATCGAATTGTAAACCTAGGTTGACAAAGAAAGGGGCTCTAAACTATGCGTGATGAAGTGCTAGAATTCTTGAGACAAAACCAAGGTAGTTTCGTATCGGGACAAGATATGTCCGAAGCCTGCCATGTTTCGCGCACAGCTATTTGGAAACATATCAAGGCGTTACGTCAAAAAGGCTACAAAATTGAATCTTATACCAAGAGAGGGTATCGATTATTGGAAGAACCTGATTTGTTGAGCCCCTTGGCAATGAAACAAATCTTAAAAACAGATGTATTTGGTAAACGATATGTTTATATGGATACCACGGAGTCTACGAACTTAGAAGCTCGTCGTTTAGCTCAACAAGGTGCAGAAGAAGGTACGGTTGTGGTTACTGAGGAACAGGCTGCTGGTCGTGGGCGTTTATCTCGCGGTTGGTATTCTCCATTTGGCAAAGGCTTGTGGTTTAGCTTGATTTTACGGCCTGATTTTCCACCTGTAGAGGCTCCAAAGTGTACTTTGATGGCTGCTGTAGCTTTGACAAAGGCATTTCATAAGATGGGGCTCACCGATGCGGGGATAAAGTGGCCTAATGATATTCTTGTGAATGGTCGTAAGCTAGTAGGTATTTTGACAGAAATGTCTGGTTCTATGGAAGAAATTTCTCATATTGTAATGGGCATTGGGGTCAACGTAAAAACAAAACAAGAAGAATTACCAGAAGAGTTGAAATTAATTGCTACATCCCTTGCGATGGAAGATATTGATATTGAGCGCACAGAAGCATTTAGACTTATATTAGAAGAATTAGAACATCAATATTATGAAGTGCTCGATAGCGGCTTTGAAGAAACCCTTAATGAATGGCGGCAATTATCTGTTACGCTCGGTGAAGAAATTGAAGTGCGTGCTCCTGGCAATACCTATGAAGGGGTAGCTACAGATATTGATGAAGATGGTAATTTATTAGTAAGAATCTCAGATGGGACAATTAAACGTATTGTGGCAGGGGACGTATCAATTCGTCCGCGTAAATAGGAGGCATTAATGTTATTAGTAATTGATGTGGGAAACACCAATATTGTTCTCGGTGTATACGACAAGACAGAACTTGTGGGTCACTGGCGTATTTCCACAGATCGGGTCCGTACCACCGATGAATATGGCATGCTGATGATGAACTTATTCTTTCACGACCGTAAGGTTGATGTAAAAGATATTAATGCTATCATTATTTCCTCGGTTGTACCACCATTAATGCCTACATTAGAGCGCGTGTGTTTGCGCTACTTTAATGTAAATCCTCTTATTGTAGGTCCAGGTACTAAAACTGGCATCGCTATTAAGTATGATAATCCTCGTGAAGTAGGGGCTGACCGTATTGTAAATGCTGTAGCAGCACATGAGCTTTATAAGGGCGATTTAATTATCATCGATTTTGGTACGGCTACAACTTATTGTGCGGTACAAGGTAATGGCGATTATATGGGTGGGGTTATTACTCCAGGGGTAACAATTTCTGCAGAGGCTTTATTCCAACGGGCGGCCAAACTACCTCGTATCGATGTGAGAGACCCGGGGCAAGTCATTTGTCGAAATACGGTGTCCTCTATGCAATCTGGTATGTTCTACGGTTATGTAGGTCAAGTAGAAGGCCTCGTGTCTCGTATGAAAGCGGAAATGGGGAATCATGTAACTGTAGTGGCTACAGGTGGTTTGGCACAGCTTATTAGCAGTGCTACAGACTGCATTGACCATGTAGAACCTATGCTTACATTAGAAGGCTTACGCCTTATTTACGAAAGAAATAAATAATGCTACTATAATATAGTTACGTATAGGTAACGAAGTAGTGTACATTCGGGTACAGCTTATGCTGTACCTTTTTTATTAAGGGAAATAGAATTATATGAATAATAAACAGTGGCAAATTGGGGCTGTCAAAATTGATGGTCAAGCCATATTAGCGCCTATGGCAGGGGTTAGCGATATTGCGTATCGACTACTGGCCAAAGAACAAGGTGCAGCCTTGGTATGTACCGAAATGGTCAGTGCTATGGGTATTAAATATAAGAATGAACGTACTCATGAATTATTGCGCATTGAAGAGGCAGAACGTCCTGTATCCATGCAAATTTTTGGCTCTAATCCAGAAGCAATCGCTTTGGGGGCTAAGGTTGTGGCCGATGCGGGGGCCGATATTGTAGATATAAACATGGGCTGTCCTGTAAAAAAGGTAGTTACCTCTGGCGATGGTTCGGCACTTATGAAAAATCCTGATCTAGCGGCGCGTGTTGCAGAAGCCGCTGTTGAGGCTGTTGATGTACCTGTTACTGTAAAAATGCGTATCGGTTGGGATAGTGACTCTATTAATGTTGTGGATTTTGCAAAACGCATTGAGTCTACAGGTGTGGCTGCTATAGCCGTACATGGGCGTACAAAGGAGCAAATGTATAGTGGACATGCGGACTGGTTTTATATTAAGGCTGTGAAAGAAGCGGTATCTGTACCCGTACTTGGCAATGGTGATATTGTGAATCCTGAAGATGCTAAGCAAATGCTTGATGAAACCGGTTGTGATGCTGTAATGGTAGGCCGTGGTGCACAGGGGAATCCTTGGATCTTTGGTCGTATTCATCATTATTTAGCCACTGGTGAAGTATTGCCGGCTCCGACCGATATAGAGCGTCTAGATATGTTATTAAAGCATTTTGACTTGTTATGCCAATACAAAGGTGAAAGTATGGCCGTTAAGGAGATACGCACTCATGCGGGCTGGTATATGAAGGGACTTCCGGAATCTGCATATTGGCGCAATCGAGTGAATACAATTCATACTGTAACGAGCTTTCACAATGAGCTAGAATCATATCGCAAAATACTGTCCGAAGGGTAGTCAGATTGACAAATAAATAGTATTTTTATATAATGATTGAGATAATTTAGAAACAAGAGATAAGGTGTCATCTTATTATGACACTTTTTCTTATTATTTATATGTAGAAAGAGTGGGGTACCCATGGCAGACGTAAAAGAAACATTACTCACCGCCGAAGGTTTAAAGAAGTTAGAAGAAGAATTAGCGTACTATAAATCTGTACGCCGTATTGAAGTATCTGAACGTATTAAAACTGCTATTGAATATGGCGATATCAGTGAAAACTCTGAATATGATGATGCAAAAAATGAACAAGCTTTTATTGAAGGTCATATTGTAGAGTTAGAGAATAAGATTAACACTGCGAAGATCATCGATGAATCTGTAAAAGGTGACGTTGTATCTGTAGGTAGTAAAGTTACTGTACTTGACACTATGTACAACGATGAATTGGAATATGTTATCGTTGGTTCCTCTGAAGCGGATCCATTTAACAATCGTATCTCTAATGAATCTCCTGTAGGTAAAGCTATTTTGGGAAAACGTAAGGGCGATGAAGTAGAGGTTTCCACACCAGATGGTCCTGTAACATTCAAAGTGTTAGCAATCCAATAATTTACAATTACCGACAAAGAGGCGATAACATGAGTGAAGAAATTAAAAATATACAAGAAGAGCTGAATGAGCAAATGCAAATTCGCCGCGATAAATTAGCCGAATATGAAGCTGATGGTATTTACCCATTTGGCCAACGTTTTGTCGTAAAAGATTACGCAAAAGATATTAAAGAAGACTTCTTCTTGAAATATGATGGCCAGCCTGTAGTTATTGCAGGTCGTTTGATGACAATTCGTTCCCATGGTAAAACGGCATTTGCGAATATTCGTGATAAATCTGGTGATATTCAAGTATACTTCCGTAAAGATGTATTGGGCGAAGATGCTTATAAATACGTTAAAATGCTTGATATCGGCGATATCATCGGCGTAGAAGGTCACGTATTTAAAACGCATACCGGTGAAGTTACCATTAAAGTTAACAAATTAACATTGTTATCTAAGTCTTTACGTCCACTACCAGAAAAATGGCATGGATTAAAGGATACAGAACTTCGTTACCGTCAACGTTATGTTGATTTGATTGTAAATCCTGAAGTGCGTGATACATTTGTAAAACGCTCTCAAATCGTTGCTAAGATTCGCGAATACATGATGCGTGATGGCTTCATGGAAGTGGAAACACCGATGATGCATGCTATCCCTGGTGGGGCTGCTGCACGTCCATTTATCACTCACCATAATGCTCTTGATATCGATATTTACATGCGTATTGCACCAGAATTGTATCTCAAACGTTTAATCGTTGGTGGTATGGACCGGGTGTTCGAAATGAACCGTTGCTTCCGTAACGAAGGTATCGATAATCGTCATAATCCAGAATTTACTACTATCGAATCCTACCAAGCCTATGGTGATGTAGAGGATGCGATTCGCTTAACAGAAAATCTTGTGTCCTACTGTGCTCAAGAAGTACTTGGTACACAAGAAATTATATACCAAGGTACAGAAATTAATTTGACTCCTCCTTGGAATCGTATCACAATGGCTGAAGGTGTAAAAAAATACACTGGTGAAGATTTTGATGCAGTCACAACTATAGAAGAAGCTCGTGCTATTGCTGATCGCTTAAATGTAGAATACACAGAAAATGATGGTATTGGTAAAATCTTAAATCTTTGCTTTGAAGATTATGTAGAAGAAAACTTGATTCAGCCAACTATCGTATATGGTCATCCTAAAGAGATTTCTCCACTTGCTAAAGCAAGTCGTGAAAATCCATTGGCTACAGAACGTTTTGAAGCTTTCATCTATGGTCGTGAATTGGCAAATGGCTTCTCCGAGTTAAATGATCCAATCGACCAAAAACAACGTTTCTTGGATCAATTAAAAGAACGTGAAGCGGGCGATGATGAAGCTCACCGCATGGATGAAGACTTCGTTACAGCTCTTGAATACGGTTTACCTCCAACAGCAGGTTTAGGTGTTGGTATCGACCGTCTTGTTATGTTCTTAACAGACTCTGCATCCATTCGAGATGTATTATTGTTCCCGTTGATGAAACCAGAAGCTCCTAAGCATTTTGAAGCTGAAGAAGCAGAATAATAATCGACACTATTAAGGCTCCCTATTCTTTGAGTAGGGAGCTTTTTATATATTTATGAAATAGTTAGTATCATATAAATATCATTTTAAACCTGTTACTACGATACTGCCTTTAAATATGTATTGAAACATGAATACTATCTGTAATTTTATACGGTAGATTGATGGAATGGTTAATATGTTGAGGTCGTATTCCAGTACATAAGTATATAACGAAATTAACGATATAAAGTTTATAGAAAATAATTTCTAGGATAATAAAATAGTTTATGATTATTCATCAATTGTTATTGACAGTGTATAAAAATAATTTTATACTAAGTGTGAAATGTGGTATTTACATAATATATATGATAAAAAATCATGCATATAAAGCTTTTTCTTATTTATCTTCGCTTTATCGAATTTGAATGTGATGATATAGATTAACAGTATAGAACTACTACATGCCTTGTATAACCTTGACGGGATGGGTCAAGTCTCTCTAGCGTGAACCGAGATTTACGGCTACAAGAGCTTATTTATGATGCTCTTGTAGCCGTTTTTTATTTAACTAAATTTATATTTCTAAAAGTTTAGGAGGTAAGTGCGATGAGTTCAATGGATTATGAAAGAGGTAATCAAGCCAATGGTTGTCTTGATCGGTTTTTCAAGTTGACCAAACATGGAACATCAGTAAAGACTGAGATTTTTGCGGGTATTACAATGTTTATTGCATCAGTATACATTCTGGCAGTAATACCCAATCTATTATCTGTATCAGGAATGCCTCATGGTAGTGCTGTAGCGGCTGTAATTTTAACAACTGCCTTTGCGACAATGCTAATAGGTTTTGTTGCTAATGTTCCGGTTATCGTAGCACCTGGACTTGGCCTAAGTGCATTTTTCTCGTATACCATTTGTGGTGCTATGGGCCTTAGTTGGCAAACTGCATTAGGTGCCGTTTTTATTTCCGGTACAGTTTTTGTTATTTTAACAGTTACTAAAGTTCTTAATAAAATAGTAGATGGTATTCCACAAGTGCTGAAAACCTCTATTGGCGTAGGTATTGGTTTATTCGTTGCCTTCATTGGCTTTAAAAATGCTCATATAATTATTTCTGATAATGCTACATTTGTAACCCTTGGGAACATGAAAGATCCTGCAGTACTATTAACATTGTTAGGCTTGTTTATTACAAGTATTTTATTAGCTAAGCAGGTTAAGGGTGGATTGTTAATTGGTATGGCTTTCACTACGATTTTAGCTATGGTGTTAGGTTTGACTAAGGTTCCTATATCTAGTTCGGATATCTTTAACTTGGTACCACCATTTCCAGTAGACACATTTGGTCAACTTGATGTAATGAGTGCTATTGGGTATGGCTTTTTCTCCATTATCTTCTCCATTACTATTGTGGATATGTTCGATAATATCGGTACATTGATTGGTGTAACGAGAAAAGCAAACTTAGTAAATGAAGAAGGGAAATTTGAAGGTTTAAATCGTGCCTTGCTATGTACGTCTATTGGTGCCGCAGTAGGTGCCGTTGTAGGTACCTCTACAGTTACTTCTTATATTGAAAGTGCGGCAGCCGTTGCTGATGGTGGTCGCACAGGTCTTACGGCAGTAGTAACTGGCCTTTTATACTTGGTATCTTTATTCTTTGCACCATTGTTCTTATTGGTACCGGTACAAGCGACTGCACCTGTACTGATTACTATTGGCGTATTTATGATGAGTGAGGTAACGCATATTGATTTTACTGATTTCACGGAAGCATTGCCTGCGTTCTTAACAATTCTTCTTATGCCATTAACATTTAGTATTGCTCAAGGTTTATCCTTTGGTTTTATTTCTTATACATTAATTAAATTGGCCACAGGTCGTCATCATGAAATTCATCCTATTATGTACATCATGACTGTGGCGTTCATCATTCACTTTGCTATTTAAATAGCATATACTATGAATCATATAGCATAGTCTATTAAACGAAAATCTAGCGTAGTATATGGGCGCAGTACTTTAGGGCTCTAATCACGCGAGGAGGTTATATGAATTCAACGATTATTTTAAAAGGAAATATATTATATACACCGAATCCATCAGCACTTGTATCTATTCAACAGGGTTATGTTATTGCTGTAGATGGGGTGGTTGTTCATTGTGGTGAAAGTATTCCTACAGTTTATACAGAGTATGATGTTGTTGATTACGGTGATAATCTCATTATTCCTGGTTTTGTGGATACCCATGCGCATGCACCACAATATTGTAATCGTGGACTTGGTATGGATAAGGAACTGTTACCATGGCTTGAAACTTATACATTTCCTGAAGAGGCAAAATTTAGTGATCTAGACTATGCTCGTCTAGTATATGGTGCCTTTGTTCACGATTTATGGCGCAATGGTACGACGAGAAGTATTTTGTTTGGCACAATCCATAAAGACAGCACATTGGTGTTGATGGAGCTTTTACAAAAAGCAAGATTGTCAGCTTATGTGGGCAAGGTAAACATGGACCGTAATAGTCCGGAATTTTTGATTGAAGAAACGAATCAATCATTAGCTGATACTAAAGTATGGTTAGATGCATCAGCTCAATTTGGACCTTTAGTTAAACCTATTATTACACCGCGCTTTGTACCATCTTGTACGAGTGCACTCATGACAGGACTTGCTAAATTAGCGAAAGAATACGATGTTCCTGTTCAATCTCATTTGTCGGAAAATCACGGCGAAATTGATTGGGTCGCATCATTACATCCTGAGTCGTCAAACTATACAGATGTGTACTATGAACATCATTTGATGGGTACCGTGCCAACTGTAATGGCCCATTGCATTCATTTGAATGACGTAGAAATGGATCGCATGGCTGAAACGCAGACCATGGTATCTCATTGTCCATATTCGAATGTAAATCTTTCTAGCGGAATTGCACCGATTCGTAAGCTGATTGAGCGGAATATACCAATTGGTTTAGGCTCCGATATTTCTGGTGGACATATTGTATCGATGGCAAAGGTCCTTACTGAAGCTATTGGTTTATCGAAAATGAAATGGGCTGAAGTAGACCCAAACTATGCACCGCTCACGCTAAGTGAAGCCTTCTATATGGCTACCAAGGGTGGTGGACAATTTTTTGGACACGTTGGAAGCTTTGAAAAAGGCTATGAATTAGATGCCCTTATTATCGATGATACGTCCCTATTCGACCCAAATGAACGTTCTTTGGAAGAGCGTTTAGAGCGCTGGCTATATGTAGGGGATGATCGCCATATTATTGAACGCTATGTGGCTGGTCGCGTAGTTCCGAGTCCAAAAGGGTAAAGTTTATATCTTACAGAAAAAAATACTGATATATTTAAAGCAGCTAGTTTGTATACCCTTCAAACTAGCTGCTTTTCGGTGCTTCTTTTAGAAACTGACCGAGGTGTTAGATAAACTTTTGATTATGATTTATGGTAGGTTTTATAGCTTTCCTGTTTATATTACTGAACAGGGCGATTTTGCTCATCAATTCACTTGGTGTATAATAAAAAAATGTACAAATTAAGAAAGTGGGGGTCTTAATGGATATATTAGGAGCAAGACGCTCTATTGAACAAAAGCTATTAATGCAATCTGTTGCTTTGATGGCGCTAGTTGCGGTGAGCGGCACTGTGATGGGGATTGTAACGGGATCTAGTGCAGTGTTGTTAGATGGGGTATTTTCCTTCGTTGATGTTGTTATTAAGATTATGATGCTTATGACAGCTAAGTTAGTTGCTAGAGAAACGAGTAAGCGATTCCAATTCGGTTTTTGGCAATTTGAACCTCTGGTGCTCGCCGTGGAGGGCTTTTTTATTCTTCTCATAGTAATTTATGCCTTATCTAGTGGGATTACAGATCTTTTGTCTGGTGGACGTCACGTAGACTTCGGACCAGCTATTTTCTATGCTATATTCTTTACTGTTACAGATACTGCTTACTATCTTTATGTACGTCGTATTAATAAAAGTTTACAGTCTAACTTGATTAAATTTGATAATGTAAGCTGGTATGTCGATGCTTTGTTAGAAGCGGCTATCTTGATTAGTTTCGTTGTAGCTACTATGCTAGAAAGTACTGAATATGCTAGATGGGCTACTTATATTGACCCTATTGTATTAATTATTTTAGCGGTACAGATGATACCCTCTGCATTTCGTATCATTGTGCCATCCATGAAACAAATATTGGGATGGGCACCGACTTCATTGCATAATGAAGTGCAAGAAATTATGGATTGCTTTATGGAAAAGTATAATTTTAAAGATTATGTGACGAGCGTGCAAGTATACGGCAATACTCGAATCATTGAAATTGATATTTTAGTTCCTAAAAGTTTTCCATATCAAACCATTGCTGAAATTGATGCTATTCGCAATGAAATTGACCAAGAAATCGGCGGTAACCCAACGGAAAAATGGGTGACCATTTCTTTTACAGGCACGCGTAAATGGATGGCAAAAGATTATTTGCTAGATGAAGAAGAGGATGAATAATATAAAATATTGATGAGAAGTCTAGTATATAGCACATAATTTAATGATAAATACACCAATATATGGTATACTTAAATGTATTGAATATATTGTGCGTAACATAGTTGGAAAATGAGGTTTATAGTATGTTAGATTTAAAATTTGTCCGTGAAAATATTGATTTAGTACAACAAAATTTAGATAATCGTCATACAAAAGGCGATCTGAAAACCTTTGTATCCGCTTATGATGAACGTCGTCAATTGATCGGCCAAGTAGAAGAATTAAAAGCGCTTCGCAATTCTGTAACAGAAGAAATTAGCAAATTAAAACGCAACAAAGAAAATGCTGATGAAAAAATCAAAGAAATGAAAAAAGTAGGCGATGAGATTGCTGAACTTGATAACCGTATTCGCGAAGTGGAAACAAAATTGCGCGATGCGGCATTGATGTTGCCAAATATGTGTGATGCATCTGTTCCTGTAGGTGCCGATGAAGATGAAAATGTGGAGCAACGCAAATGGGGCGAACCACGTCAATTTAATTTTGATGTACAGGCTCATTGGGATTTAGGTGAAAGCCTCGATATCCTTGATTTCAACCGTGCAGGCAAAATGAGTGGAGCTCGCTTTACTGTGTATAAGGGGTTAGGGGCTCGTTTGGAACGCGCTCTTATCAACTTCATGGTGGATCTTCATGTAGACAAACATGGCTATACTGAAATGATGACTCCATATATGGTAACTCGTGAAACTTTGACGGGCACCGGACAATTGCCTAAATTTGCTGAAGATATGTACCATGTAGAAGGAACGGAATATTTCTTGATTCCAACTGCTGAGGTTACATTGACTAATTATCACGGTGGCGAAATTTTGAGCGAAGAGGAATTGCCTAAATACTATACTGCATTCACCGCATGTTTCCGTGCTGAAGCGGGTTCCGCGGGGCGTGATACTCGTGGCCTTATTCGACAACATCAATTTAACAAAGTTGAAATGGTTAAATTAGCTAAACCAGAAGATTCTTTCAAAGAATTAGAAACATTAACAGATAATGCAGAAGAAGTATTGCGCTTATTAGAATTACCGTTCCGTGTTATCACTCTGTGCACAGGTGATATGGGCTTTGGTTCTGCTAAAACCTATGATGTAGAGGTGTGGATGCCTGCACAAGGCAAGTATAGAGAAATTTCCTCTTGCTCTAATATGACTGATTTCCAAGCTCGTCGTGCTAATATTAAATTCCGTCGTGGACCTAAGGGTAAGCCGGAATTCGTTCATACATTAAATGGATCTGGCCTTGCAGTAGGGCGTACAGTAGCTGCTATCTTGGAAAACTATCAACAAGCCGATGGGTCCGTTGTAATTCCAAAAGTTCTCGTGCCATACATGGGTGGCGTTGAAGTGATTTCACCGGCTAAATAAGAGGGGGCATTTTATGAGATTCTTTATTGATACAGCAGAATTTGATGAGATTAAAGAGGCCTATGACTTTGGTTTTATTGATGGCGTAACTACAAACCCATCGCTTATCGTGAAAGCTAAACGCGATTTGAAACAAGTTATTTCTGAAATTGCAAACCTTGTTGATGGACCTGTTAGCGCAGAGGTTATTTCCTCTGATGCTGAAGGCATGGTGGCGGAAGCACATGACCTTGTGAAATTAGGCTCTAATGTGGTTATTAAAGTTCCTATGACTCCAGAAGGTCTTAAAGCCGTTGCTATTTTGAGCAAAGAAGGCATTAAAACGAATGTGACTTTGATTTTTTCTGCAAACCAAGCCTTATTAGCTGCTCGTGCAGGTGCAAGTTATGTGAGTCCATTTGTGGGTCGTATTGATGATATCAGCATGGATGGTCTTACATTGATTCAAGATATTACAGATATTTTCGCTATTCATGAAATTGAAACTGAAATTATTGCTGCAAGTGTGAGAACTCCGCTGCATATTATTCAATGTGCTAAAGCAGGTGCTCATATTGCAACTGTTCCATTTAAAGTACTCATGCAAGCTATGAAACATCCGTTGACTGATGCAGGACTTGCAAAATTTATGGAAGATTGGAAACAAGCTAATCAATAAGTTAGAGACTCTAGGTAAGAGTCATATCAATACATAGAGGACTTATAAGGAGGCCCATTATGGATCGTACATTATCTTTGGAATTTGCTCGTGTCGTTGAAGCCGCAGCTTTGCGTAGCGGTCGTTTGCTTGGCCGTGGGCAAAAGGATGCAGCCGATGGTCTTGCTGTAGATGCTATGCGTCAAGCGTTTGATTCTGTTCGCATTTCTGGTACTGTGGTTATCGGAGAAGGCGAAATTGATGAAGCTCCTATGCTTTATATCGGAGAACACGTAGGTGCTGGCGGACCAGAAGTAGATATCGCTGTTGATCCTATTGAAGGGACAAACTTGATTGCTAAAGGTCAAAATGGTGCTATTGCAGTTATGGCGATTGCAGAAAAAGGTGGCTTGTTACATGCACCGGATATGTACATGGAGAAACTTTGTGTTGGTCCTCGAGGTGCAGGTGCTATCGATATTACGAAATCTTTGACCGAAAATATCAAAAATGTAGCGGCTAAAATGGAACGTAATGTAGATGAAATCACGTTGGTTATGCTTGATCGTGAGCGTCATCAAGGCTTGATGAAAGAGGCTCGTGAAGTAGGGGCTCGTATTATGCTCATTTCTGATGGTGATGTTAATCCAGCTATGGAATGTTGTATCGAAGGTTCTGGGGTGCACATGGTTGTAGGTACTGGTGGTGCACCTGAAGGTGTATTAGCGGCTGCAGCCTTAAAATGTGTAGGCGGCGATATGCAAGCTCGCTTAAAACCAGAAACGGAAGAAGAAATTCGTCGTTGCCATGAAATGGGCATTGCCGATGTAAACCAAGTGCTCACATTAAATGATTTAGTTCGTACTGATGATGTTATTTTTGCGGCTACTGCCATTACACGTGGTAACTTATTAAATCCAATTCAATATTTCCCAGGTGGTGCGCGTACACATACTATTGTGATGCGGTCTAAAACTGGTACGGTTCGTTTCCTTGATACAGTGCATATGGATCATAAACTTAAAACATTAAAAGCTAAATAAGAATAAAGCCCTGAAATATACTCAAAAATTTGGCACAAATTTTTGAGATATATTCAGGGCTTTTTTTTCTTTGTATTTTCTCTCATTCTCTTGATGAGATATATCGAAAAATAGTATAATAACATTTAGTATATGACGTTATAAATACAAGGTCTTGTAGCTTATACAAGATGAACGATATAAAGTGTAGGAGGAATTCTGTTGGAAAAGTTAATCATTCAAGGTGGCAATCGATTGGAAGGACGTGTACGTGTTAGTAGTGCTAAAAATGCAGTACTCCCTATTATTGCCGGTACTTTGCTAGCATCAACGCCTAGTAAATTGCTTGAAATTCCAAATTTAGAAGATGTAGGCACGATTTGCCAAGTTATCGAGTCTTTGGGGGTTAAAATCACTCGTAATAATGCAGATGGTGAAATTGTTTTCGATGCTTCTACATTGACTGCTACGGAAGCTCCTTATGAACTTGTGCGTAAAATGCGTGCATCCTTTCTTGTCATGGGTCCACTTTTGGCTCGTAAAGGGGAGGCTAAAATCTCAATGCCTGGTGGATGTGCTATCGGTGCACGTCCCATTGATCTTCATTTAAAAGCATTTGAAGCATTAGGTGCAAAAATTGAAATTACTGAAGATTATGTATATGCTCATGCTCCGGAAGGACTTAAAGGGACTCAAATTTATTTGGATTTCCCAAGTGTGGGGGCTACAGAGAATGTAATTATGGCTGCTTCTATGGCGGAAGGTAAAACCGTTATCGAAAATGCTGCAGAAGAGCCTGAAATTGTTGATTTAGCTACATTCTTAAATGCTATGGGGGCTAATATTCGCGGAGCTGGTACAAATGTGATTCGTATTGAAGGTGTACCTCAATTACACGGTGCTATTCATACAGTTATTCCTGATCGCATTGAAGCTGGTACATATTTAATCGCTGCTGCTATGGCAGGTGGTGATGTATTCGTAGAAAATGCATTGCCAGAACATCTAAAACCAGTAGTGGCTAAATTAAAGGAAGCTGGTGTAACAGTAGAGGAAGAAATCGACGGCATTCGCGTTATCAGTAGTGGTAAAGGCATTAAAGCTGTCGATATTAAAACCTTGCCATACCCTGGATTCCCAACAGATATGCAAGCTCAATTCATGGCTCTTACCACGATTGCGGAAGGCACTAGTACAGTAACAGAAACTGTATTTGAAAATCGTTTTATGCATGTTGCTGAACTTCGTAAAATGGGGGCGCATATTGACATCGATAATCGTCAAGCTATTGTCGAAGGTATGCCAAGCTTACACGGGGCTATAGTGAATGCTACTGACCTGCGTGCTGGAGCGGCGCTGGTATGCGCTGCATTGACTGCGGAAGGTAGAACAGAAGTCGGTCGTTTACATCATATTGACCGAGGTTATGATGATTTTGTAGGTAAATTGCAAAGGTTAGGTGCTGATATTGTTCGGGTTGACGAATAAGAGTACACAGCCAAAACAAAATAAAAAGAAAAGAAGCCGGCGCTCTAAAGGGCCGGCTTTATACAACGAGCAACAGAACTTAGGTGCTGCAAAGGTTGAGAATTCGAAAGCGAGTACTACACGTAAACCATTGAGAAGGACAAAACGTAAGTCTACTAAGCTTTCAAATGGCGTGGCAAAGCAAGCTAATCATTTGGCCTCCAATATGCGCGAGACCATGATTAAAGTTACAAAAATGCGCCGTGCTGAACGACGTAGTCGTGAGACTGTAGCGATTGCTAAAACAACGCCAGCCATGACATTAAAACGTTTAGTTCGACCTGAGCAAGTTGGAGATTTTATGAGTCGTTTGAATCGATCCTTAAACTTCGATTTGGGAATTGATTTAGGGACTGCAAATATCCTCATTTTTGCGAAGGGTAAAGGCTTGGTATTAGATGAACCTGCGTATATTGCACGGGATGATAAAACCGGTGATATTCTTGCTTTAGGTGAGGCTGCACGTTCTATGGTAGGCCGTACTCCAAAAGGGATTTCCGTCATCCGTCCAGTTCAAGCGGGCGTTATTGCAGATTATGATATGACAGAATTCATGTTGAAGTACTTTATTCGCTCCGTTGTACCTGCTTCTAGATTGATGAAGACGCGTATTATCGTATGTGTGCCATCAGGCATTACACCTGTAGAGAAACGCGCCATTTTAGAGGCCTTACTCAGAACCGGTGCAAAAAAGACAGTCCTTATTGAAGAGCCATTGGCTGCTGCTATGGGGACTGGTCTCAATGATGCTAAGCACGTAGGGGCGATGGTTGTCGATGTTGGCGGTGGCACTACGGATATTGCCGTTCTTTGTGATACGGGTGTGGTTGTAAGTGAATCACTTCGCATCGGTGGAGATTCTTTTAACGAATCTATTATCCGTTATATCCGCCGTAAGAAGCGCCTCGTTATTGGTCCGCTAACGGCAGAGAAAATTAAAATTTCTGTAGGGACTGTGGATCGTCGTGCAAAGGAGCGTACGATTGAGGTACGAGGACGAGATGCAAGTTCTGGATTACCAAAGATGGTTGCGGTGAATTCTTTAGAGATTCAACGTGCTCTAGAAGCACAAGTGATGAATGTTTTGGAAGGCGTTAAGTCCATTCTAGAAAAAACTCCACCAGAACTTGTGGCCGCTATCAATGATCATGGTATCATTCTTACTGGTGGTGGCGCGCTCATCGATGGATTAGACCGTGTTATCACACGTTCTATTGGAATCGCGGCATACCTTGTAGAATCTCCAAGATATGCAGTAATTAAAGGTGTTGCAAAGGCTTTAGATGAAATGTCACAGCTTCGTGATACATTAGATGAGTTACAATAATATAGTTACAATAATATACCATGATGATGTAAGCTTAAATTGACGAGGTTATGGTCTACAGTTATTCTATTTTATGTATGGAGTATCTTTAGACTGTAACCTCGTTTTTCGTTTATTTTTTTGAATTTTTCATCTTTATGCTGTATACTATAGTAAAAGTATATTGCGTAAAATTGATGTAATGATATAAGGCCATTATTATGGTTTGTAGCTATAGAGGAATTAAAGATGAAACGATATCTGTATATGACTTTTGCTGTTTTAGGTCTACTGGGTAGTACCGTTCCTCATGCTGAGGCCGGTAATTTAACAGGGGTGCGCGTATCTAATCATGAAGGTACAAGCCGAATTGTTTTAGATGTATCTGAAATGCCTGTATCTTGGACTCAATCCTATAATGAAGAAACACATGCTCTTACATTGAACTTAGGGGGTACTACAAATGGTTTAACTGGCCCCATATCACAAAATGATAAAAAAACGGGAGTTCTTAAAGGCATTGGCTTACAACCGGTTAATGGGGCCTTACGAGTAACATTAACAGCGAATAAGGATGTACAACATCATGAGTTTGCATTAGAAAAGCCTTCGCGTATAGTAGTGGATTTATTTTCTGGCTATGCGCAACAGACTACAAAAGATGTAAATAAATCTGTAACGTATAGCAAAATTAATAACACCGTAGCTGAAGGGAAAATTCAAGCCTTTGCATTGACCGTAGATAATGATTCACCTATGGTGGTGGCGCATGTTCCAGAAGGTAAACCATTATCTTCTGTTACTCAAGCTCATACAGCTATCATTGGAGCAAAGGTAAAAGGGGGCAGTTTTGAACGACCTTACTCAGTGGCAAGTGATGGAGCCATTGATTTAGAGCGTATTTCTAATCGTGGTACGTTACGATATACGCCTAATAGAGGATACTTTATAGAAGAGAAAAAACCTTTACTTCAAGCTAAAACGAAGAATGAGAGTTTTGTAATCACCTCCGTTGATACGGTTCGTAAAGAGAATGCCTTGACCCTTTATACGTCAACTTATGGTCCTTCTACAAAGACCAATGAATATGGTTATGAAGTGACTGTAGCTAATGGCAAGGTTATTAGTAAACAAAAGGGAAATTCTAAAATTGGGGAAAACCAATATGTATTGTCTGGTCATGGCGAATCTGGAAATGCTTTACGTAAAATAAAAGTTGGAACACCTATTACGATTCAAAATAGAGAAGAACTTGCTCAAGTTAGTACTACCGGTGGGGCTAGTTTAGAAGTGGGCACTATGGTGATGAAAGGCGGTCGCTATGTAGGAGCTGATGAATCTAATAACAAAGGTCGTAGTTTCATTGGAACCACAAAGGAACATGATTTAGTTGTGCTAACAGTTGATAAATCCGAACTTCAATCTGTAGGTGTGACTCAAAAAGAAGGAGCTCAGTTATTGTCTAAATTAGGTGTTGTTGATGGCGCTGAATTATCAAATCAAGGTAGCATTGATATAGTTATCAATGATGATTATGTACACAAATCTTCTGCACCTATGAGTTATGAGGATATAGTAATCATAAAATAGATTCGTTGCATACAATTTTGTTTGAAATATTACTAATAATTTAGTATACTATAAATACATAACTAATTTTGTAAAAGGAGGGATCGTTATGAAAAGAGTAGTGTTAGCTTTAGCTGCATTAGGTATTTTAAGTGTTAGCTCTGTAATGGCGGCCCCTGTATCATACCAAAGTGTATTAACAGGTAAAGTTGCTTCTACAGTTTCTGTTGGTACTTCTGTAACAGAAGGCCAAACATTGGTGACTGTAGAGACATTGGCTGGTCCTATGGCTGCTGCTAAATCTACTGTAACTGGTACTGTAACGGCGGTTAATGTTACAGTGGGTTCAGACGTTTCTCGTGATCAAATCGTTGTCACTGTAGAAAGTAAATAAAGGAGAGAAGGAATGAAGTTTTCTCATTCTTGGCGTCGGTATAGAAAAGCGATACTGGCGCTTTTCTTCTGTACTTCACTTACAACTGCACAGGCTATTGATTTTATGCCTGTCAATGATGTAACAACAGGTATGGAAGGTATTGCAAAAACTGTAATCGTAGGGGATACTATTTCCACCTTTGATGTAAAGGTACTGGGTGTCATGAAGGATAAGGGACCATCTGGTCATCTTATTTTAGCCAAGTTTTCCGGCCCCGTTATGGATCAAACTGGTGGCATTGCGCATGGTATGAGTGGTAGCCCTGTATATATAAATGGTAAACTCGTTGGGGCTGTTGCTTATGGCTGGGGGTTTGCGGATGGTACGATAGGTATGATTACTCCTATTGAGGATATGGTCAAACTATGGAATATACCATATGAGAAAAACTTATCTAAACCTTGGGATGATACACAATTGATTCCTTTAGGTACTCCACTTATGGCATATGGCTTCGATGCGGCATCAATGGAATACTTTAAATCGAAGTTACCACAATATAAATATGAAACATATGACACCGCAAGTGCTAGTGGTGATGAAATTGCAAAACCTTTAGAAGCTGGTGGCTCAGTAGCGGCTTTGCTAGTTGATGGTGACCTTAAATTGGGCGCTATTGGTACTGTTACTCATGTAGATGGTGAAAAGGTTGTTGCCTTTGGTCATCCATTCTTAAAACATGGTTCTTCTAACTATTTTATGCACAATGCAAGTATCTTTACCGTTGTAAAAAGCTATAATGCTGCCTTTAAGCTTGGCTCTATGGGTAAAGAGATTGGCTCTGTTACCGAAGATAGAGGTGCCGGTATTGCAGGTGTATCAGGCGTGATTTCGCCAGGTATTCCATTGCGATTCCATTTAAAGGATATTGATATGGGCCGTGATAGAACTAGTTCCGTCAAGGTTATTGAAGATGGTGAAATGACACCAACTTTAGCAGCTACAGCCTTATACAATATGTTGAATAAAACATTGGATCGCAGTGGCTCTGGTACGGCTACAATTTCTTATACTATTACGCCAAAAGGGAAAGAACATAAGCCATTAACGCGGACAAATATGTTCTACAGCTCTGATTCTATTAGTGAAAAAGCAGTTGATGAATTTTATAATGTCATTGATGTTCTTATGAACAATCGATTCATCAACTATGAAATTTCGGATATTTCGGTTGAAACAAACGTAACGCAAGATAAGAAAACAGCAAAGCTTATCGATGCTTCTGCTTCGTCTACTGTAGTTTCTCCTGGGGATACTATCGTAGTAGATGTAACATTAGAGCCGTTCCGCGGTGAAAAGGTTATTAAACAAATTTTCTTTAAGGTACCTGAAGATCAAGCTATTGGTAAGTATACCTTAGAGGTGCGTGGCGGTGGCGAGATTCCATTACCATACGTATTGGAAAAACAGAAATATAATTTAACAGATGAAATTTTACGCCGTTTGAAAGTTCATAAAGATTTTGATGAGCTTTATGATGAAATTCAAAAGACAGATACAAATAATCAAATCGTTGTAGAATTTTTGGAAGATGGTATCAGCTTAGTTGATGAAGATGGCTCTCAATCTGTTAAAAAGGCTAAGCTTAAAGATGTGGAATCAAAACCTATGCCAGGGGATGTAAAGAAAAAAACAGGTCAAGAAGATTTGAGTTCTAGTAAGGATGATGAAAAGAAACCTGAAAAGACTGCTGTTGATACTGAGTACATTGTGCAAGGTGATGGTCAATTTACGATTCATGTAATGAAGCCTGCTGATCGGGATAAAGAATTAGCAAAACGTGTCAAAGAAGCGAAACATCAGATTAAGATGGAACGCAAGTTAGAATTGGAAGATCAATCTAAAAAAGATAAAACGGATAAAGCTGAGTCTAAAAAGGATTCTAAAAAAGAGTCGAAAGAAACCAATAAAAAAGATGAGGCTAATGCTGGTGGAACAAATACAGCTGAATAAGTTGAAACTGTAAGGGAAAGGGATAGACTGTTGAGTTGGCTAGAATCGATAGGTCGAGTCGTCATAAACGGCTTATCGCAGATGGGTAGTGCTACATTATTAGTGTGGCAAACAATAAAACAATTAAAAATGATTAATCTGTGGCATGTATTTCAACAGATGGCTCACTTAGGGGTAGACTCCTTGCCTATTATTAGCTTAACTCTACTCTTTGCTGGTGCCGTTATGACCTTACAGATTACAGATGTACTAATTACCTATGGTGCTCAAAGTACAGTAGGTGGCCTTATGGCTGTAGCTATGGGCCGTGAATTGGGTCCTATCTTAGTTGGTGTAGTATTAGCCGGCCGTGTTGGCGCAGCTATCACGGCTGAAATTGGTACAATGAAGGTAACAGAACAAATTGATGCCCTACGTGTTATGGCTGTTGATCCTGTTGGTTACCTCGTGGTACCACGTGTAGTAGCGTGTATGATTATGGTGCCAATTTTGGCATTTTATGGTGTTGTTATCGGTATTGCCGGTGGTTACTTTGTAGCCACTGTTATCAAGGGTTTGGCGCCTAGTACATATTTAGACTCTATTCAAATGTTTTCTACCATTTCAGATTTCACCTTAGGACTTATAAAGTCTAGTGTGTTTGGTGCTGTCATTGCATTGGTAGGTGCTTATAAGGGCATGGAAACTAAAATGGGCGCAGAAGCTGTTGGTTTTTCCACTACTAGTTCTGTAGTAACTAGTATTATTCTAGTATTTGTATTAAATTACTTTTTATCTACATTGTTATTTTAGTGGATATTTTTAGAGGGATTTATGATTGAACTACGCAATGTTGTAGTTGCCTACGAGTCACGTGTGATTTTAGACTCTGTTAATCTCACTATTAATGATGGGGAGACGTTAGTTATATTAGGCGGCAGTGGTAGTGGTAAAAGTACATTACTTCGCTTATTAATAGGTTTACAACGTCCTACATCAGGGCAGATTATCGTAGATGGCACAGATATAACTACATTATCTGAAGATGAATTTAATACGGTACGAAGAAAAATGGGGATGGTATTCCAATATTCAGCTTTGTTTGATTCTATGTCGGTAGGTGAGAACGTAGCTTTTGGTTTGCGTCAACATACGAAGTTAAAGGATGACGAAATCAAACGCATTGTGGCAGAAAGACTTGATTGGGTTGGTTTAAAGGGATATGAGTCCTATATGCCTAATGAGTTGTCTGGTGGTATGAAAAAGCGGGTTAGCTTAGCTCGTGCTATAGCACTAGATCCGAGTTTAATTCTTTATGATGAACCTTCATCAGGGTTAGATCCTATTACATCAGGTACGATTAGTATGCTAATTAAGGGGATGCAGAATCGGCTTGGTTGTACTTCTATCGTGGTAACACATGATATGCAGTCAGCATTTTATGTTGCTGACCGCATAGCTTTACTCGATCAGGGGCATTTTGTAGAAATTTCTGATACAATAGAATTTAAGAATTCTACAAATAAGAAGGTACAACAATTTATTCATGGTGAAGCAGAGCCGATTAACGAATCTGCGATGGGAGATATATAATGAAGTGGACGACGGAGGCCAAGGTAGGGGCTTTTACAATAATAGGTATAGTTCTATTTATTGCAGGCATACTATTTGTAGGCCGTATCGATATTTGGGCTAAACCGCAAATGACAATTACAGGTGATTTCACTCAAGTAAATGGCCTAAAAAATGGGAATCAGGTTAAATTTTCCGGCGTGGCCATCGGGACTGTTTCTGATATTGAAATTACACCGCGTGGCGTTGTGGTTAAGATGAAACTTGATGAAAAAACGCAGATTCCAAGTGACTCAATCTTTTCCTTGGGGTCAGATGGTTTTTTAGGTGATAAATTTATTCAAATTTCACCAGGACAGTCTAAAGTATATTTACAAGATGGTGACTCCGTTAAAGGTGAAGGCGTTGATGCTGTGGATAAGGCCATGCAGAGTGCACAAAAATTAATGGATGGTACTGAGAAGATGCTACAGTCTATTAATAGTATTATTGGTGATCCTGCAACTCAAAGTGCACTTAAATATTCTTTGCAATCTACAGCTGTGATGGCTGATAATGCGGTAGCTATTACACAAAATATGGCGGATGTAACGGCTCAGCTAAATCAAGCAGCACAACAGTTTAATGCTGATGGTAATGCAGGCAATGATATGCGTGCTATTTTAACTAATTTAAAACAAACTACTGATCGTGTAGATAATATGGCTCGTACCATGGAATCAACTGTAACAGATCCTAAAGCACAAGAAAATATTAAGGAGACTTTACATAATACGGCACAGATTTCAGCTCGCATCAATAAACTGATGGGCGGAAAGGCGTACCAAACGGATGTAAATGGAAATAGTGTAGAGGTTGGTATGACTGAAAAAAAGTCATCTACCAAGATTGAACCATCTGTAGATTTGTTGTATAACACAACGGATAATGAATTCCGTGTCAATGGTAGAGTACGTGCCTTTAACAATAAAGGAATGGCTGAAATTGGCCTTTCTAATATGGGTGATGATACTACTTTTGATCTGAATGCAGGTCGATTTATTAGTTCTAAATGGTTAGTGCGTGGTGGTATTTTTGAAAGTGAATTGGGTCTTGGGGTGGATTATAACTTCCGTGGTCCTGTGTCCTTATCAGCCGCGCTATATGACCTTAATCATCGTAAATATCGTATTCGTAGTGATATACGTTTGCATAAAGATACCTATGGCGTTATTCAAATGACCAGACCGTTCAGTTCTACGAATGGAGGTACCTATTTCGGTATTAAACAAGTATTCTAATGACTAACACATTTACTCTATATGAGTATGGAGGTACATATTATGAATAAAAAGGTTCTTTCCTTAGGTGTAATGCTTTCTTTAGTTACTACTGGTGCATTCGCCGCTGATGTAGTAACTACATCCGTTAACAACGGAGACCAATTAAGCAAATATCAAAAAGAAGCTATTCAATTAACACAAAAGCAATTAGCAGAAAAATCTGTTTTAGACAGTAAAACCTATGAACGTACATTAGCTTTAAACGAAGCCCGTACGGTTGATTTAGCATTAGCTAATAATCGTACAGCTAAGCAAACTAAATGGGGTTATGAAGCTGCTAAATCTGCAGTAAGCCAAGTAGCAGCTGGTAAGAATCCAAGTGTTAGTTATGGTTGGAGTGTTCAAAAAACGGGCGGTGACACAGGTAGTGGCAAATCTGGTAGTCATAACTTCTCCATTAGTGCGCCTGTATTCAATCCACAACTCGATGCAAGCATTGATTCTGCACGTTATACTCGTGAAGGTACTGGTGCTAGCTATGAAGAGGCTTTACAACAAGCAAAATATGATGCTCTTAACGGTTATTATACATTGATTATGAGCCGTAATATGGTAGATGTAGCACAACAAGCTGTTAAAGATTATCAAGGTCATGTAACTAATGTAGAGGCACAGTATAATGTTGGTTTAGTGGCGAGCTCCGATGTATTGGCAGCTAAAACAAATCTTGATGATTCTCAAACATCTCTTGTAAAAGCGCAAAATGCTGCAAATTTAGCAGAGGCGAACTTAAATCAAGTTATTGCATACCCTGCACAAACAGCTATTACTACAGCAGAGCATGATTTACAATATAAACCATATAATGTAACCTTGGAGCAAGCGAAAGCATATGCTATGCTTCATCGTTCCGCTCTTGTTAAATCAGCTCTTGATGTAAAATCTGCGGAAGAAGCTGTAAAATCTGCTAAGGCGGGTTATTTGCCTACGGTTGCTGTAAAAGCTGGTCGTGGCTATGGTGATCCAGATGGTTACTTTGGTACAAGTACAAAGTCCTGGAGTGTTGGTGCTAGTGCTACTTGGAACTTATGGGATGGTGGTGCAACACAAAATGCTATTAAAAAAGCAAATGCACAACTTGAACAAGCAAAAGAAGCTAACTTGGCCACTGTTGATGCTGTATTGTTAGCTGTACAAAAAGCATACTTGAATTTACGAGCTGCTGAACAAACAATCCAAAGTACACAAACTGCAGTCGCACAAGGTCAAGAAAGTTTCCGTATTGCTACGCTTCGTTACCGTGCAGGTGTTGGTACGAACCTTGATGTACTTGATGCAGAAACTAAGTTGACAACAGCTCGTAATAACTATGTAGAAGCTCTTTACAATTACAATATTAGCATTGCGGCTCTTGAACAATTAACAGGCGTTCCATTGTCTACACCTGTAGGTCAAGGGGCTGAAGTTATCGCTAATAGTGGCGCTGTTGAACAATTGGCAAAACTAGGCGGCAATCAATAATATGATCCTTAAAAAGACGACTTCGGTCGTCTTTTTTCTTGTAGTGGACAGTATAGACAATGAGTGCTCTTGATAGGGTTATATTTTATATGTATATTTCATGTAGTGTCGCAAAGTTTATGTTTATGTAGTGGTTAATAAAATTAAATATGTATTTATTCTAGAAACTGATTTCTGAGAAAATATATTAGTTTTATAAAATTTACCCTGAAAATACTATAGTTATTACTGTGTCTGTGGTAAGATTAGTATATATATTTATATTATTCATAATGTGTATGGGAGTATCATTATGACCCGTAAAAAGTGGCTCCTTATCGGTGCAGCGATTTTAGGTTTGTCTGGTATTGTTGGTGCCAGCATCAATCCTATGGCTCAAATTTACATTGCACCTATGGTTAAAGAACAAGTAAATAATGTCATAAACGGATCTATAGACTATGATTCTCTCCGAATTAATTGGAATGGTGATGTTGTTCTAACAGATGTGATTATTAAAGATAGAGATGGTCATTTAGTTGGAACTGCTCAAGAGGTAGCTGTAGGAGTTAAATTATCTTCTTTGCCGAAGATTGTCGGTGGCAACACATCAGGGGCTACGGCTATTTCTAGTGTAATCGTTGAGGCGCCAGATTTTCATATATGGCAACTAGCTGATGGGTCGTGGAGTATAACTAAGTTAGTAAAACCATCCGATCCAAATAAGTCGGGTACTTTTGATGGCTCTGTGACTATTAATGATGGTCGCGTAGCGCTACGTACTAAAGATGGAATAAAGAGGAATGTAGAAAATCTTGATGGGACTATGGCGCTTGATATGAGTGGCATGTCTAAAGGTGCCTTTACTGCTGATGTAGATGGTTCCGCAATTACCTTGAATGGCAAAATTGATATGAACAATGTATCTAATTTTGATCTCTTTGTACAAGCTGATGAAATTGATACTGCTGGTATTATGAGTTTTGTTCCACTTCGTAAGGATCTATCTGTAACGAGTGGTAAGTTACAAGATTTACATTTAAATCTTAAAAGTGAAGATGGCAAATACATTATGAGTGGTAATGTAGGCTTTAAAGGTTTAACAGGCACTTATAAACGGGGTAATACAATTTATAATATTACCGATGGCACGGGTCGCATTATGCTTAATAATGATCAAATCGTTATTAGTCGTAGTTCTTGGAGGGTAAATGATCAAGTAACAAAGATCAATGGCTTAGTTACACTAGGCAAAGATGAAGAGTATTTAAATCTTAATGTTGTGGCCGATAAAGTAGATTTAGAGGCGATAACAGACGTCGGTGTTTCTGGTATTGTAGGTGGGCGTGCACATATTGGTGGTACGACAGTAGCTCCTCGTGTAGATGCAACGATTGCTAGTGATGGTATTTCTTATAATGGTTACTATATTGATCGTTTACAAGGTGATATTGTATATGATAACGGTTTAGTTCGTACGGATGATGTGCGCCTATCAGTAGGCGAAGGTAGTGCAAAGGTTAAGGGCCAATATGTGGTTGATACAGGGGATTTTGATACTACTATAAAGATTCAAAATTTACCTTTAGGCACTTTCACAAAAGATATGACCTCACCGGTTACAGGTAATATCGATGGTGAGATGCGTATCTTAGGAAAAAATAATCAAGTTACAGATGTTGTAGGCGCTGTTGAAGGTCGCCAAATAGGCATTCGCGGTGTTGTAGTTGATACTGCAAAAGCTAACTTTACGCATGCTGATAATAGTACAAATATGACCGTTGTAGGCACTATAGGAGATGGGGCGCTAAGCGGATATGGCTATATCCAAAATGGTAATATAGATGCCACTATTTCCGGTAATGCATTGCCATTGACCGCACTAAGTCCTATTATTGGTCAAGAGGTTGATGGCACCTTGAATACCTCTTTTGCGATACAAGGTACATTGGATAATCCAAATGTAATGGGCACTGTATGGGGTCAAGAGGTACATTATAAAGGGGCTCGATTCAATAATATCCATGGAGATATTAAGCTAGATAACCATATTCTCACTATCACCAATGGACATATTGGTGATGGCGATGGGGGCTATGATGTTAATGGTTGGTATAATCTTAATACAGATGTGTTAGATCTAAATGCCAAGGCTCGGGCTGCTCGTATTGAAAATGTGATTCGTACTGTTACAGATGTTCCTATTACAGGTTGGTTTGAAACAGACAATCATATTACAGGGACGGCTGCAAATCCGATTATAGAAGGTCGTGCTCATTTGTGGGATGGTTCTGCTTATGGCAAACTCGTGACCAATGCGTTTGCAAAATATAACTATCAGAATGATACATTAGAGCTTTATAGATTTGATATTGAAGGTTATGGTGCAACTATCACAGGTGGCGGTACAGTATCTAAAGAAGCAATTAATATTGATTTTGAAGGCAAAAAAATTGATATGGGCAGATTGCTCATTAATACGGATTACAAAGTTGATGGTTTGCTATCTGGTCGAGGACAAATTACTGGATCTGTGGATAACCCTCAATTCAATGGCTATATTTCATCCGATGCCTTATCAGTTAATGGGGAATTATTGAACGATATTCATGGTCGTGTTTATGCAGATAAATCGGTTGTAAATGTGCAAGATTTCACCTTTGCTGAAGCCGATGGTGGTCGCTACACTGCTAAAGGTGGTATGAAGTTTGATGATAGTAGACAACTATTTGGTGTATTAGATGTTACTAATGGTAGCGTAAAGAATTTGCTAACCTTGCTAGACCGGTCCAATGAACACATTGATGGCAAATTAAATGGTTCTGTTGAAATCGGAGGTACACGCGACAATCCAAGCGTTAATGTAACAGGCAAGATTAATGATGTAAGTATTGATGAAAAGATTGTTGGTGATGCAACTATCGATGCAAGTCTTGCTAATCGTAAATTCAAAGTTACAACTTTGAAACTGCCTGTTGATGAAGGTCTCATTGCAATAGGCGGTACGATGGATCTTGATGGTCAAGCGGACTTACAGGTTGCATTAAAGGATGTTGATATAGTACCGTTCTTGCCACTTATGGGTAAGGATATTCAAGCTACTGGTTGGGTGACTGGCGTTGTAAATATCACTGGGGAAACTAAGAATCCTAAAGTAGAATTATCCGGTGCTGTAGAGTCGGGGTCCTTTAATGGTGTTGGTATTGATGAAGGTTTTGTATTGGCTACAATGCAAGATCAAGTTATTCAGATTCAACGAATTCAAGGTGCCAAAAGTGGGTATAAGCTAAGTGTCTATGGTAAGATTCCATTAGCGGCAATCTTTACGTCTGGGTATATTCCAGCAAATGATAGCAAATCTATGGATGTAACTATTGATTTTAACGAAGCAGATATGGCTGTTATCCCTCTTCTTACAACTAGTGTTAAGGAGGCAACAGGTCCGTTAAAAGGCACGGTTCACATTACAGGCACTATTGATCAGCCTGAAGCATATGGTACTGTATCGGTACGTAATGGTACGATGAAATTGGCAAGTGTAGAAAATCAAATTACTGGTATTGATGGTGACTTAATTTTCTCTGGTCAACAAGGTGATTTCCAATCCCGTATTAATATGGGCAAAGGCTCAGCTGGTTTGGCTGCTAAAGTAAATTGGTCTGGACATACTCTTACTAATTACAAGGCGGCAGTTCAGCTAGAAGACTTAGAGGTTCGCAGTGAATATGTAAGAGGACCTTTGAATGGTGAACTTTATATTGCTGACCGAGATGGATTGCCGACCCTTATTGGTACTTTAAATCTTGAAAAGATTCAATTCAAAATTCCTCTTTCCTTACAATCTAGTGAAAGTACCAAAGATATGGGGGTGGATGTTACTGTTCATGCGGGTAAAGGTGTACGTTTATATGATCGCACCTTATACAACATGTTTATCAGTGGCGATGTTCATTTTGGTGGATCCTTACAAAATCCAACTGCTAGTGGTCAATTCGATGTTAGAAATGGCACGTTTAAGTATTTGAGCCATGTATTTAATATTACAAAAGGGAATGCTCATTTCGTAGGTGGCTCTTATTTACCAAACTTACAATTAGAGGCTGAAACAAATGTAAGTAATTACACTATTATGCTTGGCGTAAAAGGGACAGTGGATCATATGGACTTATCATTGTCCTCTAATCCTACATTGTCTAGAAAGCAAATCATTTCCATGTTGACCTTCGGCCGCGGTGCAGATTCAAATAGTAGTACTTTGACAAATGAAGATGTGAATGCTGTGGCTACAGCAGGGCTTCAAATGTTTGCTTTTGGCTATGTACAAGATGCATTACAAAATACACTTGGGTTAGACCGCATCAATATTACAACAGGGTCAATTGATCCCGATGAGCCAACTAATAGGGATACGGCAAGTAATTATAATATTGAAATCGGTAAATATGTATTACCGAGAGTCATGTTGACTTATTCTCAAGGTATTAATAACAAACAAAATAAATATGGTATAGAATATTCTGTTAAACGAAACCTTAAGTTCACGGGATGGCATACATCAAAAGGGAACAATTATATAGGTGGTCGTTGGACACGTAGCTTTTAAGAGTATGACTAGAATGTGTAAACCCCTTAGGTATGCACATTCTAGTCATATTAATTTCATAAAATTTGTTTAATATAGTACTCATTCCAAGCAATTTATGCTATAATGATAAAGATTTATTAGTCTTTATAAATAAGATGTAAACTCTTTATGGGGATGAGTTCTAGGAGGAATTTATGTTTAAACCAAAAGCTTATAAAAGTATGCTTGCAGCGTCCGTGTTGACCGCTGTCATGGGGACAGGCAGTGTATTTGCTGCTGAGGTACAAGCTGGCTATACTCCAGATTTAAATAGCACAACGACGACTAATGCTGCTACAACAAATGATGCAGCTACTACACAAGCTGTTTATAATGCTGATGCAACTACTACAACTATACAAGATGAAACTGATGCAGCTATCTTAGCTGCTCGTGGTGATACGACTATATCTAGTGACGGCACTGTAGTAAAAGGTTCTGATGGAACTGTTACAGTCAATAATGCTGCTTTAAAAACTGATGATAAACAAGTAAAAATGGTATCTAAAACTACTGGTGGTACTGATCTTGATAAGGCTGCTGAAAATGGCCAAACTCAAGCTGTTACAACAGTAGAAGCACAATATGTTACATCTGCTAGTGCAGAATCTGTTAATCCTTACGTAGGTAAATTGATTACCGGTTTGTCTATATCTGGGGTTACAGCTGAACAACAAGCAAATTTATTGCCAATTTTAACTGAAAAAGTTGGCGATGCCGTATCTGTTGATGGTGTATTTAAAGATGTAACTAATCTTGGTAATACTGGGTACTTCTCCGAAGTAAATCCTGTATTCACTTCCGTGCCTGAAGGCGTAAAACTGGACTTTGCTGTAACCGTAAATCCAGTTACCACTGGCGTTTCCTTTGAAGGTAATACTGTATATTCCTCCGAAGTATTGACTAAGTTCATGGACATTCAACCAGGTCAAGTTCTTAACTCTGTATCCGTAGGGCAAAAAGTTCAAGGTATTAATGCTGCATATGCTCGCGATGGCTATATGTTAGCACACGTTGATGGTGTCCGTGTAGATGACCAAGGCGTACTTCATATACACATTGTTGAAGGTATCGTAGAAGATATCATTCCAGCAGGTAACAAGAAAACCCGCAATAAAGTTATTACTCGTGAATTTGTTCAAAAGAAAGGAAAACCTTTTAATAAATTCTTGGTACGTCGTTCTGTAGAACGCGTATATAACTTAGGTTTCTTTGATGACGTAAACGTTCGTATGTTGCCAGGTGAACAAGATCCAAATAATGTAATTATTGAAATCGATGTATTGGAACATAAGACTGGTACCATCACATTAGGTGCTGGTTACTCTAAATCTGATGGGTTGATGGGTATTGTTGAATTCGGTGAAGATAACTTCCGTGGTACTGGCGATAAATTTAAAGTTCACTGGGAAATCGGTGGTAAGAAAAAATATAAGAACTACCAAATCTCCTACTTGAAACCTTGGATCGATAGCAAAGGTACATCCCTTGGCTTCTCCTTCTTCAACCGCGAAGATGAATACACAGATTACAATGAAGATGGTAATGAAGTAGCAGAATACAATAAGAAATCTCGTGGCTTTAATATTTCGTTCGGACGTCAAACTGGGGAATATACTCGTGATTACTTGACATTAGAATCCCGTAAAGATTCTTATAAATGGGATGATGATGATAGCTCTGGTTTCCGTTATGATAAAAATGCGGGTAAAGGTACAAACTGGGATAATGGTTCCTATAACTTCGCATCTGACAACTATGTAAAAAATAACTTCGGTCGCATTAACTCTGTAACATGGCAAAAAGTATACGATTCTCGCGATAATATCTATGAACCAACTCGTGGTCGTCGTATTTCCTATACTACACAATGGGCTGGTCATGGTTTGGGCGGTGACTTCGACTTCTACAAATTCACAGCTGAAACTCGTATGTACAAGAAATTGGGTGCTAAAAATGTATTGGCATTCCGTGCACGTGCTGGTTTCATCCAAGGTGATGCTCCTTATAGCCAATTGTTCACATTGGGCGGAGCTGATTCCTTACGTGGTTATGAAGATGATCAATTCCGTGGTAAGAAGATGTACAATGCTACATTGGAATTCCGTTTCCCAATTGTTAAGAAAGTTAGTGGTGTGTTATTCGGTGATATTGGTGATGCATGGGATGCACCAAATGTTACATGGTATAACAGCAAAAAATCCTTTAACTATGGCGTTGGTGCTGGTGTTCGTATTACAACTCCAATTGGTCCTGTTAAACTTGACTATGGCGTGGGTAAACACAAAAATAAATTCCACTTCAGCTTCGGTACACAATTCTAATATAGTAAATGTATATGGTGAAGGCCTCTTTTTAAAGAGGCTTTCACCAATATCTCTATATGGCATCCTTTGATGCAGTGATTTAAAGAAATGAGGGCACTCTATTATGATGCGAATGATGAACAACAAGGCGAATGTAAAGATTTTTTCCATCGTCATTGCTGCAATTTTTATTGTTGGTATTGGTGCGTTAGCTTATACGCAAATGGCTTCGCCTAGTAGTAATAGTGGGACTAGTACTATTGGGGTTATCGATACATCTCGTATGTTGTCTCAAGATAATCCAATTTATATCTCTGCAGCTCAAGAGTATATGAGCTATCAAAGCCAATTACAACAAGAAACGCAAGCTAAAATTGATGCAGCACAAGATGATGCTACTAAACAAAAAATCGCTGAAGAAGCGCGTCAAAACCTAGCTAAAAAAGATCAAGAAATTGCTAAATCCGTTCAAGATAAAGCTATGGAGGCTGCAAAAGCGGTTGGTGATGCTAAGGGTCTTAGCGTTGTTATGACTAAAGATACTGTACTATATGGCGGTGTTGACATTACAGATCAAGTATTGAAAAAACTAGCTACTGATGCAAAAAAATAAACTGTAGTTCTATGTAAGGGAGAACGACAATGAACGGGAAACAACGATATATAGGACTAGTCATATTTCTCGTTGCTGCAATAAGTGCTATGGTTTGGGCCTATGGTTTTGTAACAAATCGCCAACAGGGTCCTGATGGCATGTCAATAGGTGTTGTACGCATTGATGATGTACTAGAGTTTAATCCATCCTATGCGGATTATAAACAAGCCAAGAATGAACTGGAACTTTTACAACGTCAATATGAACTTGAACAACAAGCCTTAAATGCCAAGTCAGAGACACAAGATGAACAGTTGAAAACACTTGCACTGGATTCAACCTTGTCAGATGCTCTTACGGTAGAATTGCAAACTCGTATTGCAACAAAAGAAAATGAACTAAATCAGCAATTAAATTCGAAGCGCAATGAATTGACTCAAAAGTATTTAGCTGAGTTAAAGGTTAGTACTAATGAATATGATCTGGAAATCGTAAACCTTCAATTAGACTTATATGCCTATGATGCACGTGTATATATAGATGATGCACAAAGGGCGGCGGCTATGGCTGAAAAGGCTAAAAAAGAAGAAAGATTAAAAGAATTATTAGCTAAGAGAAAACCGTCGGATTTCGATGTGGATTCAATTAAAGCAAAGGTACAGGCTGAGCTTGCTCCAATGCAACAAAAAGGGCAGGAAGAGCTCAATCAATACGCTGCATCCCTACAGAAGGAATTAGCTGAGAAACGTGACTCCATGGTGCAACAACAAGCACAAGCCATCATTGCTAATAATAATCTGCCTGTGGCGCAAGATTGGAATGATACATGGGCAAAAAAACTTTCAGATAAAGAAGCTGAAGTGAGTGCACTTCATGAGGCTATTTTAGAAGATGTTCGTATGCGTGTAACAATTATTGCTGAGGAACAACATTTAGATTTAGTCATCATCGATGATGGTGGTAATATTAAAGGGCTTGATATTACTGATGCAGTGAAGGCGTCTTATCGAGTTCAATAAGGAGTTATATTATGAATAAACGTATTAAATCTTTAGTATTAAGTGTAGCTTTAGTAGCTTCTATGGCTATCTTAGGTGGTTGTGGTTCTAACAATGTTGGCTATGTGGATAGCGTGAAAGTAGCAAATAGTACTGAAAAAGGTATTGAAATTACTAAAGAGATTAACGCTAAAAAAGCGGAATTAGATGCTAAAATTGCTGCTGCTGATGAAGCATCTAAACAAAATGTATTTAACCAAGCGAATCAAGAATTAAATGCCTTTGCAAATGCAAAAGCACAAGAATACCGTCAATATCAAGAACAAAAAATCAATGAACTTGTGAAAGAAAAAAAACTTGATGTTATTATTGAAAAAGGCGCTGTTGTTGGTGGTGGCTCTGATGTAACCGATGATTTGATCACAAAAATGGGTAAAGCTTCTGACGATCAAATCAAAGAAGTTGAAAATGCGGCTAAAGCCCAAGAGCAACAAGATGCTCAGCAAAATGCACAGCAAGCAGATCAAGCTACAACAAGTACAACTGAAGCTGCACAATAATTGAGGATTACCACAGGGGGAGGAGTTTGCCTTGGAAAAAACTTTACAGGAACTCGCAAATTTAGTAAGCGGTCAACTTATAGGGGATGAGTCTATTGTCATTACTGAGACACGTAGCTTTGAACAAGCGGTAAAACAATCCATAACTTTTGCAATTGGTGAATATGTTGAACATATTGCGTTATGCCAAGCGGGTGCTGTTATCGTTGAATCAGAAGTAAAAAATGCACCGATGGCGCAAATCGTAGTTGATAATGCAAAATCTGCATTTGCCCAAGTGCTAGAAGTATTCCATCCACCTGTTGTAGTTCCCCGTGAAGTGCATAGTACTGCTATTATTGGCAAGAATGTTACACTTGGTAAAAATGTAGCTATTGGTGCCTATTGTGTTATTAATGATAATGCTGTTATCGGTGATAATGTAACGATTCGACCTTATGTATATATTGGTCATAATGTACGAATTGGGGAAGATTCTGACATCTATGCGGGTGCTATCGTACATGAGAACTGTATTTTGGGTAAACGCGTTGTATTGCGTGCTAAAGCAGTTATCGGTGGTGAAGGTTTTGGTTTTGCCACAGAAAATGGTATTCATACGCATATTCCTCAAGTAGGCAATGTTATTCTTGAAGATGATGTAGAAATTGGCTCTTGCACTACTATCGACAATGCTACAATGGGATCTACCTTGGTACGCCGCGGTACCAAAATTGACAATCTTGTTCACCTTGGCCACAATGTTGAGATTGGAGAAGATTGTTTCTTAATCGCACAGGTTGGGATTGCAGGTAGTACAAAATGTGGTAACCATGTAATCTTTGCAGGACAAACAGGCTGTACAGGTCATATTACAATTGGAGATAATGTACAATTTGCAGGTAAAACAGGAATTACTGGCAATGTGCCTTCTAATTCTGTTATGGCTGGGTATCCAATGAGACCTCATAAAGAGTGGCTAAAATTGGCTGCTTACGAGAATCGTTTGCCAGAAATGGTGAAAACTGTAAAACAATTACAAAAAGAAATTGACGCTTTGAAAGCACAGCTTAAGGAGAGCTAATAATCCATGTATAGGTTTATGAAAATCTTTAGTGCCTTTATTTGCTTATTACCTAAAGGTTTGCAATATGCTATTGGTACATTGCTTGGTGAAATTGCGTGGTTAGTGGTGCCACCTAAACGCAAGCGCCTGGCGATAGGCCAAATTTTATTCTGTAATATTACAGATGATCCTAAAGAAGCTCGACGTATTGCGAAAGCTAGTACTACACGCTTTGGCCGTATGATTATTGATGTATTGCGCTATCCTGAAATTAAAGATGGCGCATACAAAGATATGGTGGAGTTTATTAATCGAGAGTACTTAGATGATGCCTTAGAAAATGGTCGAGGTGCAATTTTAGCTGCTGTTCATAGTGGTAACTGGGAACTTTTAGGTGGCGTTCTTGCTTCTGAAGGATATCCGCTGATTTCTGTGGCTATGAAACAGAATGGTGATGCCGATAAGTTTATCAATGAATATCGTCGGATTATGCATCAACATGTGACCTATAAAACAGGTGTTCGTGAAATGATTAATGAACTAAAAAAAGGTGCATTTTTAGGCCTTATTATGGATCAGGACCCTGGTGATGATGGCGTTCTTGTACCATTCTTTGGCTATGAAACATTGACGGCTGCGGGGCCAGCTGTACTGGCTCGTATGCAAGATGTGCCTATTATTTTTGTAACCATACATTATAGCCCGTTTTCTGAGAAATATGAGATTGAAGCACATCCACCAATTTATGTGGAACGTACAGATGATAAAAAGCGTGATATAGCGGTAACAACAACTCGTCTAAATGAGTTTATTGAAGATTATATTCGACGATATCCTGAAGATTGGTTCTGGCTTCATAACCGTTGGAAATGGACTCGTCGTTTTTATGGTGAACAAATAGATACACCACCTGATGTTTTTCAATAGTTAATAATTTTAAAGAGATTTTGTTTATGCGATTGTGGAATCTTCAAGATGAAACTGATTCCTACTAGCATGGATGAAATCTCTTTTTATTTTATAACTTATAACTTAGTGTTTAAAAATAATCTATTAAAATTTTAAAGACTAAGAATAGTCTTTCCAATTAGCGTAATATATGGTAAATTTCTTGTAACGCCTATGCAAATAGGGTATAATACATATTGGTGTATAGTAAACGTGAATTCGGATTATGAAAGGACATTCTTATGAGTAAGCCACAACAAACAATAAAAAAGGCTGTTTCATATCAAGGGATTGGCCTTCATAGCGGTGAACCAGTACATATGGTTTTTAAGCCTGCACCTGAAGATACAGGAATTGTGTTTGTCCGCACGGACATTGAAGGGCATCCTTCTGTGCGAGCACACATTGATAATGTGACGAACACTATGCGCGCTACCACGCTGGAAAATGGTGAAGCAAAGGTATTTACTGTTGAACATGTGATGGCAGCGTTCAGTGCTATGAATATTGATAACTGTTATATTGAAATGGATTCTCCAGAACCTCCTGTAGGTGATGGTAGTAGTGCTATTTTTGTCAATCTTATTGAAGAGGCTGGCATTGAAGAACAAATAGCATCACGTCATATATACAAAGTGACTCGATCTCATGCTGTTTATGATGGGGATCGTTTTATTGTGATTTTGCCATATGATGGCTATCGCATGACTTTTACATCAATTAACAGCCATCCGTTGCTTGGTACGCAACAATGTGATTTTGAAGTATCGCCTGAGTATTTCAAAGCACACATTGGATCGGCTAGGACTATCGGATTTATGAAGGAATTGGAACAATTACAGGCCATGGGGCTTGCAAAAGGCGGTAGCCTAGATAATGCATTAGTCTATGATGATGAGAAATGTCTATCTATACCACGCTTTGAGGATGAATTAGTTCGCCATAAAGCATTAGATGTTATAGGGGATTTATTCTTGTTAGGACCGATTGAAGGCCATGTAATTGCTTTGAAATCGAGTCATGAATTAAATTCAAGATTGGCTCGCAGTATAATGGAAGAAATAAGGGAGACACAGCCATGATTCTTAATCACGAAGATATTTTAGAAATTTTACCTCATCGTTACCCAATGCTTTTGGTTGATCGCATTGTTGAGTTAGAACCTATGAAACGTGCTGTGGGTATTAAAAATGCTACATTCAACGAATTGTTCTTCCAAGGTCACTTTCCAGGGAACCCCGTTATGCCAGGTGTATTATTGACTGAAGCTATTGCTCAAGTCGGTGGTATTGCATTATTGTACCCTGAGGAAAATCGTGGTCTTACTCCTATGTTTACAGGTATTGATAAAGTGCGTTTCCGCCATCCTGTAAAACCTGGCGATCAAGTTCGCATGGAGGTAGATATTGTTAAAATTAAAGGTAAAATGGGCAAGGTTGAAGGCCGTGCCTATGTTGGCGACAAATTGTGCGCTAGCGGTGAATACATGTTTGCCCTTGTATAATAGAATGAGGAGTGATTGTAGTGATAGTTGTAGGCATGGAAAATGCGGAATCCAACATCCATAGTACAGCCATAGTCCATCCAAATGCTAAATTGGGCAAAGATGTAATCGTAGGTCCTGGCGCTGTTATCGGCGAACATGTCGAGATTGGCGATGGCACACAAATCGGTGCACATGTTGTAATTGGTGGTTGGACAACCATTGGTAAGCGTTGTGAAATTTATCCTAACGCATCTATTGGGTTGGAACCGCAAGATTTAAAATTTAAAGGCGAAAAAAGCTATTGTAATATTGGCGATGAAACGGTTATTCGTGAATTCGTAACTATTAGCCGCGCTACTGGTGAAGGTGAAGAAACACGTGTAGGCAATAATTGTTTACTTCAAGCCTGTACACATGTGGCTCATAACTGTATCGTTGGTAATAATGTAATAATGAGTAATTGTGCTGGTCTTGCAGGGCACGCTATCGTTGAAGATCGCGTGGTTATTGGCGGCCTTGCAGGTATTCATCAATTTGTTAAAATCGGTCGTAATGCAATGGTTGGCGGGATGGCTAAGGTGGTACAAGATATCCCACCTTACGTAATTGCTGATGGTCAACCGGCACGTGTTATCGGTCTAAACTCTGTAGGCTTATCTCGTGCAGGAATTTCCGAAGATGTACGACGTGATTTGAAACAGGCATTCCGTATTATTTATCGTTCTGGATTCAGCTTATCTAAGGCGATTGAAGAAATGGAATTACAATTGGATTCTTCCGTAGAAATTGAAAATTTATTACGCTTCCTACGCAATGCTGATAGGGGAATTATGCGTACTCGTCGCGACTAATTATGAGGACCTCGTACAATGTACGAGGTCTTTTTGTGTGCATTATCACTAGTTGAGTTTTATATCAATGATTAATTTACATTATATTTTTATATTTATAGAAAAGTTTTGATAGATATAATCGTAGATTTTTTAGTGCTTAAAAGGAATAAGGGAATTATAATAAAATGATGAAGAAAAGGGCATAAACCATGGCTTTTTAATGGTAAAAAGTAGCTATTTATAGTACAATATATTGTATATGATTATGTCTATTTTTAGGCCTTTTCATAGGGAACTTGAAATTACTAATTGATATATAGGCCGTGAGGCCATCTAGGAGGTATAGTCTTGGCAAAGGTAGGATTAATTGCGGGCATAGGTGTTTTGCCTGTAGAATTCATGCGTGCCGCTCATGTATTGGGCCACGAGGTGGTTGTTATCGGTGTGGTACCTGATATAGACCCGGCTCTAAAGGCTGAGGCTGATGCTTTCTACGATATTGGTGTTGCTAAACTAGGTAAAATCTTCAAAACCTTGAAAAAAGAAGAGGTTGAAGAGTTAACCATGCTTGGGAAAGTTACTAAAGAGATTCTTTTTAAAGGTCTTACGTTTCCTGATTTAAAAACATTAGGTGTTTTAAAGCGTCTTAAAAATCGTAAAGATGATACGATTATGCTTGCCATCGTTGATGAAATAGAGCGAGAAGGCTTTAAAGTATTAGATCAAACCGTATACTTAAAACCATTTATGCCAAAGGTTGGAGTGCTTTCAAAAGCACAACCTACAGATGAGCAATGGGCTGATATTTGTTTTGGTTTTGAACTAGCTAAACAAATGGGTGCCCTTGATATAGGTCAAACTGTTGTTGTTAAGCATAAGGCGGCCATGGCTATTGAAGCTATTGAAGGTACTGATAAGTGTATTTTACGAGGTGGCGAGCTCGGCCGTGGGGATGCGGTTGTCGTTAAAACCGAAAAACCAAATCAAGATGTACGCTTTGATGTGCCGGCAGTAGGCATAAAAACGCTCATGTCTATGATTGATAGTGGTTGTAAGGTACTAGCTGTAGAAGCGGAAAAGACTATTTTCGTACAACAACAAGATGTGCTTGATATGGCAGATCGTCATGGTATTGTTATCTGTGCTGTTGACCAAGAATTTGTAAATTCCAGAAAGGATGCATAATGAAAGTCATGTTTTCCGCCGGTGAAGCTTCCGGCGATACTCATGCGGCAAGTGTAGCCAATGCATTGAGAGAAATAGATCCTTCTGTAGAAATGTTTGGTATGGGTGGCACCTTGATGGAGCGTGCTGGTGTTCGTATCGTGTATGATATTAAGAATCTTGGTGTCATTGGTATTGTAGAGATTGTGAAATCATTGCCAAAATTCTTTAAGTTGCGCACGTATTTGAAACGCGTCATGATGAAGGAGAAACCAGATATTCTCGTTTGTGTAGATTACCCAGGTTTTAATATGAAATTAGCTGCGGTGGCTCATGAACTGGGGATTCCTGTTTTGTATTATATTGCTCCAACGATTTGGGCATGGCATAGTAGTCGAGGTAATACAATCCGTAAGTATGTAACTAAGGTAGCATCTATCTTTCCATTTGAAGCTGAAGCATATCGCAAGTATAAATGTAATGTAGATTTTGTAGGGCATCCTTTACTCGACATCGTACATCCTACGATGACTAAGGATGCGGCCGAAGCATACTTCGGGGCTCGCAAAGAGGCTAAAAAGGTATTGCTCATGCCAGGCAGTCGTAAACAAGAGGTTTTATCCTTACTTGATACGATGTTAAAAAGTGGTGAGCAATTGATGGCGAAGCATGAAGATATTCAATTCTTCTTGCCTCGAGCACATACAATTGATCGAAGTGAGCTAGAAGAATTTATCGATGCTCATAAGGTGCCTGTTACGATTACGGAAGACCATACATATGACTTGATGCAGATTTGTGATGTGTGCCTTGCTGCATCAGGAACGGCTACATTAGAAACGGCGATGATGGAATTGCCAACGGTATTATTGTATCGTGTATCTCCAATTACGTATGGTATTGGTAAGATGGTTGTGAATGTAACACATGTGGGCTTGCCTAATATTGTAGCGGGTAAAGAAGTCATTTCCGAATTATTACAAGATGCTGTCACTCCAGACGCAATTGTGTCTTTGGTAGAACCATTGCTCAGCGATGTAGACAAAAATGAAGCTATGCGCAGTGAATTGCGCGAAGTACGTCATAAATTAGGTGAGCCGGGTGCAGTAAAACGGGTAGCACATCTTGTATATAATCTCGGTAAGGAGAAATGTAATGAATAGTTATTCTAGGCTCTTATACTTTGTAAAGCCTTATTATAAGCGAATGCTTTTTGCAGTATTCTGCATGATTGTCGCTGCTGCTGCCTATTTGGTAGTACCTTGGCTAATTAAGAATGTAGTAGACCAAGTATTAGATGAAAAGAATATGTTTATGTTGAACCTTATTGTAGGTGCTATTATACTCATTTTCCTAATTCGTGGCTTTGCTACCTATGGTCAAACTTATAACATGTCCTACATCGGACAGCGCGTGATTATCGATGTACGTGAGGCTATTTTTAATCATCTACAAAAATTAAGCTTATCCTATTTCGATCGTCGTAAGACGGGCGTTATCATGAGTAATCTTACAAATGACGTAGCTGCATTGCAAACGGCCGTGGTAGATAACTTGATTTCTTTTATCACTGAATCTGTAACACTTATCGGTTCCTTGGTGTCCATGCTTCTCATTGACTGGAAATTGACGTTAGTTACTTTTATTACGGTTCCCGTAGTTTTAGTGATTATCAATGTTTTTGGTAAGAAGCTTCGCGTGGCAGGGCATGATGTCCAAGGGCGTGTAGCTGATATTACGGCACTTTTACAAGAGGTAATTAGTGCAGTTCGCGTTGTAAAATCCTTTGCTCGTGAAGATTTTGAGCGTAAGCGCTTTGAAGATGAAAATGATCGCAATTTTAAAGCAGTTATCAAAGCTACTAAATTGACTAGCTTGTTAAGCCCAATGGTTGAGTTTTCTGCGGCAATCGCTGTAGCGGTCATCCTTTGGTACGGTGGTTACTCCGTAGTAACAGGTGCTATTACTGCAGGTTCTTTGATTGCTTTCTTGATTTATGCTATTAACTTGTCAAATCCCGTAAAACGTTTGAGTCAAGTATATGGTAATATTCAAAAGGCGTTGGCTGCTGCTGATCGTGTATTTGAGATCTTAGATACTAAAACAGATGTTGTGGAGAAACCTGATGCTATTACATTGCCTGCTATTACCGGCAATGTGGAGTTTAATGATGTTTCTTTCTCCTATGATGGAGAAAAGGCTGCCTTAGAACATTTTACCTTGTCTGTTAAGGCTGGTGAAAGTGTGGCCCTCGTTGGTCCATCTGGTGCAGGTAAGACAACTCTCGCGAACTTACTACCTCGTTTCTATGATGTAACAGGTGGTTCTATTACAATTGATGGTTACGATATAAAAGATGTTACTTTTAAATCCTTGCGTGAACAAATTGGTCTTGTACCACAGGAAACCGTATTATTCAATGCTACAATTAAAGAGAATATCTTGTATGGACGTTTAGATGCTACTGATGAAGACGTGTATGAAGCGGCTAAAGCGGCTAACGTACTTGAGTTCGTTGAGAAGATGCCTGATGGTCTCGATACAATTGTAGGCGAACGAGGCAGTTCATTATCTGGTGGACAACGTCAACGCGTTGCCATCGCACGCGCTATTTTAAAAGACCCTCGTATTTTAATTCTAGATGAAGCTACATCTGCTTTAGATACGGAGAGTGAAAAACTTGTGCAAGAGGCGTTAGATCGCCTTATGAAAGGGCGTACGGCATTTGTTATTGCCCATCGATTGAGCACTGTTCAAAATGCTCATCAAATTGTTGTACTCAATCAAGGCCGCTTGGTAGAGCAGGGGACTCACCAAGAGCTATTAGCTATTGACGGCGGATTGTACAACCATCTTTATTCCGTTCAATTCTCCAATAAAGGATAACCATGTACTGGATATATAACGTATTGCTCATATTCTATTGGATTGGCTTGATTCCGGTTATTTTATACCGACTTGCCTTTGAAGATGGATTTTATGAGCGTATCAAACAGAGTGCAGGCTATATGCCAGCTTCACTATTAAAAAAAATTGAAGGGCGTCGTGCTATTTGGATTCACGCCGCTTCTGTAGGGGAAATTGTGGCTACCAGTCCATTGGTAAAAGAAGTCAAAAAGGAGTTTCCTGAAGCTGTTGTGGTCGTGTCTGTAGTTACTGCTACTGGTCATGCTATGGCTCATCGTATCATTCCTGAAGCAGAAGGAATTATTTTCTTTCCCCTTGATTTACCATATTTAACTCGTAAAATTTTACATATTATTAAGCCGATTACTATTTTACTTGTAGAAACTGAAATCTGGCCAAACTTCTTGCGTATCGCCGAATCGGAAAATATTCCAGTTATGATGGTTAATGGACGCATTTCAGATCGCAGTATGAAACGTTATAAGTATATCAGTGCTTTTACACGTGAAATGTTACGTTCTATTGAGCGTTTTTGCATGCAGTCCAAATTTGATGCGGCGTATATTGAAAGTTTAGGTGCTCATACACCTGATATTACCGTAACAGGTAATATGAAATACGATCAAACATATGCCACCGTATCATATGAAGAAAAACAAGCTCTTCTCGATGAATTTGGCTTTGGGAATAATCATCCTATCATTATTGCAGGTAGTACTCACAAAGGTGAAGAAGAGGCTATTTTTGAAACCTTCAAGCAAGTATTGAAAGAGTATCCACAAGCTCGTTTATTGATTGCACCTCGTGAGATTTATCGCGGTCATGATGTGCAAAATATTGCAAAGCGTTATGAATTGAGTGCTATTTGTCGTAGCGATATGAAGGAGCCTGTTCACGAAGGCATTCCCGTTGTTGTTTTAGATACCATTGGTGAACTTGGACGACTGTATAGCTTAGGCGATATTATCTTTGTTGGTGGTTCCCTTGTTAAAACTGGAGGCCATAATATTTTGGAACCAGCTGCACATGGTAAGCCAATTTTGGTTGGGCCTCATATGTTTAACTTTAAAGAAATTTTCGCCTTATTAAACTCCCGAAATGCTTGTGAGCAAGTGAAGAATGGAAAAGAGTTAACCGCTATGGTCTTGCGGTTATGTAATGATAGAGACTTGGCTAAAAAGATGGGGCAAAACTGCCTGGATATCATTAAAGAAAATCGTGGTGCTACGCGACGTAATACACAAGAGTTGCGTTTGCTATTTGAGAAACATCAAATTATTCCGTAGTAAGACTAAATTTGTAGATTAGTTTACTGTATTACATAATAGGAGGCGTCACCTATGAGTGGGGAAGCATTATTCAAATCCATCGTTAGTGGTGAAGATCAATCCGTATTAGGTGATATAGCTCGCTCCAGTTTAGGCCTTTTGAGTAAAGGTTATGAGAAAGCTGTATCAATACGCAATGCTCGATTTGATGAGGGTAAAGGCGTTACGAAAGTTACAGTGCCTGTAATCAGCGTTGGCAACATTACGGCTGGTGGTACTGGAAAAACACCGATGGTGCGATTTATTTGTGATGTGCTTACTCAGAAGGGCCTTCATCCTACTGTTCTTAGTCGTGGGTACCGTGCAGAAGATAATAACAAAAATATTATTATTTCTAAAGACGGAACAATGCTTGTAGAGCCATCTATCAGTGGTGATGAGGCTTGGTTACTGGCTAAGGTTTTACAAAAATCCAATGTAATTATTGGACGTGAACGTTCCAAATCTGCAGAAATCGCTATTAATGAGCTAGGTGCCGATTGTCTTATTATGGATGATGGATTTCAACATCGTGCACTAGCAAGAGATATTGATATTGTACTAATTGATGCATCCAATCCGTTTGGCTATGAACATGTGTTACCACGGGGACTATTACGTGAACCCCTTAGTGGTTTACAGCGCGCGGATATTATCGTTCTTACTAAGGTTGATCAAGTAGCACCAGGTATTGTATCCGGCATTCGAAAGCGATTAACTCAGATGATTCCCAATATACCTGTCTATGAAACAACACATAAACCGCAATTTATGTACACCTTAGATGAGTGGGCTAATGGTTCTGTTGGGGCTTCTGTAGATGCTTACAAGGAACAACGCATTATGGCTGTAAGTGGAATCGGAAACCCTCAATCCTTTACACAAACGTTAACTGATGTAGGGTATAACGTTGTTCATACCTTGCCATTTGGAGATCATCATGACTTTTCAAATGATGATGTAGTTGAGATTTGGAAACAAGCATTTGCTCATCAAGCTGATGCTATTTGTATTACAGAAAAGGATGCAGTTAAGTTAAGTCAGTTGCATGCAATTGAAGACTTAAAAATACCGATTCTGGTGCTATCTATAGGGATTGAATTTGTTTCTGGAAAACAAGAATTCATAGAAAATTTAGAGATTTAGTGTATAATAATAAGATACACGAATAACAGAAATGGGGTTTTATCGTGAAGTTTGGATGTGTTATTCCTGCGCGTTATGGTTCTACAAGATTACCGGGCAAACCATTAGCTGATATTGCAGGTAAACCTATGATTGAACGGGTTTATGCAAGGGTATCACAAGCTACAAAGACAGTATGTACAATTGTAGCCACTGATGATAACCGCGTATATTCTGCAGTACAACAGTTTGGGGGAACTGTTATGATGACAGATCCTAATCACCCTACAGGAACGGATCGATTAGCAGAGGTTGCTAGTCATTATACAGACTTAGATGTTGTTATCAATGTCCAAGGTGATGAACCGATGATTGATCCAAATCTTATTGATGACTTGGCACGTCTATTTGAGGAAGATCCAAACTTGCAGATGGCCACAGTAGCTACTCCTTTATTAGAGGAAGAGTACGAGGAGCCATCAGCGGTAAAGGTCATTTTAAATAATCGTAATGATGCGATGTATTTTTCTAGATCTTTAATCCCATATCCTCGCCATGATTTTGTGCGTCCGCCACTAAAACATATTGGCATCTATGCATATCGTAGAGAGTTTTTATTAAACTACGCTAAGATGGAGCCAACTCCGGCGGAGCGAACAGAATCTCTAGAACAATTACGTGCTCTAGAGAACGGTTATACAATTCGTGTTATTTTGACAAATAAACGATTTATCGGTGTTGATACACCTGAAGACTTAGCTCGTGTTAATGCAATTTACGAGCAAGAGGAGAAATAAATGAAAACAGTTCAAATTAAAGATATTACTGTGGGTGGCGGCAAGGGTTTATTTGTCCTTGCAGGTCCATGTGTTATTGAGGACTATGACCGCACATTAGCTATCGGTAAACGAGCAAAAGAGATATGCGAACGTTTAGGTGTTCCCTATATCTTTAAAGCTTCCTTTGATAAAGCTAATCGCTCTAGCTTTAGTTCCTTCCGTGGACCAGGTCTTGAGGAAGGGTTAAAAATGCTTGCTTCTATTAAGAAGGAACTCAATGTGCCCGTTGTCAGTGACATTCACTCTATCGAGCAAATTGAACCTGCAGCTGAAGTATTAGATATTCTACAAATTCCAGCTTTTTTATGCCGTCAAACTGATCTTGTTTACGGCGCTGCTAAAACTGGTAAATGCGTAAATGTTAAAAAAGGTCAATTCATGGCTCCTAAGGACATGGAAAATGTTCTTAATAAAATGAAAGAAACAGGTAATGAAAATCTTATGCTTACCGAACGTGGTTTTAGCTTTGGTTATAATAATCTCGTAGTTGACATGAGATCCTTCCCAATTATGCGTTCTTTCGACTATCCAGTAATCTTTGATGCTACTCATAGCGTTCAATTACCAGGTGGTGCAGGGACTAAATCTAGTGGTAACCGTGAATTTGTACCAAATTTGGCACGTGCGGCTGTGGCTAGTGGCGTAGATGGGTTATTCTTTGAAGTACACGATAATCCTGAGGAAGCATTGTCTGATGGTCCTAATATGTTGTATTTAGATCAATTTGAAGCTGTGCTTCGTGATTTAGTAGCTATTGATAAAATCGTAAAAGGTTAGGGGCGGTATTTGTGACTATTTTAGAACAAGCGGCACAGGTGCTTCATGAGGAAGCTCGTGCTATTGAAGAATTAAGTTCTCGTTTGGATCACAATTTTGTAAATGCTGTAAATATGATTTTGGCTTGTAAGGGCCGTGTAGTATGTACAGGAATGGGGAAATCTGGTCATATTGGTCGTAAAATTGCGGCTACCTTGGCTAGTACAGGGACACCGGCACTTTTTATGCATCCTGGTGAAGGCGTGCATGGTGATCTTGGTATGATTACTGAAGATGATGTAGTGTTAGCATTTTCTAATAGTGGTGAAACAGGAGAAATCATTAGTATTTTGCCGTCTCTGCGCCGCATAGGAGCTAAATTAATCTGTGTTGTAGGGAAACCAGAGTCTACATTAGCAAAAAATTCTGATATTGTATTGTTGGCAGAGGTAGAACGAGAAGCTTGTCCATTGGGTTTAGCACCTACTACAAGTACTACTGTTGCTCTAGCACTAGGTGATGCATTAGCAGTATGTTTATTGGAACGCCATCATTTTACTCCAGAAAACTTTGCTGTATTCCATCCAGGTGGTTCCTTAGGTCGCAAATTATTGTTGACTGTAGAAAATATCATGCATGGTGGCGATGATAATCCAACAGTATTTAGAGGGGCTACCGTTCGTGATGCACTCTTTGTAATGACAGAAAAAGGGTTAGGTGCTACAAATGTTATTGATGAAGAAGGACATTTGTTAGGTCTAGTGACTGATGGTGATGTGCGTCGTGGACTTGATTCTGGCAGCAATTTTTTAGAATGGCCCGTAGAGGATATGATGACGTCTATGCCGCGTACGATTACAAAGGATAAATTGGCCGCAGAAGCGCTTCATTTGATGGAGAAAAATCAACCTCGCCCTATCACCGTATTACCTGTGGTTGATACTAATAATGTATGTCTTGGCATTGTTCACATTACGGATTTATTGCGTAGAGGCATTGTATAATGAATATTCAATGGATTGTTCTCGATGTTGATGGAGTTTTATCAGATGGCACTCTAATTTATACATCGACTGGAGAAGAGCTCAAAGCCTTTTCTGTAAAAGATGGTTTAGGCTTGACTGCGGCTCGTAAATCAGGGATAAAGTTAGCAATTATTACGGCTCGTGTATCTCCTATGGTAGAGCGCCGTGCAAAGGAATTGCATTTTGATGAACTTCTTATGGGGCATGCTAATAAAACTGAAGTATTAAGAGCTCTTTGTAAAAAACATCAAATCGACTTAGCTTCGGTTGCTTACATGGGTGATGATCTTAATGATTTAGGAGCTCTTCAACTCGTAGGTTTGCCGATGGCACCAAATAATGCGGTATTAGAGGTTAAATCAATAGCTAAATTTATTTCTACCGTCAATGGTGGACATGGTGCTGTTAGAGAGGCTGTAGAATATATCCTGAAGAATCAAGGTTTATGGGATTCTGTTGTTGCAGATTATGCGCGAGAGGCCCATGCTCATGGACAATAAAGGAGGTGGGCAGAATGAATAACGAATGGCAATACCATTTAGTTAAAGGCATTAGTTGGCTTGTTTGTCGACTACCATACAAGCTCATTTTGCTCATAGGCGCTTGTTTAGGTCCTGTATATGGGCTAATAGCGAAGAAGCAAAAGCTTAGAGGCATAAATAATATTAAAATTGGCATGAATATGAACGATCAAGAGGCGGAACAATTAATTAATAAGTTGTTCAAAAATCTCGGTCGCAGTGTTATGGAAGTATTATACATGCCAAACCTGACGAAATCCTTTATCAATAAACACATAGAGATGCGTGGTGTTGAACATTTAGAAAAGGCCATTGCTGAAGATAAGGGAGTTATCGTTCTTACCGGCCATGTAGGCAACTGGGAATGGATGGGGGCTGCTATGGCGGCTCATGGATATCCTTCCACTACAATTGTTAAGAAACAACCTAATGCTCAATTCACACGCCTTATGAATGAATATCGTGAGATGGTGGGGCTTGACGTATTTGCTAGTGGTGGCAACGAAATCGTTTCTGCTGCTAAGGCTTTAAAAAAGAAAAAACTTCTTGGATTCTTAGCTGACCAAGATGGATATATAAATGGTTTACCAGTTCCGTTTTTGGGACAAGATTCATCAGCTGTTATGGGACCAGCAACATTTGCAAAGAAATTTGGCTCTCCTGTAGTACCTATTTTTGCATCTCGTAAGCCTGAAGGAGGACATATCGTTCATATCTTGCCGGCATTACATTATGAGGAAACTGGCGATGAAGATGTTGATATGTATCGTCTAACTGAAGCCTGTGTACGTGTTACGGAAGAATTTATTCGTGAACATCCAGATGAGTGGCTTTGGTTCCAACATCGTTGGATGACTAAGATGGATCAAATTATTGATTACGATAAGAAGATAGCTATACGGGAGAGAGCGCATGAAAAACAATAAAAAGTTAATTGCCATTGTGGTCGCTATAGTATTAGCTCTAATCGGTCTTATTGTATTTATTATGAAAGACTCTAATGAGGCTAATTCCACTCAAAATCAAAGTGGACAACTCGTTAATTTCCAAGGTGCGGACTTGCAAGAGGAAAAGGATGGCAAGTTAGTATGGGCATTATCGGCTGAGAAGATTGAATATGACCCGCGTACAAAAGCTATCGTTCTGACCAATTTGAAAGGTCTGTTCTATCAAGATGATGTGACTACTACGATTACAGCTCCTCATGCTGTACTGACGGGTGATCGAAACTCTCTTGATATTGATCAAGGCGTTACTGCTACCAATACGGAAGGTGCAGAATTTAAAACTGAGGCCCTTCATTTTGATAACAAAACGAAAACATTGACATCTAAAACGGCTTTCACTTATAACAGTAAGGATGTAACCCTCACAGGTGACAAGCTTGAGGGCAATATGTCTTTAAAAATTATTAAAGCCATTGGACATGCGAAATTAACAAAGAAGTAATTGAGAGGAAATATGATGAATAAGAAAAAACAGATTGGTATGGCTATATTAGCTGTACTCATGACCGCATCTGTTACAGTTTGGGCTGCAAATGATCCGTTGACTATCAGCGCTGATACATTGTCTTATGATGGCAATTCAGGTCGTGCAGATGCAACAGGTAATGTTGTTATTACCCAAGCGGATAAAACTATGACTGGTGCCAAGGGTTGGTACAATACAAAAACTCAAGAAGCAAATCTTGATGGTGGTGTATCTATGATTGGTTCTGATATGGCCATGTCTGCTCAAGCGGTTCACAGTTACAATAATAATAAATTCACTGCTAATGGTAGCGTTCATTTACAACGTGCTGATCGCCAAATCTTTGGCGACAGTGTTGAGTATAGTACTGACTCTGAATACGGTCTTGTTACAGGCAATGCCCGTTTGATTGCTGAAGGGACAACCTTAACCGGTGATAAGGTAGAAGGATGGATGAAGGAAGTTCGTGCTGTAGCGCAAGGTAATGTTACCTTCTCTAATCCTGAACGAAACGTGTCTGGTTCTGCTGACCGAGCTACATATACACAAACGCCAAACCAAAATGATGGAGTGGTACTCTTATCGGGTTCTGCGCATGCCGTTCAAAATGGTAATGTACTGAATGCACCGGAACTGAAAATTCGTTTAGCTGATGATTCTGCTGAAACATTAGGTGGACGTAGTACACTCGTCATTGTTCCGAATAAATAAGGATAATATATGTATATAGAAACCAAAAACTTAGTTAAAACCTTTAGCGGACGCAATGTAGTAGATGGGGTTAGTCTACGCGTTGATAAAGGCCAAGTTGTAGGTCTATTGGGCCCTAATGGGGCCGGTAAAACTACGTCATTTTATATGATTGTAGGCATTGAAAGACCGAGCTCTGGCATCATTACCGTTGATGGCAAGGATATTACAAATATTCCTATGTATAAACGGGCTGCTGAAGGGATTGGATACCTACCACAAGAGGCATCAATCTTTCGTTCCATGTCTGTAGAAGATAACATTCGTGCCATGCTACAGATTACGGCAAAAAAGCCTGATGAGATTGAAGCTATCGTGGAATCATTGATTGAAGAATTTCATATTGGACATGTCCGTGACCGTATGGGGATGCAATTATCTGGTGGTGAACGACGTCGTGTAGAAATTGCGCGTTGCCTCGCCTTAGAGCCTAATTTCATCCTTCTTGATGAACCTTTTGCAGGTGTCGATCCAATTGCAGTTGCTGACATTCAACAAATTATCTTACATGTTAAGAACCGAGGTATTGGTATCTTGATTACAGACCATAATGTTCGTGAAACATTGGGGATTGTAGATAAGGCTTATATTTTGAGTAGTGGTAAAATCCTCCTAGAGGGTACCCCTGATGAAATTGCGAATGATCCAATCGCTCGTGAACATTATTTAGGGGATAACTTTAAATTATAGGAGGGGCTATGAGATTATTAGATAAATATATTTTAAAAGCCTTTGTAGGCCCATTCCTATTTGGGGTTTTTGCTTTTACTAGTATTTTTATTGGTACAGGCACATTGTTTAGGATTGCTCAATATATTACTGAATATGGAGCGCCATTGTTGCTTGTCATGCAAGCATTTGTCTTGGCTTTACCAAGTATTGTTATCTTAACATTCCCAATGTCGGTTTTATTGGCTTCTCTTATGACCTTTAGTCGTTTGAGTAGCACTAGTGAAATCGTTGTTATGCGTGCTGGTGGACTAAGCTTTTTACGCTTGGCCATGCCCGTATATATTATTGCACTCATCATTTCCATTGGGGCTGTAGCATTTAATGAATTTGTTGTGCCTCGTACAAATCATATGTATCAAACGATTGTGCGCGAACAAATCATGAAAAATGCATCACCTCAAACACAAAATCATATCGTGTTAAAAACGATGAATGGTGATGAGCTAGGCACATTGATGTATGCTAAGAGCTATGATGCTGAAACCAAACAGTTGTCCATGATTACGGTTCAACAATTTGGGGAGGGTGGCAAGTTACAACAAGTTGAAAATGCAGATACGGCTATTTGGAATGGTCAATATTGGGTGATGCAGAATGGTATCATCTATGATTTATCAGCTGGTAATGGTGTTGAACGTACCATGAAATTTAAGGAGCAATCCTTGCCGATTAAGTCTGCTCCAAAAGATATTCAACAAGATCAACGTAAGCCTGAGGAATTGACGATTAAGGAGTTACGTCACCAAATCAGAGCTTATAAGGCTGCTTATACTAATGCTAATAAACTTGAAATGGAAATGTACCAACGCTTCACAATTCCGTTGGCAAGTTTTGTATTTGCTCTCGTAGGTGCACCTTTAGGCCTTCAAAAACAACGCTCTAGTTCATCTATCGGCTTTGGTATTAGTATTCTCATCATCTTTATTTATTATGGGGTGATGACCTTTGCTGGTGCATTAGGGAAAGGTGGAGCATTGCCAACCATATTGGCTGCATTAATACCGGATACATTAGGTATTATTGCAGGATTGTATTTGAATTGGCGCGTATCGAAATAACAGATTGTATTCTTAGGAGAAAGGAGGGACATGATGTTAGTAGGTGTCAAAATCTTAATAATTATCGCTCTTATGGGTGGTCTCATTGCTTACATGGGGGATAAGCTGGGCACTAAAATTGGTAAACGTCGTATGTCCCTCTTTGGATTACGACCTAAGCACACATCTATTATAGTCACTATTGTGACAGGCCTTTTAGTTGCAGCAGCTACGGTTGGAGTATTAACCTTTACGTCTCAAAGTGTAAGAACCGCATTGTTCGGTATGGATCAGTTGCGAGCTGATATGAAGCAGTTGAATAATGAGGTCGCTGCAAAGACGCAAGAACTGATTCGTGGACAGGCTTTGTTAGAACAAAATAAACAAGAGCTTGAAGAGCGGATGGCTGAGATCGAACAAATTCGCCGTGAAGTTGAGGCTACAAAAGCTGAATTGGCGAGTGCACAAGCTGCTAAAGATGCAACAGAAGCTGAGCTGGCATCTTTACAAGCCTCTTATGCAGAGGTATCTCAAAAGGTAGCTGAGCTTGAAGCAACACGTGCTAAGATGGAAGCCCATATTAAGAATCTACAAAATACACAAGAACAATTGCAAAATGGCATCATTCATTTACGGGAAGGAACCATTCTTTTCCAAGTAGATCAGCTATTAGCACAAGCTGTTGTACGACCTGGTTTAAGTGAAGAAGATAGTAATAATGCTATTAAACATATTATCGATGATACAAATAAACTTGTTTTGCGCCGATTAGGTATAGAGGATAATGGTCAATCCGTTGTGTATGTAGATCGACAAAATGTTGAGGTAGCTACTCAAAAGTTAATCAATTCCAAAACCCCTATGGTGGTTCAAGTTGTGGCTGCAGGAAATATTATTTCAGGTGAACCTGCAGTTGCCGTTATTCAAGTATATCCACAACAATTTATCTATAAAAATGGAGAGGTAATTCACTCTACAGTAATTGATGGGGGGACTAATGCTCAATCTTCTATGCTTCAATTCTTGAAACAAGTTAATGAGCGTGCTAAGGCAAAGGGGATTATTCCTGATTCCTTATCAGGTGATATTGGAACGATACCTGGTGATGATTTGTTTACAGCCATTAAGAGAATAAGCACTATGCGTGGTAAGGTTCATGTGGAAGCTTATAGTGATGGCGATACATATTCATCTGGTCCTGTTCATCTCAAGTTGCGTATTACTCAAATGCCAGATTTTAATGATAAGGCAAAAATACAAACTAATTAATATGATGAAGGTATGTTGGTTTCATACATTACAAAAGAAGGTCTTATGTAATTTTTAACATAAGACCTTCTTTTTATGTTAAAATATAACTACTGTACTTATAAAGGGGATAATCAAATGACTGAAAATACATATATTTTAGCAGTAGATCCAGGAAATGAGAAAACTGGTATAGCTATAGTCTCACCTTCCGGTGAGATGATATACCGTAAAATTATTTCTTCAAATACCTTCAATGAAGATATTGAGCGTGTTTTAACTGAATATTATGGTATCGTTCATATCGTTTGTGGAAATGGTACAAATCATAAACATTTGTATCCTTCTCTTCAACAAATTGGACGCAATCACAAGATTACAACTAGTTTAATCGATGAATCTCACAGTACAGAGGAAGCCCGTAAATTATATTGGCAATATAATCCTCCTACAGGGTGGCGTAAGATTATTCCTACATCTATGCAATTTCCACCAGAACCTGTAGATGATTTGACGGCTCTCGTTATTGGCTTACGCTATACGAAGCAATTAGCTCAGAACGAAGCGGCAATCAAAGAAGAAACTATGAGTTCAAGTGAGTTAGAAGAGAAAAGATTACATGCTATGGAGCAGTTATACGGAAAAGGAGATAATCATGACGAATGAAACTTCAACGCGTAACTGGTCAAACCTTATTATGCGTTGTGTAATGATGATTTTAGGGGCCTTCATCTATACGGTGGGCTTAGATTTATTTTTAGTACCCAACAGCATCATCGATGGTGGTGTAGTTGGTATTTCATTGATGGCTGCGGAACTATCTGGTATATCTTTTAGTATTTTCGTAGTACTTATCAATTTACCATTCTTGTATTTAGGCTATAGAGCAATCGGTAAAGGCTTTACCTTATCTACATTGTTCTCCATTGTCTGGATGGCTATATTTTCTAACTTTGCTCATGATTTTACACCGATTACGACAGATCCATTCTTAGGATCTATCTTTGGTGGTATAATCTTAGGTATTGGGGTAGGTCTTATTATTCGTAATGGTGGCTCATTAGATGGCTCTGAAATTGTAGCTATTATTTTTGATAAACGGTCCACCTTTTCTGTAGGCGAAATTGTAATGGCCATGAATTTAGTTATTCTTGGAGCAGCGGGCTTTGTATATAGTTGGAATAGTGCCATGTATTCCTTAATCGCTTATTTTATTGCTTATAAGATGATTGATGTGACCATAACTGGCCTTGAAGAATCTAAAGGGGTTATGATTATTACCGATGCAGATAATTCCAAGATTATTGCCGATGCATTAAATGCTAATCTTAATCGTGGTGTTACTATTATGTACGGAGAAGGCGGGTATTTAAAACAACCGAAACATGTATTGTATTCTGTGGTAACGCGGCTAGAAATTACAAGATTAAAGGATACCGTTTATGAAGTAGATCCTACAGCATTTATTACAATCCAAGACGTACATGATGTCTTTGGTGGGAGATTTACGAAAGGTGGTCATTAAGAGGAAACTATGAGTAATAAGTTAGGTAATACAATAGTAAAAGAGATATTAGATTGGATTTATGCTATTGCATTGGCATTAATCATTGCTATGGTAATTCATATTTTCTTGATTCAACCTACTAGAGTATCTGGGGAATCAATGGATGATACATTACACAATGGACAATATTTGATTGTTACCAAATGGCATCACATAATGAATGATATGCCCGAATATGGACAAATTGTTATTATTGATAGTCGTGTTAATCGTGTTCGTACATGGGTGGATGATGTAAAAGAACCATTGATGAACTATGCATCTGTTTTCAATAAATCAGCTCAAACAAATGATGTATGGGTAAAACGTGTAATAGGTAGACCTGGTGATGTACTAGAGTTTAAAGATGGGTATGTATGGCGTAACGGAGAGAAATTACAAGAGCCATATACAAAAGATACAAAAATGAATTATACTCGTTCTACACCTGTAACAGTTCCTGAAGGTCATGTATTTGTGATGGGGGATAATCGCAATCATTCTAGTGATAGTCGGTTTATCGGACCAGTTCCTGTTGATCATATTTTAGGATTTGTTTCTTATGCAATTTAATAATCGTGAAAGCCTATCTATGATGTTTTTCATCGTAGATAGGCTTTTTTATAAGTTAAGAAGGATTAAGTTACGTTGTATCTTGTGAAATGTATACTAAATAAAATTTACCGAGACTGCTAGGTTGAATCTAAATATATCACTTAGTAATCTTATAGAAAATAAACAATTCAAATATATAAATTAACTATATTTATTATATGATTTATATTTAATAAGTAATAATTATTAAATTTATGGATGTAGATAATAAAATTATCTATTATTTTAGTCTATAAAATGAAATTTTGTAAAATTAAATTTTTAGAAATACAGTAAAAATCTATGTTTTTAGGATAATTTTTATTCATGAAAGAAATTTCATAAGATTTAGTTGTGTAAAATGCTTTACAAAGTTTTGGGGTGGTGGTATATTCACATCAACAGAAAGGCTACGCTACAAAGAAGTGGAGCTAAGATAGATAATTTAGTTGAGGAAACATGGACACTCCTAATACATCTTTCATAGTGATACTACTTATGTAGTGAATGTCTTCTGCAAATATAAATTCTTATTTATGAGAAAGAAGGAATTCATTATGAAAAAACAATTCGCAACAATGTTAGCAGCAACAGCAGTGTTAGGTGTAACAACAGCATTTGCTGCAAATCCATTCTCCGATGTAACTCCAGACAGCTGGGCATATCAAGCAGTATCCCAATTGGCACAAGCTGGTATTGTTAATGGTTATCCAGATGGCACTTTCAAAGGCCAAAACAACATCACTCGTTATGAAATGGCTCAAATGGTAGCTAAAGCTATGGCTAACCAAGATCGTGCTAACGCTGAACAACAAGCTATGATTAACCGCTTGGCAGATGAGTTCTCTAACGAGTTGAACAACCTCGGCGTTCGAGTATCTCGCTTGGAAGACCGTGTAGGTAATGTAAAGGTAACTGGCGATGCTCGTATCCGTTACCAAGGTTCTGAAGACAAAGGCGTTTACAAAGCTAATAGTAAATCCTTAACTGACGGCCGTGCACGTGTACAATTCAACGCTAATGTAAATGATAAAACACAAGCAGTTGTTCGTGTAAAAGGTAATTACGAATTTGGTGACTCTACTAAAGGTTCTCAAGCAACAATCGATCGTGCTTACGTGGATCACAAGTTTGGTAGCAACGTATCTGCTAAAGCTGGTCGTTTCCAACAAACAATTGGTGGCGGTTTGATGTACGATGATACATTTGATGGTGCACAATTAAATGTAGGTAATGATAAAGTTCAAGTACAAGGTGCATATGGTTATATGATTGATGGTGCTGCTGATGGCAACTCCAAATCTGATAACCCATCTGTATCCTATGTAGGCTTAAAAGGTAAAGTTGGTAAAGAATCCTCCGTTGGTGGTTTCTATTCCAGATTATCTAGCGGCAACTTGAACCACAATGGTGTAACAGTTAATTCCGATAAACAAGATGTTTACGGTTTCAATGCGGACTTCCGTAAAAATAAATTGTGGGCTGGCGGTGAATGGTTGAAAGCTTCCAACGTAGATAATTCTCAAGCTTGGACAGCAGGTCTTGGCTATGGTAACTACGACATCGCTAAAAAAGGTACATGGGATGTGAAAGGTCAATACTTCAACCAAAAAGCTAATGCACCAATCGTAAGTTCCACTTGGGATCAAGCATATGATTTAACAAATACATCTAATGGTTACAAAGGTTACATGGCTAGCGTAGACTACGCAGTACAAGATAACGTAGGTTTATCCGCAGGTTATGGTTTCAACTCTAAAGACCAAAGCGGTAATGATCTTTCCGATTTCTACCGTGCAGAATTAAATTACAAATTCTAATTCCCTCACAAACAAAAAAAGACTTCTTCGGAAGTCTTTTTTTTGTTGCATAAAAGTATTATGAATTATTTTATATATAATAGTATATATATGGTAACATAAATATATATTTTTTATTTAATCATTTATGTAGTTATATAGCAATACTATTTCAATATCGTTTAGATATATATAATAAATCTTGTATATAAAATTATTATATATTTTATTAAAGGTGATGTTATTTATAAGTAAAAGTTAATGGTAATTATGATGATAATTCTCGATTAATAGGAAAGCAAAAAAATTTAAATTTTTTTGTGATAAAAAAATGAATCTATAAAACCAGATAAAATCTAATATAGTAAGCATTTTAAGTTGAAAAAATCCAATTGATGAGAATGGAAATGAGAAAAAAGGGTTTACATGAAAAAATGGTTGTGCTAATATCACCGTACAAGAAGTAGCAAACATATGAAACGAAGAACTTCGATGTAGAATATAGTGAGGAAACATGGACACTCCTGAAATTCTTAATCTGAAGAACTGAGTAGAATATGAATGTTATGACTTGTAACATTTTATTTTCTATTTTTTTCAGAAAGAAGGAATTCAACTATGAAAAAACAATTCGCAGCAATCTTTGCAGCAACAGCAGTTTTGGGTGTAACTACTGCATTCGCGGCTAACCCATTTTCCGATGTAACTCCAGATTCTTGGGCATACCAAGCAGTTTCTCAATTGGCTAACGCTGGTGTTATCAATGGTTACCCAGATGGTACTTTCAAAGGCCAAAATAACATCACTCGTTACGAAATGGCTCAAATGGTAGCTAAAGCTATGGCTAACCAAGACCGCGCTAACGCTGAACAACAAGCAATGATCAACCGCTTGGCTGATGAATTCTCCAACGAATTGAACAACTTGGGCGTTCGTGTAGCTCGCTTGGAAGACCGCGTTGGTAATGTAAAAGTTACTGGTGATGCTCGTCTTCGTTACCGTGATGCTGAACATGCTAAATCCAAATTTGACGCTCGTGCACGTGTACAATTCAACGCAAAAGTAAATGATCGCACTGACGCAGTAGTTCGTTTGACTTCTGGTAACTTCGAATTGGGTAACTCCACTACTGAAGGTAATGCAAATGCTACAATCGATCGCGCATATGTTAACCACAAATTCGGCGAACGCGTATCCTTGAAAGCTGGTCGTTTCGGTCAAGTTATCGGTGGCGGCTTGATGTTCGACGGCACATTCGACGGTGCTCAATTGAACGTTGGCAACGACAAAATCCAAGCTCAAGCAGCTTACGGTTATATGGTATCCGGTGAAGCAGCTGGTTTGACTAAAGAAGAAAACGTAACTGATACTTACCTTGGCTTAACTGGTAAAGTTGGTAAAAACACTATGGTAGGCGGTTTCTATGATCGCGTAAACCAATCCGATGATGTTAAAAACATCTATGGTTTCAATGCTGATGCTAACTTCGATAAAGTTTGGGTTGGTGGTGAATGGTTGAAAGCTTCCAACCTTGAAAAATCTCAAGCTTGGACTGCTGGCGTAGGTTATGGTAACTATGACATCAAAAAACAAGGTACTTGGGATGTGAAAGGTCAATACTTTAACCAAAAAGAAAATGCACCTATCGTAGATACTACTTATAATCATCTTTACACTCAAGATGCTAAAGGTTGGATGGCAACTGTTAACTATGCATTGCAAAACAACGTTGGTTTGTCCGCTAACTACGGTTTCGACTGGAAAACTCAAAGCGGTTCCGATCTTAGCGATTTCTACCGTGCAGAACTTAACTACAAATTCTAATTTGATAGTTAATTATATGAAAGAGACTCCTTCGGGAGTCTCTTTTTTGTAGTTTGAAGATTAATATACACGGTGAACATCCTAGAGTATTATCAATTTAACATAGAGCGTAAGTAGGATATTCTTTTTTAGCAAATAAATATAATGATAATATAGCTTTAGACTTATTCTTTAAATTAATGAATAAATATTTAATTGATTAGTAATATTAATGTAATGTTGGGATTTTAAGTCTAATAAAAAAAATTTTTGTATAAAACCTTAAAATGAAAAGATATTCATGAAGTTAGGTTGTTACTGAGTTCATGAAACTTTTAAAATAGAAAATATTTATTGATAAGGCTGAACATAGGTATTAAGGCTTTACATAGAAAAAAGGTTGTGATACTATCACCGTACAGGTCATGATACATACATGAAACGAAGATCTTCGATGTAGAGTATGGTGAGGAAACGTGGACACTCCTATACATTATTAATCTGAAGAACGAGTAGAATGTGAATGTTATGACTTGTAACATTTTATTTTCTATTTTTTTCAGAAAGAAGGAATTCAACTATGAAAAAACAATTGGCAGCAATCTTTGCAGCAACAGCAGTTTTGGGTGTAACTACAGCTTTCGCAGCTAACCCATTCTCCGATGTAACTCCAGATTCTTGGGCATACCAAGCAGTTTCTCAATTGGCAAACGCTGGTATCGTTAACGGTTATCCTGATGGTACTTTCAAAGGCCAAAACAACATCACTCGTTACGAAATGGCTCAAATGGTAGCTAAAGCTATGGCTAACCAAGACCGCGCTAACGCAGAACAACAAGCTATGATCAACCGTTTAGCTGATGAATTCTCTAACGAATTGAACAACTTGGGCGTTCGTGTAGCTCGTTTGGAAGACCGCGTTGGTAACGTAAAAGTTACTGGTGATGCTCGTCTTCGTTATAAAGATGCTGAACATGCTAAATCCAAATTCGACGCTCGTGCACGTGTACAATTCAACGCAAAAGTAAACGATCGCACTGATGCAGTTGTTCGTTTGACATCTGGTAACTTCGAATTAGGTGACTCCAGAACTGAAGGTAAAGCAAATGCTACAATCGATCGCGCATATGTTAACCATAAATTCGGTGAACGCGTATCCTTGAAAGCTGGCCGTTTCGGTCAAGTTGTTGGTGGTGGCTTAGCATTTGATGGTACTTTTGATGGTGCTCAATTCAATGCTGGTAATGACAAAGTTAAGGCACAAGTAGCTTATGGTTACATGGTATCTGGCGATGCAGCTGGCTTGACTAAAGAGGAAAATGTTACTGATCTTATCGTAAATGTTAATGGTAAAGTTGGTAAACATGCTATGGTTGGTGGTTTCTATGACCGTATTAACCAAGATGACGATGTTAGAAACGTATATGGTTTCAATACTGACGTTAACTTCGATAAAATTTGGGTTGGTGGCGAATGGTTGAAAGCTTCTAGCCTTGAAGAATCTCAAGCTTGGACTGCAGGCGTAGGTTATGGTAACTACGACATCAAAAAACAAGGTACTTGGGGCGTAAAAGGTCAATACTTCAACGCAAAAGAAAATGCTCCTATCATTGATACTACTTACAACCACATCTACACTACAGATGCTAAAGGTTGGATGGCTACTGTTGACTATGCATTGCAAAACAACGTAGGCTTAACAGCTAACTACGGTTTTGATTGGAAAGATCAAAACGGTAATGATAAAGCTGACTTCTACCGTGCAGACCTTAACTACAAATTCTAATTTGATAGTTACTCATATGAAAGAGACTCCTTCGGGAGTCTCTTTTTTGTGTTTAATATAAAATTATATGAGGCTTTTTATTATAGTGTTTCATTAATGCTGTCTACTCAATTAATATAGAATGATTTGTCGATAATAGAGGATTTTGCATTTAATGAAAATTTCATGAGTAAACTTTCTTATCATTATTAGGCTTATTACTGCTTATTTCTATCTATAGTGCCACTATTAATGGTATAATAAAGAGTATTTAAAATTTCTATAAAGGCGACAAACATGAATTCTTCTTTTTCTCATATCAAAATGGTTGCCATCGATTGTGATGAAACTTTGGTGCGTAGCGATAATTCTATATCTGACTATACAGTAGATGTATTACATCGGTTGCAGCAAAAGGGTGTTGTTATTACGATTGCTACGGGGCGTATGTACCAAACGGCTAAGCCCATTGGTCAGGCGTTAAAGCTTGGTAATGTGCCGCTGATTTTATTTTCTGGTGGGCTCATTCAAGAATTAGAAACAGGATATAAACTATTTGAACAGACTGTTCCTATTGTAGCCGTACGTCGTATCTATGAATTAGCAAAACAATATGATTGGCATATACAATCTTATGTGGATGATCATTTATTATGCCATCATAAGACGTGGCAGTCCGCTCTCTATGAAAAACAGACTGGTGCTACGGCAGAATTTTTAGGGGATACGTTATATAGTTTAAACTCTGAACCAAATAAGCTAATTGCCATAGATACAGTAGAAGGCATTGACCGAATTATTGAAATTTTAACTCCTAGGGTCGGTGATTTAGTGACTCTAGTTCGTAGCCAAAAAGACTTTTTAGAAATCATTGCCCCTAATGTGTCAAAGGGGCGTGCCTTGACACAATTAGCTTTAGATAATCATATTAGTTTAGAACATATTATTTCTTTTGGTAATGCAGAAAATGATATTTCTATGCTACGTAAAACAGGTTACTCTGTAGCTGTTGAAAACGCTACAGATCATGTTAAATCTGTGGCTCATACAATTTGTGGCCATCATAATGACGATGGAGTAGCCCATTGGATTGAAGGTAATCTTTTATAATGGAGTAAAACTATGGAAGCATTTCGTTTGTTAATAGTTACAGGTATGTCAGGTGCCGGCAAAACTCAAGTATTGCAAGCTTTAGAAGATATGGGGTATTTATGTATTGATAATATTCCCCCTGTGCTGATCCCTAAATTAAGTGAAATTTGCCGACAAGGTGGAGAACGGACTAATCGCGTTGCTCTTGTTGTAGATATTCGGGGTGGCGAATTTTTTGAAGCTCTTTCTTCATCTTTAGATACATTAAAAGATATGAAGGTAGATTTTGAAATTGTATTTATGGATGCTACAGATGAGACTTTGATTCGTCGATATAAGGAAAGCCGACGAAGTCATCCATTGGCTCCTAATGGGCTGATTACAACAGGGCTAAAGAAGGAACGCCAAATTCTTAACTCTGTGCGCCATAAAGCAGATTTTATTATTGATACCACTAATATGAAAACAGCCAGCTTGAAAGAGTATTTAAAAACGCGCTTTGCTCAAGTTGATGAAGCTCATGGTATGGCTATTACTGTAGTGAGCTTTGGTTTTAAATATGGTATTCCTCTCGATGCAGATATGGTATGGGATGTTCGTTTTCTACCGAATCCATTTTATATTCCCGAGTTTCGTCATAAAACAGGTCGTGTAAAAGCAGTGAATGAATATATCCATTCCTTTGAAGTAACGGATGAATTTAAAAAACGTTACTTTGATACTATGGATTTTCTTGTGCCAAATTATGAACAAGAAGGGAAATCTCAATTTATTGTGGCAGTAGGCTGTACAGGTGGTATGCATAGATCTGTAGCTATGGCAGAGGCTTTATATTCCCACTTGTTAGAAAAAGGATATCGTGTCACTGTTGAACATAGAGATATGATGAAAAATAATGTAGAAGAAGATTATAATCCTCATGAAATTATAACACTTGATAACTAGATAGGGGGGATTATGTTGCGAAAAGGATGGTTCCGGTGGCTAATTCCGGGTCTAAATATAAAACGTTGGCTTGCCCTATTTAGTTGTGGTGTAGGTCTTTTAATTATTGGCATTTCCTTGATGTTTAACTATCAATGGCTTGCGGTTCTCGAAGATATTGTACTTGCCTTTTCTTATAATATGACGGGCTTTTACAATTATAATGTACTCATTGCTGTAGGGGCTGTAGTATTATCGATGGGCGCTGTGTTAATGCTCATCGGTACGAGTAAGGTTATAAAAACGATTATTCGAGCTGTGTTACCTAACCCTGACAGCAAGGTATCAGATATTATTTTTCAAAACATCCGACTTGATAAGGGTCCGAAAATTGTAGTAATCGGTGGTGGCACGGGTTTATCAAATTTATTGCGTGGTTTGAAATCACATACATCAAACCTATCTGCGATTGTAACCGTTGCTGATGATGGAGGTTCTTCTGGTCGCTTGCGAGAAGACTTTCAAATGATAGCACCTGGCGATTTGCGAAATTGTTTAGTATCACTAGCTGAACAAGAAGGGGTAATGGAGAACTTATTCCGTTACCGCTTCGAAGGCGAAAATGAGCTTTCTGGGCATAGCTTTGGTAATCTCTTTATTACTGCGCTAGCTCAAGTTTACGATGGCGATATTGAAGAAGCTCTTGAAGCGGCTAGTAAATTGTTGCGTGTCCGTGGTCGTGTAATTCCTTCCTCTACAGAGTTCATTAAATTGCGTGCAGAGATGACAGATGGCACTATTGTAGAAGGTGAAAGTAATATACCACACTCGGGCAAACGAATTCGTCATATCTATAGTGATCCAGCATTGCCTAAGCCAGAGGGGGCTGCATTACGTGCCATTGATGAAGCGGATGTGATTATTTTAGGTCCTGGTAGTTTATATACAAGCATTATCCCAAATTTACTAACTGATAAGTTGGCCTCTCATGTACGTGCCAGTAAGGCTAATAAAATTTATATTGCTAATGTTATGACACAACCGGGTGAAACCACAGGCTACACATTAAATGACCATGTAGAGGCTTTAATTGCTCATGGCGGAGAAGGAATTATAGATACTGTTCTTGCCAATGATGGTCCGTTGCCAATTCAAATGGTTGAACAATATAGTGCTGTAGGATCTGAACCATTGGTATTAGATACTAAAAAGTTACAAGCTAAAGGAATCCGCACTATACGAGCTACCTTAATTAACCCTCAAAAACCAGCTGTTCATGATCCTGAACGGTTAGGTAAAGTTATTATGGATATTATTCATGCTATGCAATCTAATACTGAACCGCATATCTTAGAGTATTATCTTCAACGAGATGATCATTAATGAGAAGGGATGCCCATGTCATTTGCAGAAGATGTAAAAAATGAATTATGCCAATATGAAGCCTCTAGTGATGCGGATGTGGCCATGAAAATTGAAGCGTCTTGCTTATTGCGTATGGGCGGATCTATCATTTTGGGGATGAAAGGTGCCGTCGGCATTCGTTTAGCTACGGCTAATAATGCAGTAGCTCGTCGTTTGCTTGGTATTTTGAAAAAGCAATACGAATTACCTACAAATGTTTTAGTACGACAAGGTTTAAACTTGCGTAAAAAAAATATGTATACGCTATCTGTAGAACCCTCTCTAGAGGGTAGACAGGCTCTAGAGGATCTTGCTTTATGGCCTGTGAGTGAACAAATCCCTCGTAGTTGGCTCAAATCAATGGAAGCGCGACGCGCCTTTTTAAGGGGAGCTTTTTTAGGGGGAGGCTCTGTCAATAAACCACAAAGTGATTATCATCTTGAGTTTATGACGGGAAACGAGACCTTTGCGAGGGAAATTATCCATGTATTACGGCTCTTTCACATTCATGCGGGCTTAACGGAGCGGAAGGAAGAGTATGTAGTATATCTTAAAGAAGGGGACGCAGTAACAAACTGTTTGCAAATCATGGGAGCTCAATCGGCTCTTATGGAATTTGAAAACGTGCGGATTATGAAAACCGTACGAAATCAAATTAATCGACAAGTCAACTGTGAGACTGCAAATTTACAGAAGGTTGTGGATGCAGCAGTTCGTCAGGTAAAAGCAATCCGGATTATTGATAGAGAAATCGGCATTGAAGAATTACCAGAAAAGTTGCGCGTCGTTGCAAGACTTCGGTGGGAGAATCCTGAAGCGAGTTTAAAAGAACTTGAAGAGTTGATGGAGGGGAAACTATCTAAATCTGGAATTGGACATCGACTAAAGAAGATTGAAGCATTAGCACTTACGTATGACCCGTTGGGGCTCGAAGAAGTATAGAGGTAATAATATATGTTTTCCTATAAATCAAGATATTGTGTAGCTGCGGCTATGGCCGCCATGGCTGCCCTTACAGGCCATGTAGAAGCTCGTGATATAGATTTACAATCAATTGGATATTTTCAGTTTTCTCCGTTGCCACCATCGTTGGTGTCTCAAACGGATACATTGCTCCTATCGGATAGTCCTGAATATGTAGGACCTGTAGGAGGTACGTTAAGTGCAGGTACAATTAATGGCAATGGTCGTATCTATTTCTATCATGTAAATGAAATGGATTTACCTCACAAGATTGCTATCGTCTTAGAAAACCAAACGGCTTATCCAACTTCAGTACATGTCATGAGACAATTAAAATCTGTAGCTACACCTGACTATTTTGCAGCAGGTCGTGATTTGTCGCGAAAGGATTTGGAGCAACCTCTTAATGAAAGCCCAGATGCAAGACCGTTATACTCTCTTAGCATCCCACCACAAGGGCGTCAATTAATCTTTAGTGACTTAGAAAATACACCGGTAAATCGAGATGCATTATTTACGGGTATTGTAGATATTAAAACAGAAGGGCCTATATTTGCGCGTGTCATGATGTTGCCTATGGGTATGGACCCTGTTGATGCGTCACATTGGGTGAAAAATCTTCCTATTGATGAAATACAATTACGCGGTACTTATACTGGTGCTAAACGTAATATGGAGGTTACTACACCATTCGACACCGCTTTAGGCGGTGCCTTTGTAGAAATTGGTAATGACCGAGAGGATACGTTTATCAATGGTGTAGACGAAATGCAAAATAAAGCATTTGTTCGTGACCGTGGTAACTATGGCGTATCGTATACGTTAAAAATTCCTACAAAGGGGAATGAACCGTTTAGACTGTATTTTAACCCTCTTGGGGGACCTTATTCTGGTTCCTTTATGGTAAAAGCATTGCATCAACAAGGTGCTAGACGGGGACAGACCGATACACGAACTTATCACATTGGTGGTGAAGATGGTATTTCCGCATTAGGGGAAGGTACTATATTAGATAGTCGTCTATTAGGGAATTATAATGCGGGCGATTTATTAACATTAAACTTTATGCCAGCCGGTGCATCGAATTTGCCAATTCGTTTCTTGTTAATTCCTGAATCTCTTGCAAATCCACAAAAACATCAAACTATTGCTGTTAATGTGCCGAAAGATGTTAAAGACATTTTAGGGCATCCAACTCAAGGAGGCACACAAATACCTGTAGGCCCTGTAGGTGGTAAAGATGGAGATAAAGGAGCAGTAGATACTAAAAAATCTACTATTGAAAGTCCAGCTAAGCGGGCAGAAACAATTGCTCATGAAGAAACTAAAAAGTTGAGCGATAAAGCTGTAGCAGATGTAAAAAAAGAAGCACAACTTAAAAAGGCAAAAGATGAGAGAGAAGCATTAGCTCGTAAAAAAGCTGAAGAGGCTCGACTAGCTGCAGAAAAAGCCGAAATGTTGCGAAAGGCTGCAGAAGCCAAGCATGCTGAAATTGAGCGTAAGATGGCTGAAAAAGCCGAAGCAGAGCGTAAAGCAGAGGAAGCTCGCAAGGCGGAAGCGGCTCGTAAAGCTGAAATGGCACGTATCGAGGCAGCGAGAAAAGCGGAAGCAGATCGGCTAGAGGCGGCTCGTAAAGCAGAAGAAGCTCGACTAGCAGCGGAAGCAAAACGTCTTGAAGAAGAACGTAGAATTGAAGCTGCTCGTATTGAGGCCGCACGCAAAGCGGAGGAAGAAAGAAAAGCGGCCGAAGCTAAGGCACGCTTTGAAGCGCAAAGAGCAGCAGAAAAAGCTGCTTTAGAGGCCAAAAAGGTCGAAGAGGAACGCTTGGCTGCTGAGGCTAGAGCTCGTTTAGAAGCACAACGTAAAGCCGAGCAGGAAGCATTGGAAGCAAAACGTGCCGAAGAAGCTCGTAAAGCAGCAGAAGCGAAAGCTGCTTTAGAAGCACAACGTGCTGCTGAGCAAGCCGCTCTTGAAGCGAAGCGTCAAGAAGATGCTCGTAGAGCGGCAGAGGCTAAGGCTGCTTTGGAAGCACAACAAATGGAAGCAGCAAGAAAAGCAGAAGAGGCTCGTCGTGCGGAGGAAGCGCGTAGAGCAGAAGAAGCTCGAATTGAAGCGGAACGTAAAGCTGAGGCCGCTCGCGTAGCAGCAGAAGCAAAACGAGCAGAGGAAGCACGCAAAGCTGAAGCTGCGAGAATTGAAGCGGCGCGTAAAGCTGAACAAGCTCGTTTAGAAGCAGAAGCACGTAGAGCAGAAGAAGCTCGTAAAGCAGAAGCAGCTAGACTAGAGGCACAACGTAGAGCTGAACAGGAACGACTCGAAGCAGCGCGCCGTGCTGAAGAAGCTCGTATTGCTGCAGAGGCTAAACGTGCCGAAGAAGTGCGTAGAGCCGAAGAAGCTCGTCGCATAGAAGAAGCAAGACGTGCCGAAGAGGCTCGTAAAGCAGAGGCGGCTCGCATAGCGGCGGAAGCTCGTAAGGCAGAGCAAGAGCGACTTGCTGCAGAACGAGCTGAAGCAGAACGTCAAGCAGCCGAGGCACGACGTCTTGCTGAGGAACGATATAAAGCACAACTAGAGGCAGAACGTAAAGCTGAAGCTGCCCGTCAACAAGCATTGGCTCAAGCTGAAATAGAGCGTAAAGCAAAAGAGCGTGCTGAAGCGATTCAACGTGTTCGAGATCAACAAGAAAGCGCTCGTCGTCGTGCAGAACTTGCCCGTCAACAACTTGAAGCCGAACGTAAGGCTGCTCAAGCATCTAAGAGGACTCCTTCCTTCAGTGAACTTGATGATGTTCATGGGGATACATCAAATGTAACTATTCCAAATGCTGTATCCATTGATGAGTTAACAAAACCTAGACCGACGGCATCCCAAAATACACGTCGTCGTGAGCAACGTCAGCCTCAATTGTTGCCAAATCAGCAAAATGTGCAGATAAATCCTGTAGCGAATGAGTCGCAACAAGATCAAATGCCGTATACTACACAAAATGAACAGCAAAATGATGAAGAAAATCCACCAAGACTATATCCACTAGGTTAAGGTTCTTAATTTCTAAAAAAGAAATGTTAGATTAAAGTTTAAGATATGGTAGTGGCTTAATAGCTGTTTAAATATAGAGAGGATAAGCAATTGTATATGGTTGTCCTCTTTTTAAAATCCATATGAATTTTGTGTTTTACATTGACTTTCAAAGGTGGATTCAGTACAATAAATAAAGAAAATGCATATATGGTACGAGAGACCATTGCATAATACAATACCTTTTAATTTAGTCCAGAGAGGCTGAGAAAGGAATATAGTTGAAGTGCCCATAGGGGCTTCTTTGTGCAAACTATTTGACCTTTTGCCCTGGGCAAAAGGTCTTTTTTGTTACGTGAGTTAGGAGGAAATCATGGGACAAGTTAGCCTAAAAGGCAAAGATTTATTGGGTTTGCAAAATGTGTCACCTGAAGAAATCAAATTGATTTTAGATGTGGCAAAGAAAATGAAGAAGATTGTTCTTTCTGATGACAAGAAGGTTCCACTTTTAAAGGGGAAATCCATTATTAACCTTTTTATGGAGCCAAGTACTCGTACCCGTAGTTCCTTTGAGTTAGCCGGCAAATACTTAGGGGCTGACGTGATCAATCTTTCTCCTAGTGGATCTTCCATGGGTAAAGGTGAAAGCTTCCGCGATACATTGTTAACTATGTCCTACATGGGCACAGATGCTATCGTAATGCGACACAGCGCAGAAGGTGCACCTTTATATGCTACGAAAGCCGTAGATCCTATTATCATTAACGCAGGCGATGGCGCTCATGAGCATCCAACACAAGCATTACTAGATATGTATTCTATCTTAGAAAAAAAGGAATCTATTGAAGGTCTAAAGGTGGTTATCCTTGGCGATATAATGCATAGTCGCGTAGCACGCTCCAACATTTATGGACTTACAAAAATGGGGGCTGATGTACATCTAGCTGGTCCTCGTACAATGGTATATCCAGAATTTGAAAAATTAGGTGTTACCGTACACCATGATATTCGTGAAGCAGTGGCTGATGCAGATGTAGTTAACGTACTTCGCATTCAATTAGAACGCATTCATTCTGCATTGTATCCTACAAATAGAGAATATGCTCGTATCTTTGGTATTAACAATGATGTATTAAAATTAGCTAAAGATGATGTAATGGTAATGCATCCAGGTCCTATGAACCGCGGCCTTGAAATTGCACCAGATGTAGCATATTCTGATCAATCCGTAATTCAAGAACAGGTACGTAATGGCGTAGCTGTACGTATGGCTGTATTGTACTTAACTATTATCGGAGGTGACGGTAGTGAGCTTGCTTATTAAAAATGGTACGGTAGTTAATCCGGCAAAAAAACAAAACGAAGTAGCAGATGTTCTCGTAAAAGATGGTAAAATTGTGGACATCGGTCAAAACTTGAGTGCTGAAGGTGCTGAAGTTTATGATGCAACAGGGCTTATCGTAGCACCTGGCCTTATCGATATTCACACACATTTGCGTGAACCAGGCCAAGAAGCTAAAGAAGATTTCCACTCTGGTACACAAGCGGCTGCTGCAGGTGGTTTCACACGTGTTGTCACTATGGCTAATACTAACCCAGTTGTAGATAATGCTGCACTTGTAAGAGGTTTACAAAAACAGGCTGAACTCACTGGCGTTGTGAAAGTAGAATTTATTGGTGCTGTATCCAAAGGTCTTGAAGGTAAGGAACTTGCTGAAATGGGCGATATGGCAGAAGCTGGTGTAGTCGCTTTCTCCGATGATGGTCACTATGTAGAAAATGCTGCATTTATGCGTCGTGCCTTAGAATACTCCTCCATGTTTAATAAGATGGTTATCGACCATGCAGAAGATATTACATTGACTAAAAATGGCCATATGCATGAAGGTATTGTTTCTTATGAATTAGGTGTTATTGGTCGTCCTGCAGTAGCTGAAGATTTGGCTGTTGCTCGTGATATCTTGTTATCTGAAATGACAGGTGGTCATATCCATATCGCCCACGTAAGTAGTAAAAATACTGTAGATATGGTGCGCCGTGCGAAGGCTAAAGGCCTTAATGTAACATGTGAAGTTACAAGCCAACATTTATCTTTCACAGATGAATACCTACGCGAATATAACCCAGCATTCAAAATGGCTCCTCCAATTCGCTCTGAAGATCATCGCCAAGCATTATTAGAAGGCTTGAAAGATGGTACAATCGATGCGATTATTACAGACCATGCACCACATGCATATGAAGAAAAAGACCATGAATTCTGCTGTGCACCAAATGGTTTCAGTGGCCTCGAAACATCTTTGGCGGCGGTTATTACCAATGCATATGGTCCTGATAAACTAAGCATCGATCAAGTTGTGTACTATATGAGTACTCGACCAGCTGAGTTGATGCATCTTGATGCAGGTGTTCTTGAAGTTGGCAAGCCAGCAGATATTACCGTATTCTCCACGACTGAAAAATGGACAGTAGATCGAAATAAATTCTATACAAAAGGTAAAGTTAGCCCATTTGATGGTATGACTGTTACAGGTAAAGCTAAACTCACAGTCGTTGATGGCAAAATTGTTATGAAGGAGGGCGTAGTCTTATAATGAAAGGCAAGTTAGTTCTTGAAGATGGTTCCGTGTTTGAAGGTTCCTTATTAGGTGGCGCCCCAACGGTAGGCGAAGTTGTATTTAACACAGGTATGACCGGGTATCAAGAAATCTTGACTGACCCATCCTATGCGGATCAAATTATTACATTAACCTATCCTTTAATTGGTAATTATGGTACTTTAAATTCTATTACTCAAGGCCCTAAACCATATTGTAAAGGTTTTATTGTAGGTGAACTGTGTGACTTTCCATCTAACTGGCAAAATGAAGGCCTATTTAGTGAGTATCTTCGTTTGCACGGCATCCCTTGCCTTTATGATGTAGATACACGTGCAATTACACGTGTTCTTCGTAACCATGGTGTAATGAAGGGCGTACTCGTACGCTCTGATTACCCTATGGAGGATATTCAAAAATTGTTTAAACAAGACTTGCCAACAGATCAAGTTATGCGTGTAACTACAAAATGGCAAGGTATGCGTGGAGATAAAAATGCTGAATTCCACGTAGCGGTAATGGATTATGGTGTAAAGGAAAATATCCTTCGCTCTCTAGAAGCTGCAGGCTGTCGTCTTACTGTATTTCCTGCAGATGCTAAAGCCGAAGATGTGTTGGCAGCAAATCCAGATGGTATCTTTTTATCTAATGGCCCTGGAGACCCTCAAGATCTTGGCTATGCAGTAAAAGAAGTAAAGAAAATGTTTGGTAAGAAACCAATCTTTGGTATCTGTATGGGGCATCAAGTATTGGCACAAGCTTATGGTGGAACCACATTCAAATTGAAATTTGGTCACCGTGGTTCCAACCATCCTGTACAAGATTTACGTACTGGTCGGGTATATATTACATCTCAAAATCATGGCTATGCGGTAGATGATACTTCTTTGCCAGCTTTTGTAGAAATTACACATCGTAGTGTAAATGATGGCACCGTAGAAGGTATGCGTCATAAAGAATTGCCAATCTTCTCCGTACAATACCATCCAGAAGCATCCCCAGGACCTACTGATAACCTATATTTATTTGACGAATTTGAAGACTTAATGAGAAAGGGAAAATAATATGACCTCAGAAGCAAAAAAAGTACTTGTAATTGGTTCTGGTCCAATTATTATCGGCCAAGCTGCAGAGTTTGACTATGCTGGCACACAAGCATGCCGTTCCCTTCGAGAAGAGGGTTATAAAGTAGTATTGGTTAACTCTAACCCTGCTACTATTATGACTGATACAGATATTGCAGACCGCGTATATGTAGAACCGATTAGTCTTGAATTCGTAACAGAAGTAATTAAAAAAGAACGCCCTTGGGGCTTGTTGGCTACATTAGGTGGTCAAGTAGGCCTTAATATGGCCGTACAATTGTCTGAAGCGGGTGTATTAGAAGAATATGGTGTAAAACTTCTTGGTACAACTCTTGAAGCCATTAAACAAGCCGAAGACCGTGAACTCTTCAAAGAAGCGATGAAGGAAATCAATCAGCCAGTACCTGAATCCGATATCTTTAACGATCTTGAAGAAGCAGTAGCCTTTGCTAATCGCATTGGGTATCCTATTATCATCCGTCCTGCATACACATTAGGCGGTACTGGTGGCGGTATTGCCCATAACGAAGATGAAATGTATGAAATCACACGTCGTGGTTTGAAACTTTCACCAATTCACCAAATCCTAGCAGAACGTTCCGTTGCAGGCTGGAAAGAGATTGAATACGAAGTAATGCGCGATAGTGCAGATAATTGCATCATCGTATGTAACATGGAGAATATTGACCCTGTAGGTGTGCATACTGGGGACTCTATCGTTGTGGCACCAAGCCAGACTTTGAATGATATTCAATACCAAATGCTGCGTACCGCATCTGTAGAGATTATCCGTTATTTGAAAATCGAAGGTGGTTGTAACGTACAATACGCTTTGAATCCAAATAGCAACGAATATATCGTTATCGAAGTAAACCCTCGCGTATCTCGTTCCTCTGCATTGGCATCTAAAGCAACTGGTTATCCAATTGCGAAGGTAGCAGCTAAAATTGCAGTAGGCATGACATTAGATCAAATTACAAATGCAGTAACAGGGGAAACAAAAGCATGCTTTGAGCCTACGCTAGACTATGTAGTTACTAAGTTCCCACGTTGGCCATTTGAAAAATTCAATTTGGCGGACCGTACATTGGGCACCCAAATGAAGGCTACTGGCGAAGTTATGGCTATCGACCGCTCTTTAGAAGGCTCTTTGTTAAAAGCCATTCGTTCCTTGGAAATTGGTTTAGACCATATTGAGCTTAAGAAAATTGGTCATGAATCTATGGAACAATTGATTGAACGTTTGCATTTAGTAGATGATGAACGTATTTATGTTGTAGCAGAAGCTCTTCGCAAGGGGATTAGTGTAGAAAAAATTCACTATATTACAAAAATTGACACATTCTTTATTGAAAAAATCAAAAACATTGTTAATGTAGAAAAAGCATTGGCTGAACAGGGCTTAACAGAAGATATATTGCGCAAAGCAAAACGCTATTCCTTCACCGATTCTGTTATTGCTCGTTATGCTAATACAACTGTAGAAGACGTTCGCGCAAAACGTAAAGAATGGAACATTCTACCAACATATAAATACGTAGATACCTGTGCGGCAGAATTTGAATCTAAAACGCCGTACTATTACAGTGCTTATGCGCAAGAAGATGAAGTTAAACCACTAGGTGAAAAATCCGTAGTAGTACTTGGTTCTGGGCCAATTCGCATTGGTCAAGGCGTAGAGTTTGACTATTGTTCCGTACACTCCTCTTGGGCACTCCGTAAAGCGGGTTACCAATCCATTATGATTAATAACAACCCAGAAACAGTTTCTACAGACTTTGATATTTCTGATTCTTTATACTTTGAGCCATTGACTGTGGACGATGTTATGGAAATCATTGATAAAGAACAGCCAGTTGGCGTTATCGCTCAATTCGGTGGACAAACAGCGATTAACTTGGCAGGCCCATTGGCTAAGCGCGGTGTAAAAATTCTTGGTACATCCGTGGATAGCATCGATATGGCAGAAGACCGTGAACGCTTTGATGAATTGTTGGCGAAACTTGGCATTCCTCGTCCAGTAGGTGCTCTGGTAACCTCTGATGAAGAAGCACAAGAAGCAGCTAAAAAGTTAAAATACCCATTAATCGTTCGTCCTTCCTATGTATTGGGGGGGCGTGCGATGGAAATCGTATACAATGATAAAGAGCTTGATGTATACATGAAGGAAGCCGTAGTAGCATCTAAGGAGCATCCTGTTCTTATCGACCGTTACATGGTTGGTATGGAGGTAGAGGTTGATGCTATTTCCGACGGTACTGATGTATGTATCCCTGGTATTATGGAACAAATCGAACGTGCCGGTGTTCACTCTGGTGACTCCATGGCCGTTTACCCAGCTCAACACTTGAGTCAAGAATTGATTGATCAAATTGTTGACTATACACGTCGTATTGCAGTAGGTCTTAATGTTAAAGGTGTGCTTAACATTCAATACATCGTGGCTGATGGTGAACTTAATGTAATCGAAGTTAACCCTCGTTCTAGCCGTACCGTGCCATTCATTTCTAAGGTAACAGGTATTAACATGGTGGAATGTGCAACACGCATTGCGCTTGGTGAAAGCTTAATAGATTTGGGCTTGCCACTTGGTCTTGTACCTAATAAACCTTATGTAGCTGTAAAAGCACCTGTATTCTCCTTCTCCAAAATGGGGCTTGTGGAAATCGCCCTTGGACCTGAAATGAAATCTACTGGCGAAGTTATGGGGATTGGTCGTACATATTCTGAAGCTTTATTCAAAGCTATCAATGGTGCAAACATGCGTATTCCAGAGGATGGTACAATTCTCATGACAGTAGCAGACCGTGATAAAGCAGAAGCTTGTGAACTTGCAAAAGGGTTCATCGATCTTGGTTATCATATTGAAGCAACTGGTGGTACAGGTAAATACTTTATCGAACACGGTGTTGATTGTAAGGTGGTTAATAAAATCTCTGAAGGGGATGACAACTGTGCTGACCACATTCGTCAAGACAAGGTCGATCTTGTACTTAATACATTGACTGCAGGTAAACGTCCTGAACGCGAAGGCTTCCAATTACGTCGTCTCGCTGTAGAAATGGGTACACCTTGCTTAACAAGTCTTGATACAGCACGGGAAGTATTGCGTGTTGTGGCGAATCGTAAAGATGATGCTAACTACTCTGTAGAAGCGTTACAAGATTTTGAATTGGAGTAATAACCATGAGTGGCTATGTAGAACAGGGCGAAGTCGTTCGCAATGAGCAAATAGGCTCTGATGTGTGGATTATGGATATTCACGCACCAAAACAAGCAGTAGAAGCAAAGGTAGGACAGTTTTGTAATGTTCGCGTAGCGGACTCTACGGCGCCATTATTGCGCCGCCCTATTAGCTATGCTGGATTTGATGCCCGAAAGGGTACGATTACCCTTTTGTATCGCGTCGTAGGTAAGGGGACTGAGATTATGACACATCTCGTACCTGGCGATACATTAGATTGTTTAGGCCCTTTGGGCGAACCGTTTGTAACATCTAATAATATGCTTCTCATTGGCGGTGGCGTTGGTATTGCACCGATGCTATGTATCGCATCTCATTTGAAAGAAGGTGAAGAAGCACAAGTTATTTTGGGCTTTAGAAATGAAAGCGAAACCTTCTGGGCAGATTTATTTAAAGATACACCTGTTCAAGTCCACATCACTACTGATGATGGTAGTGTGGGCACAAAAGGTTTCCCTACGGCTATTATGCCTGACCTAATTAATGCTAATTCCTTTACTTCTGTCATGACTTGTGGTCCTACGCCGATGATGAAAGGCGTAGCTCAAGTGGCTAAAGAACTGAATGTGCCTTGCCAAGTTTCTCTTGAGGAGCGTATGGGCTGTGGTACTGGAGGTTGTTTAGGCTGTGCTTGTGATGGTGCAGAAGGTAAACGCTATAAAGTTTGTAAGGATGGTCCTGTATTCCCCGCTGAGGAGGTGTTCTTTTAATGCATGAACGCGATTTAAATAACACCGTTACGCCAAATCCAAAGCTTGCCATTGATTATTGCGGGATTAAGATGAAAAATCCTATTATCGCCGCATCTGGCACCTTTGGCAATGGCCCTGAGTATGCTGGGTATTTAGATCTTAGCAATGAGATAGGAGCTATCTCCGTAAAAGGTTTAACACCTAAGGGGCGTCACGGAAACCCTGGAACTCGTATTGCAGAAACACCATCTGGCGTATTGAACTGCATTGGCCTTGAAAATCCTGGAGCTGAACATTTTGTTAGAGAAATTCTACCAGAGCTTAAGAAATATGATGTACCATTGCTAGCGAATATGTCTGCGGGCACAATTGATGAGTTTGCTTGGATGGCAGAGACATTATCTGTAGATGGCATTGCAGGGTTAGAAGTCAACGTATCTTGCCCAAATGTAGAATGTGAAGGCATGGCTTTTGGTGTAGATCCAAAGGTTGTTGAATCGGTAACTAAAGCGGTTCGTAAGGTAACGGATAAACCTGTTATCGTTAAGCTTTCACCAAATGTAACAGACATTGTAGAAATCGCAAAGGCTGTTGAAGCAGGCGGTGGTAATGGAGTAAGTCTAATTAATACCTTGTTGGGCATGGCTATAGATATTCACCGTCGCAAGCCTGTATTGGGGAACACTTATGGTGGATTATCCGGCCCAGCCGTAAAACCCGTGGCTCTTCGCATGGTGCACCAAGTTTATAAAGGGGTAACTATTCCTATTATTGGTCTTGGTGGTATCATGACTGGCACAGATGCTATCGAATTTATGATGGCAGGGGCGCAAGCCGTTCAAGTTGGTACAGCTACGATGGTAGATCCAACAGCAATTTCACGTATTGCCCGTGAAATGAGCGAATATGTAGAACAATATAATCTTAACAGCATCACTGATATTGTAGGTGCTGTTCATCAAGTATAACAGAATCATATATACGGCGAGCTTAAACAACCATAAGAATTGTCGTTATATAGGATATGATACAAAAAGACCTAGTACATTTAGTACTAGGTCTTTTCTTATGTATTGAATTGGGGTCTATAATTACATAGATGCCAATTATATAGACTGTTAATGTCATAGTATGGTAATAATATGTATAATTATGATTATACATATGCTTTGTAGAAGTCAATAAATTGCTGTGCTACTGGGGAAAGTGCATGGCCTTTAAGTGTGATAAAAGCTTTTTTGAAATCCCCCGAGAATTCTGGTAATTTGATGCGGGCCATTTTGCGATGATTGATGAGTTCCTTAGCGTCCATTGGGACTAAAGAAACTGTACGTCCAGAAGAGGCCCACTCAATAGCTGAGCTTTTAGTTGTGGTGATAGCTACCGCATTAAGTTGCTCCATATCTGTTAAGCTAGATTGCATAATCATTCGGACAGAGCCACCAGAAAGGGATAGAGGACATTTTTTTATGTCTTCCCACGTGATGGTATCATGCTCACGATCTGTCCAGAATACATCACGGCGGAAAATAGCGTATAAATGCTCTTCTTGGGTAAGCAGAATATCGAATTTATCGATATCTACCATTTGAATATTGGCGATACCTAATTCGGCGCTACCGTTGATGAGTTGGGTCACTACATTTGTCATAAGTCCTTCATAAATTTCAAAATGGACAGATGGATATTTCATGGAAAAAGCTGGTAAATATTGCTGTACGATTGGCGTTGAACGAGATGCAGACGTCGCAATGCGTAAAGTACCTTCAATGCGTGAATTCAATTGTTGTACAGCATTATATGTAGATTCTTCAATAGAGCAAAGTTGTTGTGCTTTTTCATAGAAGATTTTACCAGCATCTGTTAATTGCAAGTTTGATCCTCGTTGGCCGCGTTTAATGTTGATTAATTGAGCCCCAAATTCAGCCTCTAAATATTTCAACTGCTTACTTAACGCTGGTTGTGTAATATGAAGAATCTCTGCGGCCTGTGTCATATTGCCCGTTTGAACAAGGGTAATAAAATTGTGGTAGTAAGATGTATCCATAGAATCTCCCTATTATACACATAATATGATAAATAAAAATTATAACGAACTAAGTAACGGTCATTTCACATTTAATAAAATGCTATATATACTAAATTCAACAAAGTAATAGAAAGTAAATTAAGTTTTAAATTATCTTTCTATACTTATCACAAATTTTGATATATAACAATAGTTAAGAAAGTAGGTACTACTATGGGCGTGGTAAAAAGAACATTAAGTCGAGCAATTCGTAATTGGGAAGCACGTAGATTAATGACGGCTCGTAATAAAATTAGCCGGAAAAAACAATTAGAACGAGTATGGCCTTATCCTATGACTAAGGAAAAACGTCGTGAACTCGGTCAAGGTATAGCCGGTTTAGTTAATAACGGCAATTAAAAGTTTGGAATCTACTAACTAGATTATTTATCTAGTGGTAGTACCACCTCAATAGAATCTAATACATTACAAGTAGCAGCTCCATGACTTATGTCTTGGAGCTCTTTTTGTATGCGCTCTACATCAGTAGGTGGTATTAGGATTGTAATGTCTACATATTCACCAAAGCTTGCTTCATAGTGTAATTTTTCATCCTGTACATATCTTTCTACTGCTCCATACAGTGAATAGTCAATCTTTGCTTGTAGCCGAGTTCGTGTTGTATGTAGTTCTTTAGGCGCAAGACGTAAGGTTTCCGCAACGGAGTGTGAATAGGCCCGAATCAAGCCACCAGCGCCCAATTTAATGCCTCCAAAATAACGTGTTACGACGACGGCTACATTGGTAATACCAGTCTTTTTGAGTACTTCTAGCATTGGTTTACCTGCTGTGCCTGATGGTTCTCCATTATCGGAAGATCGTTGTTGTTCTTGCTGTGGGCCTAATGTATAGGCTGTGCAGTTATGGCGCGCATCCCAGAATTCTTTATTGATGCGGCTTATAAAGGTTTGGGCTTCCTCTTCAGTCTTGCAAGGATATACTGTTGTTATAAACCGTGATTTTTCAACAACATATTCATGGCGAAATTCCTTTGCTACCGAAGTAAATTCCACTGTAGGGCTTACTGATTCAGACATATATTCACCTCCTTTGGAATCAAAGTTTATGTTTATTCATCATCACTTTATTATAATCTATTTATGAAGGCTATGTATAGGTAAAAGCGGTTAATTCCCTTATAAAAAAGAAATAGCCTCTATATTTGGTAGGATATTGACGTAATGAGAATTTATGTTATTATTAAATGTAGATATATGAGTAGTTAGTCATGTAATATGTTCATATATTGAAGTTTTAGAATATATTGAAACATTCTTAGTGAACGTGTTTATGGCTATTTTATTTACAATAGGATATATAGCTTTTTATAGATAGATGTTTAGACGTATATTTAAGTACATAAATACAAAATATAGTACGAATTTGTAATAATATAGTAAGTTGTAAGATAAGATATATCTACAGAGTAGAAAGGCCTGTGAATATGAGCGTAAAAAAACAAGAATTTGATATTACAGGTATGCACTGTGCAGCCTGTGTAAAACGCGTTGAAAATGTCGTTTCTAAAGTTGATGGCGTAGAATCTGTTAAGGTCAACCTCTTAACTAGAAAGGGGAGCGTTGAATATAAAGATGGCGCTACTATAGATTCACAACAGATTATTGATGCCATTACAAATATTGGTTTTGGTGCTGCAGAAGCAGACGAAACAAAGCAAGAAATAGAAAAGGTTAACTTAAAACCTCATATTACACGCCTTATTATTGCCGCCTGTATGGCGGTACCGATGATGATTAATATGACCTTACATCGATTTGGTATTCAGGCATTGCCTGTATGGGTAGAGTTTGTTCTTGCTACTATTGCTCAGTTCGGTCCTGGTCTCATGTTCTATAAGAGCGCCTGGAGTGCAGTGAAAAATGGGGCGCTTACGATGGATGTGCTCGTTGTAATGGGCACGACGGTAGCTTATCTATTCAGTATCTATAACTGGCAATTTCACCCTGAATTAGGCCCTCATGGAATATATTTTGAAACCTCTGCGTGGCTCATTACTTTTATCCTTCTTGGTAAACTCTTAGAAGAGATTGCAAAAGGGCGTACCTCCGAAGCACTTCAAAAATTGATTGCCTTACAACCTGCAACGGCTCATGTGTTGCGTGATGGAGAATTTATTGATATCCCTACATCTAAGGTGGTAGCTGGTGATATTTTACAAGTTCGTGCAGGTGAAAAGATCCCTGTTGATGGCACGATTACTGAGGGATATTCCACAGTAGATGAGGCTATGCTGACCGGTGAAAGCTTACCGGTAGAAAAACAAGTTGGTTCTGAAGTTATTGGTGCTACTATAAACCTAAGTGGTGCTTTTACCATGGAAGCCAAGCGTATCGGTTCCGATACGATGTTGTCTCAAATTATCAAGGTTGTAGAAGAGGCACAAACCTCCAAGGCTAGTATTCAACGTATTGCAGATATCGTGGCTCAATATTTTGTACCGACCGTTATTGGCCTTGCTGTTTTGACAGGTCTTGTGTGGTACTTCATTATGGGAGATTCTATTAACGTTGCTCTCATTAATGCAACAGCGGTACTGGTTATCGCATGTCCTTGTGCGCTTGGCCTTGCTACACCAACATCTATCATGGTTGGGTCTGGACTTGGTGCGGAACACGGTGTGCTCATCAAGAGTGCAGAATATCTTGAAAAAGCGGGTAAACTCGATGCCATTGTTATGGATAAAACCGGTACCCTTACACAGGGTGTATTGGATGTGACGGCTTTTAAAAATTATAATGGTGATGAAAGTACTAATATGTCTATTATGATGGCTCTTGAAAGTGGTACATCTCATCCGATTGCAAAGGCCATGGTTTACTATGGTGAAGATCATGGCTATAAAGGTAAAGCTGTTGAACTTGAAAGTTTTGCTGATGTACCAGGTAAAGGGTTACAAGGTGCATACCAAGGCGTATCCGTACAACTTGGGCACAGTCGTTGGATGAATGAACTAGGTTATGATTTAACGGCGGTTCAAGAAGATATTTTACGCTTTGAAGAACAAGGTGCTTCCGTATCTGTTCTAGCTGTAGATGGCGTTGTTAGTGCTTTGTGGGCTGTAGAAGACGAATTACGTCCAGAAACTATCGAGGTTGTAAAAGAGTTACATGCTCAAGGTATTGATGTATGGATGCTTACTGGTGATAATCGTCGAACTGCTCAATATATTGCTAAACAAGCGGGTATCTCTCATGTTATAGCTGAAGTATTGCCTCAAGATAAGGCTAGCAAGGTAAAAGAATTGCAAGATAAAGGTCTTGTAGTGGGGATGGTTGGTGACGGTATCAATGATGCTCCGGCTCTTGTTACAGCAGATATTGGTTTTGCCATCGGTAGTGGTACCGATATTGCGGTAGAGGCGGCGGATATCGTTCTTGTACGAAATGATTTACATACCTTGGTACAAGCAGTACGACTTAGCCGTAAGACAATGACCAACATTAAACAAAACCTATTCTGGGCATTGATCTTTAACTGTATTGGCATTCCTTTGGCCGCTATTGGTGCGTTAAATCCTATGATTGCTGGTACAGCGATGGCATTTAGCTCTGTTACAGTTGTAAGTAATTCACTTCGTTTGAAACGAGCTAAAATTTAAGATTATACATATAATTGAATACTATAAAGCACCTATACAGAGGTATAGGTGCTTTATTATATCTACAGACATATAGCTAAGTATATATTTATATCTTGTATTGAGACGTGAAATGGATATTTAATTCCTATGATAATGGTGTTTTTAGACGGCTTATGATTTGTTATACTGAATATAGTGATTGATTTAAAAGAGAGGTTCATGATTATGAAATTAAGTACTCGAGACATTGTCTATATTGGTTTTATTGCCGCGTTATGTGCAGTGGCTACTACAATTCGCATTGAAATACCAGGTGGCGCTATGGTTCATTTAGGATCTGCTGCACTCTTTACAACATCTATCCTCTTTGGTGGATTATATGGCGGCTTAGGTGCGGCAATTGGATCTGCACTATTTGATCTCTTTGGTGGTCATACGCAGTATATCGTATTCTCTTTCTTTATTAAAGGCATTGCAGGACTTATCGTAGGTGGTATGACTGCAGGCTATTTGCCACCCTCTATTACAAAACCAACGGCATCCTTTGGTCGTATTTTAGTAGCCCTTATTATTGGTGCTATTTGGACAGCTTTAGGCTACTTCCTTGCGTGGTGGTTCGTTCTTGAAAGTGCGGTCGTTGCGGCTAGCAAAATTCAATACTCCTTGATTACAAGTGCCGCAGGCATTGTAGTAGCAATTATATTAACACCTAAATTACAAACGATAGTACGCAGATTGTTTACTAAAAATTAATTTATATAATGTTTTAGGCAGATAATGGTAAAATATCTATAATAATCTAATATATTTATAATGACCTAATACACTTATATAACTGCCTTTTCAATACATACAAAAGCCTTTAGATGCTAAATTAGTTTAGCGTCTAAAGGCTTTTGTGTTAGGTTATTATTTTATAGTTAGTGCTTGTATTAGCTATTAAGCTATTAGAAATTACAAAGATCGTTTAAATTTTCTGCCATTGTAGGGTGTGTGAAGATTTGATTTTTGAAATATGTATATGGAATGTTATTATCCATAGCCATTTTAATTAAGTTGATCAATTCTTCTGCGCCTTGGGAATAGAGTGTTGCGCCCAGGATTAAGTCGTTATCCGCATCTACAACAATTTTAAAAGCACCTTTTAAATAGTCGTTTACATGTGCTCTAGGCATGGTAGCTACGAGCATTTCTTTCGTTTTAACAGTATATCCTTGGTTGATTGCATCTTCTTCTGTAAGACCTACACGAGAAAGTGGAGGTGTTAAGAAGGTAGTATAAGGTATATTTTTACGATCTTTTAAGGTATACTGGCCGTTGCCTGTAAGTGTGCCAAATACGATACGGAAGTCATCAAGAGATACATATGTGAATTGAGGTCCACCGTTTACATCGCCGACTGCGTATACACCAGGAACGGAGCTTTCACAAGTATCATTAACTACAATGGCACCGCGTTCGTTAGTAACGATGTCCGTATGTTCTAAACCGATATTAGCTGTATTGGCTTTGCGCCCTGTAGCGTATAGAACAGCATCAAATGTATAGTTTTGATTATTAGCTTTGATAACTGGTTTGTTGTCATCATTGGATACAGAGTCTAATGTTACATTATTAAGAATGGTAATGCCTTGTTCAGTTAAGTACTCAGTAGCTAGCTCTTGAACGATAGGTTCTTCACGTTTTAAGATGCTAGATTCGATGTTGAATACAGTTACCTTAGCACCAAGTTTTGCATATAGACTTGCAAATTCAAGACCGATAGGACCAGCGCCGATAACTCCTAATGTACTAGGTTGAGTAGGTAATTGTTGAATTTCTGTACTATTATAGAAACCTGTAGCTGTATCAATGCCAGAAATATTAGGTTTAATCGCTACAGCACCAGTGTTTATAACGATAGTGTCAGCAGATAATATAATCTTATCCTTGCCAGCGGTAACAGCGATTTCTTTATTGCTAATAAATGCACCATGCCCAGTATAGACATCGACATGTTCATTTGTATCTAACATACCGAAGTTTTTATTGCGTAAGCGAGATGTAACAACTTCACGTTGATTTAATACTTGATCGTATGATAAGCCTTTTGATGCGGCAATGATCATCGTTTTAGTAGGAATACATGCGATATTAATACATGTACCACCGTACATTAGTGGATTTTCTTCAATCATGGCTACTGATTTGCCCATAGAGCCAAATTTTGCGGCTAATGTTTTGCCAGCCTTGCCGAAACCTAAGACGATAATGTCATATTGTTTGGTATTCATATAATACCTCCTGTTTTTTATATTGAAAATATTAGATATTGATATTATAGCATATTATTATAGATATAAAAGTAGAAATTAGAAATAATTATCATTGATTATGAATTAAATTTGTCTAGAATGATTATGTTAAGGTAGTCAATTAGTTTATGATTTTGGTTCAAGGAGATGAGATAGCTTGTATAACTATGATTTATATGTATTATAGTAATGAAGTAAGTGTGTTAAGTATTTCTACTTGACACATCTTTTTTTATAATGTACCATATGTAAAGTAATATGACTTGACAGTGATGGAGGTGGCGAAATGGAAGAACGAGTACTCATAAGTTTGCTCTTAGATTTCTATGGGCCATTGTTGACGGACAAGCAACGCATGTCCTTACAACTTCACCACGAAGATGATATGTCCCTTGGCGAGATTGCTGAGGAATTAGGCGTATCACGACAGGCTGTACACGATAACTTACAGCGTGCTCGACACATTTTAAATGATTACGAATCAAAATTGCACTTGGTGGCACAATATGAACAACGGGAAGGCTTGCTTTCACAGTTGAAAGCAACATTGCCTAAAGAGGTGTTAGCCGAAACCAAGGTGCAACAAGTATTGGCGCAAATGGAGGGATATTATGGCATTTGATAGCTTGTCAGAAAAACTGCAAGAAGCCTTTCAATCCTTAAAAGGGAAGGGCAAAATTACAGAAGATGATGTCAATCTTGCGTTGCGTCAGGTACGTACAGCTTTATTAGAAGCTGACGTTAACTTTATGGTAGCAAAGGACTTTGTTAAGTCCATTAAGGAAAAGGCCCTTGGTGAAGAGGTGTTCGGATCCTTGAATCCAGCCCAAACGGTTATTAAAATCGTAAATGATGAGTTAACGGCTCTCTTGGGTGGTACGCAAAGTCGTATCATGATTTCTAGCAAGCCACCAACAATTATTATGCTCGTTGGTTTGCAAGGTGCTGGTAAGACTACAACAGCTGGTAAACTAGCTGTATACTTACGCAAACAAGGTAAACGTCCGATGCTTGTCGCTGCCGACGTATATCGTCCAGCTGCGATTACTCAGTTGCAAGTTGTAGGTAAGCAAATTGATATTCCTGTATTTGCGGATGAAACACCTGGTGCGAATCCAGTAGATATTGTGCGTCGTGCCGTAGAGCAAAGCACGCATATGCTGAAAGATGTTGTTATCATCGATACCGCAGGACGTTTGGCTATAGACGAAGTCCTCATGGATGAGTTGTCAAATATCAAAGCTGCTGTTCGACCTCATGAAATTCTGCTCGTTGTAGATTCTATGATCGGTCAAGATGCAGTAACAACCGCTCAAACCTTTAACGAAAAATTAGGTGTTGATGGTGTTATCCTTACTAAACTCGATGGTGATGCGCGCGGTGGTGCCGCATTATCCATCAAAGCTGTAACAGGCTTGCCAATTAAGTTCACTGGTGTGAGCGAAAAAATGGATGGCTTTGATGTATTCTATCCAGACCGCATGGCTTCTCGTATTCTCGATTTGGGCGACTTTAAAACATTGATTGAAAATGTACAAGGCGCCATCGATGAAGAAGAAGCTCGTGAAATGGCAAAGAAAATGGCGAAAAACAATTTCACCTTGGATGACTTCTTAAAACAGATGAACCAGGTGCGAAAGTTAGGGCCATTACAAAATATTATTGGAATGTTGCCAGGCATGGGACAAATTAAGGATCAATTAAAGGACCTTGATTTGAATAGTAAAGAGGTGCGTCGTATTGAGGCTATCATTACATCCATGACGGCGGCAGAGCGAGAAAATCCAAGTATTCTTAATGGTTCTCGCCGCAAGCGTATTGCATTAGGTTCTGGTACACAGGTCCAAGATGTAAATCGCTTGTTGAAACAATTTGAAGAAGCGCGGAAGATGATGAAGCGCATGCAAGGTTTACGTGGCGGTAAGGGCGGCTTCCCTGGAATGCCTAAATTACCGTTTATGTAATACATGGGCAGGGGCGCTGAACTTGTCCATCCACATCAGTATAAGGAGGTGAATTTCACAATGTTAAAAATTCGTTTGACTCGTTTAGGTGCTAAAAAAGCTCCTTTCTACCGTATCGTAGTTGCTGACGCACGTGCTCCACGTGAAGGTCGTCCTGTTGACACAATTGGTCAATATGATGCTACTAAACAACCAGCTATCGTTAATGTAGACGAAGAAAAAGCTTTGGCTTGGTTAGCTAAAGGTGCTCAGCCTACTGACACTGTTCGCTCCTTGTTCAAAAAACAAGGCGTTATGCAAAAATTTGCAGACGCTAAAAAGTAATTAATAGAGAGGCATACTGTGATGATAGAATTAATTTCATTAATTGCGAAATCATTAGTGAAGCAGCCTGATGCCGTTTCTGTTACCATGGTCCAAAAGGGTAATGTGGAAGTTTATGAACTTCATGTAGCCCCAGAGGATATGGGTAAAGTCATCGGAAAGCAAGGTAGAATTGCTAAAGCGATTCGCTCTGTGGTGAAAGCGGCGGCTATTAAAGAGAACAAAAAGATATCTGTTGATATTGTTTAAAAGGGAGTATTCCAATGGAAGAAATGACATTACGTGTCCCTGTAGCAGTAAAAGCAAAAGTAACAGATGACTTGAAAGCGAAAATTGTTTCCGATCTTGAAACTCGTCTTGATATGGTGAATAAAGATTTGGAAGCAATTGAGTTCCAAGCTCAACGTATTTTGGCTGATGCAGCTAAAGTTGATGCTACAAGTCTCACTGCTATTCGTCAACAAATCGACGAAGAAAAAAATAAACGCTTGGCTTTCAAAGAAGAAGTAACAGCTAAATTGAAGGATGCTAAGGAGTTGTCTTTAGGAACTGAAATTCCTCAAGGTACATTAGAGCAAACAGTTACCGTTAAAATCGGGGATAATTTGGATGCCTTGATGGGCGCTGAAATCCTATTAGAAGACGGTAAGATCGTTGCGTTTCGTCAATAATGAAGCATAACGATTTCATCACAATAGGTGTTATCATCGCCCCGCACGGCGTGCGGGGTGATCTTCGTATTATGCCTCAAACCGATTTTCCAGAACGGTTTATGCATATGGATGCCTGTTACATCGATGGTAAAGAATACCACGTTGCATCCGCACGATTTCACAAACAATTTGTATTAGCATCCTTTAAGGAAATTCCTGATCGTAATACGGCTGAATTATTGAGTAAGAAAGAAATTCAAGTGCGCCGTGAAGATTTAGTGGAATTGCCAGAAGGTCGCTATTATATCTTTGATATCATTGGCCTTGAGGTACAAGATACTATGGGTAATGTGCTTGGCACAGTTACTGATGTATTACAACCAGGTGCTAATGATGTCTATGTGGTCTCTAAAGATGGGGAACCAGATCAATTATTTGCAGCCATTGAAGAGGTCGTTAAAGACATCGATGTGGAAAATAAATTGATGATCGTAGATCCGCCTGAATGGATATAATCCTTTGGGCGGTTTTGTTTTATCTACATATAGGGATATTATCGTAAAAGGTATATAATATAGCTATATATAGATAGTACTAATGAGTTAATGTGAGTTAATAAGTACAGGGGACGGTTTATGCGTATTGATATTGTATCTTTATTTCCAGAGTTTTTTGATGCGTTTTTTAATCATTCCATCATAAAACGAGCTATCGAGGCAAAACGTCTATCTGTAGGTGTAACGAATCCTCGAGATTTTAGCCATAATAAGCATGGTCAAGTAGACGACACACCATATGGTGGCGGGGCTGGTATGCTCATGATGGCACCTCCTATTTTTGAAGCCGTAGAATCCGTTATTGCTCAATATGATAGTGATATTAATGATACTTATACCACAGATGAAATGTGTGATGAAATGAGTCTTATTGGTAATCCTAATGAAAGTATACGACGTCGTATTATCTTTATGGGACCTACAGGACAGCCTTTTACACAGGAGAAGGCTCGTGAATTGGCTAGCTATGATCAAGTGGTCCTTATTTGTGGTCACTATGAAGGTGTAGATTATCGCGTAGAGAAACATCTTGTAGATGAAACGATTTCCATTGGTGATTATGTATTGACCGGTGGTGAGTTGCCAGCCATGGTAGTTACTGATGCAGTGGCTCGCATGATACCTGGTGTATTAGGTGCGGCCAGTGGGGCACAAGAGGACTCTTTTTATGAGTCTCTTTTGGAGTGCCCGCAATATACAAAGCCTCCAGAATTTAGAGGGTGGGCTGTTCCAGATGTATTGCGCAGTGGTCATCATAAAAATATTGCCGCATGGCGTCAAAAGGAAGCACTAAAACGGACACGATTATTACGGCCTGATTTATTGGAACGACCATTAACAAACGAAGAAGTTAAGCTTTTAAAAGAAATTATTGCAGAAGAGCCTGAGATATGAATTTTAAGTGTTATGATGTTGTAGAGATTCAGGGAAAACGATACGTAGTCGGGGAGGTCATTTCTTATCAAGAGTTTATCGTTGATAAAACAATACGTTATGATCTTAATGATGAAAATTATAAAAAAGAACTAGGTGTTTCCAAAGGAGCTCAGTCTTGGACCGAATATGGTCTTATGCCCGTTAATGGGACGGATAAAAAATGGCTTACCATTGTAAACGGTGAAAAAGAATATTGCACTTTTTCTGAAACAGTTTTACGTTCAACCCCTCCTGCAGGATATAGACTACATGATAAAGGTATAGAACGTGTCGTAGCTGTGGAGGGGCAATCGAAGGCTAGAAGTGGCGACGAAGCAGATTATAAAGAATATAGAGCGGTTCAAAAGGATAAGACCTTTGTATTTTTTATAGAGAACTGGCGTGGTGGTTTAACAGATCAGGCTCAAGGCGAACGGATTCGTTTGTCTGATATACATCGACGGAGAGATCAGGCTGCACAAGCGGCGAGTAAAAAAGTGCGAAATGCAGCGCGCAGAAAAGAATGGACTCAATTGGGTCTAAGTTGGGGAATTATTTTACTCTTTTTGGGGTATTTGTTTATAGGAGATTTGTCTTGGCACGAGCTTCGTGATGAAGTGGGTTTTCCCTATACTATGGAGGAGCGCATTAAGGATTCCTATTATTATGAATCACAAGGTGCAAAAGACGGTTTAAAGGTGTATACGTCAAAACAAGATCCTAATGCAACGGCTATCGATCTTATCGATGCCGTGTATGGCAAGGTTTATACCATTAAACAAGACACAAAGTCTCCAGAGAAGTGGATTGTTATTTATACAACGAATGAGGTATCCGTTATTAGTACGGTTAATGATACTACTTATGTTGAGGTCGGATTGCTTAAAAATTTGCCTGATTCAGAGGATACACGATTGGCGAATATTAGAAACGACAGTGACATATTGTTGCGGTATGCGTATATGGTGGAATTAAAGAATAAGCAGGGACGTCAGACTTTATTAAAAGAAATAAAAGATTGAAATAGTATTGATTCCAGTCACGAAATCAAACGAAGGAATATTTTATGTATGAACCAAGTAAGAATACTGTTTACATAGCCATAGCCTTTACATCTATAGCAGCTCTAGTAGGCGCTTATTCGTATTGGGATGATGTTAGCTATGCCCTATGTGATGTGGTTAAACCAGAATTAAATAATGGTGAAGTACGGCTCGTTGATGATGAAGGTAAAAGCTATACCTTGATTAATCATGGTGATGGAAAAGAAACGGCACTTTATGATGATGCTGAGAAGTCTGTTACCTTTCATCGCGATGAGAAAGGCAATATTATATGGGATGCAGGCTTAGCCAGCTTGATTCCGACTCTGGCTGTAGGGTATTATGCGTTTCATGGATTTTCAGCCCCAATGGCATATATGGATGCACCAAGTATGACTTATCGCGTTACGTCGCCTCTTACACCTTTTGATGCAAATACAGGCGCTAGTAAATCTAATAGTGAAAGAGTGGCTAGAACTATTAATGAAATGACTAGAAATCGTTACAATACTAAAACGAGTAATCGAGCACATAGAATTGGTGAAAAATATGGCTTTGGTAGTGTAGGCGCCCGAACTTCAAGCGGGACCTCCTGATGAAAGGATAAACAATGAAATCCTATATTGATGAGCTGGATAGAAATATATTTAATTTTGTGGAATATGAAGGATATGATGATCGGTATCCTTCATTGTCTATGCAGGCCTTTTCATCCGACTTTTACGATGAAATTCGTCATGCTTCACGTAGATTATTTCAAATATTTTGTAAAGCAGCAAAAGTATTTCAAATGGCACCAGATGACTTTGCACGAAATATGGATATGCCAGACAATTTAATTCCTTACTTACATAAGTCTAATGCCTTAGGTTTACCGACGTGGTTATCTCGTTTTGATTTTGTTCTCGATATAAATGGCAATTTGCGCATGGTAGAACTTAATGCGGATACGCCATGTTTTCTCATTGAAAGCTATTATGCCAATGAAATTGCAGCTAATTATGTAGGACGAAAACATCCTAATACAGAATGCCGAAAAGAATTACATACATTTTTAAAGCGCATGTATGATGCTGTTTTATCTGCTAAGTATGGTAGAAATCAATATAAGTCTATGCTGGCAAATAGAGAAAGACTACCTAAGGATCCCTTTGTATTCTCCTGCTTTCATGATTATTTTGAAGATTACGGAACAACACGGTTTCTTATGAATGAGCTAAAAACGGCCTGTCCTGAGGCTGACACGCGCTTTATATCTTTTTATGATATGAAGATTGATGATGATGGTATTCCTTTAGCAGATGGTAGTCATGCGACCCTATTATATCGATTACATCCCATGGAGCTTTTGATTGATGAGCGGACGCCTGATGATGAACCTTTGGGTGAGATGTTCTTAGATCTTTACGAGGATAATACATTTGCTCTTTTTAATCCTCCAGAGTCAATTATTTTACAAAATAAATCCTTTATGTCCTTAGTATATGCATTGTATTTAACAGATCAATTTTTTACGAAACCAGATCGAGATATAATCGAACAGTATTTGGCACCATCCTATTTTGAAAATGACTTTTCCGCTCTTGATGATGGACTTTATATTCAAAAGGAGATTTGGGGACGTGAAGGAAGGCATGTACAAGTTGTTCAAAAACGTGGTGATACATCTGAGCTTTACATGGAAAAGCTAGTTGATAACTATGATGATATCATCTGTCGCGACAGTAAAAAGGTTATGTATCAAGACTTTATACAGCAGAAACGTTTTACTCATACAGTGGATTGTGGAGTGAAGGATGGATTTTTAACCTTATCCTGTTTTATGCTTGGTGATCAAGCTTCCGCGGTAGGATGCCGTTTTTCTCCGGAAGAGATAGCTGGTACAGAAGCATACTTTGTACCATTATTAATAGAGTAAGCGAAATATTATGAAATTTGTGACCATATAGTATGGGCAAACGAATGATAATAGGTGTATTTAGCAGCAGTCGTGCTTATGTCTACTTTAGCGAGGGTGCGTATGGAGTTTAATTGTTATGATGTCTTAGAGGTTCATGGCAGCCGCTATGTAATCACTGAGAAAATTAAATACATAGAGATTATTCCAAAAGCAGATAAGGAACAATCCTATAGGGGCCAGCCGTCTATGACAAAATCACCAGGTGATTATTGGCATGAATATGGACTGGAGGCTGTTGAGGGAATTGATAAGATATGGCTAACTATTGAGTATAATGATAATGAATGGTGTACCGTATCTAGAACATCCTATCATACACGGCCAGGTAAGGATTTTACATTACATCAAATCGGATTAGAAAAGGTTGTCGATGTCGATGGTGAAAGTGGTGCCTCCGTAGGGGACCGCGCAGGATATCGAGAATATCAGCTGCCTTGTGAAGGTGGTGCTAGTGTATTCTTTGAAGAAGAGTGGTTTGAAGGTAAAAAAATGTTTGCCGAAGGGTCACGAGTGCCTTTAGTGAATATTCGCCTTTGTAATGATGCAGCTGCTCAAGCCATTAAGCAAAAGATGCGTAACAAATTTATGAAAAAGAGGTTTGGCTCTATTGCTGTTGGTGTGGGGTATACTGTACTATTTTTACTATTTCTGTTTTGGTCGGACAATGATTTGTCTTGGCATAGTATACGCGCTATGTTTGGAGTGCCTTATACGGCAAAAGAACATATGCATGACACATCTGCATATTATACAAAAACAGATTCGGATAGTGACTATGTATACACGTCTACACTAGATCCTGTTAGCACCGCATTAGACTTGATTGATTCTGTGAATGGTGATATTAAGAATGAGCGGGATAACTTAGAAGAGGGACATGAAGTTATTGTATTTTATTCTGGGGACTTGGTGTATATCATTACCAATACGGATGGACAAACTAAGGTTAAGGTATGTGAACAATCAAAATTGACACAAGAGGATTGGAAAATTATTGATCGTACATTAATCAGCTCTCATATACTCGATAACTATGCGACCATGGTTCGCCTACGGGATAATACGGGACGCGAACGATTGTATCCTACTACCAATTCTGGCAACACATCCAATACAAAATTATATTATTAGGAGGCTTATTATGATTTATATACCAGATGTATTATTGACAATTTTTTATGCTTGCTTTGGCATTATACTGATGTTAACGGCGAATACGGTTATCGATTTCTTCGTGCCTGGAAAATTTAGTGAAGAAATTAAGCGTGGTAACTGTGCTGTGGCGTGGCTTTCAGCGGGATCATTTGTCGGTATCGGTGAAATTTTGCGCGCTGTTATTATGTCACCAGCCGTGACTACAGCTGATACTTCTTTGTTACATGGTATCGTAGCCAGTGTTGTATATGCTGTGCTTGGTATTGTATTATTTGTTACTGGCTATATGTTTATAAATATTTGGCATCGTAAATATAAATTATCCGAAGAAATCATGAGAGGTAATACAGCGGCAGGCATTCTTGTGTTTGGCATCTTCGTAGGTCTTGCCCTTGTTATTAGCGGTGCTGTGCACTAAGGGAGTGTTCTATGTATAAGCCAAGTAAGAAAACCATATACCTTACAGGTGCTTTCGCTGCCGTTGCTGGTCTTGTAGGTGTATATTCCTACTGGAATGATATCTCCTATGCTGTGTGCGACAAGGTTTACCCAGAAGCCAATGAAGGAGAGGTTCGATTAAAGGATAATCAAGGAAACCGATATTCTTTATTAAATCATGGTGATGGTAAAGAAACAGCCTTATACGACGATAATCGATCCGTTACCTTTCACCGAGATAATAGTGGCAATTTGGTGTGGGATGCGGGGCTAGCAGGGCTCTTACCAAGTATTGCTGCAGGATATTATATATTTCACGGTTTTAATCCACCTACTGCGCGCATGGATGGACGAACCATGACATATCGCATAGCAGCACCATTACAAACGTATGAGGAGCCCTATGTATATACCGCATCAGGGTCGAATGTACATAGCGCTATGGGGCGGAGCCTTTATAGAAGTTATGAACGCAATAGAAGCAAAAAGGCGTCTTCCATAGGACAGAAATCTGGATTTGGTAGTGCTGGTGCACGGTCTAGTGCTTCATAATGGATATGATGGCAATGTATGTTAATGAAGATTAGTTTAGAATTTAGGAGATATAGTATTGGCTAATTTATATATCGGACTTGTTCATTATCCTATTATGAATAAACATAAAGAGGTCATTACGACGGCTATTACAAATTATGATATACATGATATTGCACGAGCATCTATTACCTATGATGTGTCTAAATATTTTGTCATTCATAATATTCCAGCTCAACGTGAGTTGGTAAGTACGATTATGGAACATTGGAAATCTGGATTTGGCTCTACTTATAATCCTGATCGCAAGGATGCTTTCACAGGTGTGGAATTGGTAAATTCAATTGCGGTAGCGGTGCGAACAATTGAAGATATAGAAGGGACGAGACCGATTGTAGCTACAACAGATGCTCGCACCTATGATAATACGATTTCCTATGCACGGATGCGTGAACATCTTGAAAATGAGGGGCGCCCTGTGTTAGTATTATTTGGTACCGGTTATGGTATGACAAAAGAAACGATGGAAAGCTTTGACTATATTTTAGAACCTATATATGGCCATGGTGAATACAATCATTTATCCGTGCGTAGTGCCGTATCAATCATCTTAGATCGGCTGCGGGGCGAAGCATGGTGGAATAAATAGGAGGCGTCTATGTCAGGACATTCTAAATGGGCAAATATTAAACATAAAAAAGGTAAAACTGATGCATTAAAAGCTAAATTGGCTACAAAAATCGGTCGTGAAATTACCGTTGCAGCACGGATGGGTGGTGCAGATCCAACTGGTAATATGCGTTTGAAATTGGCTTTGCAAAAAGCTCGTGAAAATAATATCCCTAAGGATAACATTCAACGTGCTATCGACAAAGGTATCGGTGCTACGGACATGAATGCATATGAAGAAATCGTATACGAAGGTTATGGTCCTGCCGGTGTTGCCGTTACTGTTGAGGTGATGACCGATAATCGTAATCGTGCTGCTGCAGACGTGCGCCATGCATTCTCTAAACAAGGTGGTAACCTTGGTGAAAGCGGCTGTGTAGGCTGGATGTTCAAATCTAAAGGCGTATTTGTTATCGATAAAGAAGGTCATGATGAAGATGAGGTAACTATGCTGGCTCTTGAAGCTGGAGCAGAAGACCTTAAGGCTGAAGATGATGTATTTGAAATTTATACAACACCAGAGGATTTTGATGCGGTAGAAGCAGCGCTTGCTGATGCGGGTATCGAAACTGTAGTAGCTAAAATCACGATGATTCCAGATACAACGATTGAGTTGACTGGTGATGATGCTGTGAAAATGCAGAAAATGCTTGACGTATTGGATGATCTTGATGATGTACAAAACGTATATCATAATGGTATTTTGCCGGACGATGAAGAAGAATAATAATAAAGGGGGCACTCTATGGGGTGCTCCTTTTCTATTGAAATTAAACTCGGATATTTATTAATGTTAAGAAAATTAATATGTCTCATATATAATTCATAGGGGAATTCATGAACTTCGATGTGAAATTATGCTATAATAAAATAGATTATGTAATGGAGGTAGGCGGTAGCTTATCTCATTTTTAAACTAAGGGGGTTGGGGTGCGAATTATAGGAATTGACCCAGGCACGGCTATATGCGGGTACGGCATTATTGACGTGAAGGGTAGCAAACTAACACCAGTAGCCTATGGGGCTATTACAACTCCTAAGGAATTAACTGATTCACAGCGACTGGAAATTCTATTTAATGATCTTAGTGATTTATTGGAGGAATATAGGCCTGATAAGTTCGGTGTGGAGGAATTATTTTTTAACCGCAATGTAACAACAGCCATTAAGGTAGGGCAAGCACGTGGTGTTATTTTATTGGCTGCTGAACAACAACGGATTCCTATTTATGAATATACACCATTACAAATTAAACAAGCTGTCACAGGTTATGGTAAAGCTGATAAGAATCAGGTCATTTATATGACGATGAATATTTTGGGGATTCGTGAGAAAATTAAGCCTGATGATACGGCAGATGCATTAGCTGTTGCTATCTGTACGGCTCATAGTTCTCACAATGATAGATTAAAGAGGTTGGTATAATGATAGGGTATGTGCGAGGTATCGTAACACATCTTTTTAAAGAATCGTGCTATGTTGATGTACATGGCGTAGGGTATCGCGTATATGTGCCGACCACTACGCGTCAACAGCTGATAGAGGGCCATGAGGCGACGCTATTCACGTATCTTAATGTACGAGAAGATGCGATGCAACTTTATGGCTTTTGGACGGAAGAAGAATATGAGTTGTTTATACTCCTCATTTCTGTTTCTGGTATCGGGCCCAAGGTGGGGCTTGGCATCTTGTCAGGCATGACACCTGAGGCTTTCAAATTAGCGATTATCAATGGACAGGTACAGCAATTAACTAAGTTACCTGGCATTGGTAAGAAGTCTGCGGAGCGACTTGTTTTAGAGTTAAAGGATAAAATCGCTAAGATGACACATATTTCTTCGGAATCACCTGCGACTATTCAGCCTATTGGCGTTGCTGCAAACGGTGCTGCAGGAGAAGCTATTGAAGCCCTCGTATCCTTAGGATACTTGGAACGGGATGTAGCAGATATTGTAGAGTCTTTAGATGATGGTAAGCGTGATGTATCTGAGTTGATAAAAGTCAGCTTAATTGAGCTTGGGAAAGGACGATAAGGATGAATGAGGAAGTACGCCTTGTCGGCAATGGCGAGCACGAAGAGGATATATGGCAATATAGCCTTCGACCTAAGCTTTTTAATGAGTATGTAGGTCAAGAAGAGGCTAAAGGTAATCTAAATGTGTATATTCAAGCTGCAAAACAGCGTGGGGAAGCATTGGATCACGTGCTGCTCTATGGGCCTCCAGGCCTTGGCAAGACAACATTAGCAGGGATTATTGCAAATGAATTGGGTGTTAATTTTCGTATAACTTCTGGTCCGGCTATTGAAAAGTCTGGTGACTTAGCTGCAATATTAACAAATTTGGACGACCATGATGTATTATTTATCGATGAAATTCATCGCTTGTCTCGTAGTGTAGAGGAAGTGTTGTACTCTGCTATGGAAGACTATGCTATTGATATTATCATCGGTAAGGGCCCAAGTGCTCGAACTGTGCGTATTGACTTGCCAAAATTTACTTTGGTAGGTGCCACGACTCGAGCGGGTGCTTTGGCAGCACCATTACGGGATCGATTTGGTATTATTAATCGGTTGGAATATTATAAACAGCCAGAGTTAGAATTTATTGTGTCTCGAGCCGCAGAAATACTTAATATTGGTATTGTACCGACTGGGGCAAGCGAAATTGCGCGTCGTTCAAGAGGAACACCGCGTATCGCAAATCGTCTGCTTAAACGGGTACGCGACTTTGCACAAGTCATTGGTGATGGGGTTATCACTCAAGAAATTGCAGACGAAGCATTACAACGTTTATATGTAGATAAAATGGGACTTGATCGAATTGATCGACGTGTGTTGGAATGTATTATTGAAAAATATGATGGCGGTCCTGTAGGGATTGATACCATTGCGGCGGCCATCAGCGAAGAGAGAGATACCATCGAAGATGTGTATGAACCATATTTGATGCAATTAGGATTTTTAGGACGCACACCGCGTGGGAGGGTAGCTACTAAATTAGCCTATGAGCATTTAGGTATTTCACAGACAGGGAAATAACAATGAAAACAAAACGATTACAATTGATGATAATGGCCACTTTGTTTTTAGGTGTAAACATTGGCGGTGTTTCTATAGCACATGGAGCGACGCTGCAAAATAAAGGTACAGTGGTAACGAAAAAGCCAACGCCAAAATCAACAGTATCTAATACAACTGTATCGAAAGTAAATACGACGAAGAAATCTAGTTTTCGTCCACTTGCTACTAAACCAGCTGCAAAGCCGGTCGCAACAACTAAAACGGTTTCTAAGTCAACTGCTACATCTACGGTGGTTAAACCTAGTGCAAAACCGGTTAATGTAGCAAAGCCTGCTACAGCTACAAAGCCGGTAACGATGGCTAAACCAGTTAGTGCAACAAAATCAACTAGTACTGCGAAATCTAGTACTAATGCAACAGCTACGAAATCAGCTGCTACAGGTAAAGCTACAACGGCTACAAAACCTGCGGCTTCTGCTACTGCAAAGCCAGCTACTAAACCTGCAGTTACTGGTGATAAACCTGTAGCACAAAAAAGAGCTACTGAAAAAACAGCTACTAAAAAGGTAGTAAAAACAACGGATGTGAATAGCATTCAAGCCAATACAGCAGTTATTACTCGCAACAAAGTGGGCTCCGTAGTGACGCCTGCTACAGAACGTAAAGAAAACATGCCAAATGTACGTGTTCTACTAGGTAGTCGTAGCTCCGATGCTACTGTTACATCTACAGCTAATATGGTTGTATTGAACAGCGGTAATGGTCAAGTTAGCACAATCAGTGCTAATCGTGGTACATCTATTGGCGTTCGCGGCGGCAAGATTGCTGTAAATGGAAAGGCTATTGATAGTGTGGTTACATTGAAGCCTGCGAATGGTGATGCACCATTCTTGTTCGAAGGTAAAGGTTATCGTGGCGGTTTAACATTACGTGCCAATAATGGAACCATGATGGTCATTAATTCTGTGCCCCTTGAGGATTACCTGTATGGTGTTGTCCCACAAGAGGTAGTACCGTCTTGGCCGGCTGCTGCATTAGAGGCACAAGCCGTAGCAGCTCGTACTTATGCTCTTCATACGATGGAACAAAATAAAGGTAAATTCTACGATGTGAGTAATTCCACGGATCATCAAGTTTATAGTGGTGTGAGTGGTGAATCTCAAGCTACCACAAATGCAGTAAATAAAACTAAAGGCGTAGTTATGCTTTATGATCAACGTCCTATTAATGCCTTATTCCATTCTGATGGCGGTGGCTATACAGAGGATAGTGTAAATGTTTGGGGAAGTGATGTGCCATACTTGAAAGGGGTAAAAGACTTTAGTACTGGTACATCTACATCGAATTGGACTGTTACTACCTCTCGTCAAGCTCTTGAAAGTAAACTTAATGCGGCAAGTAAAGGGGTAGGTAAATTGAAGAGCATTCAGTTGACTCCTCTTGGTAAGCCTGGGCAACAAACATCGGACCGCGGTGTATCAGGTCGTATAAAGAGTGCTACTTTCATAGGTACCTCTGGAAAAACTACTGTAGATGGCGATGCATTGCGTAGTATTTTAGGTTTAAAATCTACACTATTTGATTTCTATGTAAATCACAACCCTGCTAAAGGCACGGGAAAGGCATATCATAGCTTTACTGGCAAGAATGATACTATTTATATTAAAGGCCACGGTTGGGGTCATGGCCTTGGTATGTCTCAATGGGGCGCTGCGGAAATGGCAAAGCGTGCTAATCCTGGAGATATAAATTATTACCAAACTATTTTGCGTCACTACTATAGTGGCATTACATTGAAGAAAATGTACTAATAAGGATTACGATGAAAGTTACAGATTTTGATTATGAATTGCCAGAGGAACTGATTGCTCAGCATCCTGTAGAACCTCGTGATACAGCACGGCTTTTAACCTTAGATAAGGTAAGTGGTGAAGTTAAACATAAAGGGCATTTTTATGATTTGCTAGAAGAACTCCATGAAGGAGATGTGCTTGTATTTAATAATACGAAGGTTATCCCTGCGAGATTATATGGACATCGTCAAGGTTCTGGTGGCAAGGTGGAGGTACTTCTACTCACACCATGTGGTGAAAATCGATGGGAATGCCTTGTTAAACCGGGGAAAAAATGTCCTATCGGGCAAGTTATAGAGTTTGATGACCGCCTAAGTGGAGTTATTATAGATAAAACAAATTTTGGAGGCCGTATCATTCAGTTCACATGCAACGGTGTGTTTGATGATGTGATTCAAGAAATTGGTGAAATGCCATTACCTCCATACATTCATGAAAAGTTAGAAGATAAAGACCGTTATCAAACGGTATATGCTAAGGAGAAAGGCTCTGCTGCGGCACCAACTGCAGGACTTCACTTTACACCTGAGCTATTAGAAAAAATAAAAGCTAAAGGCGTGGAGCTTGAGTTTGTAACCTTGCACGTTGGATTGGGTACCTTTAGACCTGTATCGGCAGAGACTATTGAAGATCATGAGATGCATAGTGAGTTCTTCGTTGTATCTCAAGAAACCGCTGACCGTATTAATGCAGCTAAGAGAAACGGACGCCGTATTATTGCGGTAGGTACTACATCTGTACGTACACTCGAGTCTGCTACGAATGATGACGGTATACTACAAGGTATTAGTGGATGGACTCAAATCTTTATCTATCCTGGTTATAAATTTAAGATGATTGATGCATTGGTAACGAATTTCCATTTGCCTCAATCTACATTGTTAATGTTGATTAGTGCATTAGCCGGTCGTGAACATTGTTTAGCGGCCTACGAAGAAGCTGTTCGAGAACGTTATCGCTTCTTTAGCTTTGGCGACGCTATGTTTATTCGTTAGGAGGGATTATGCCAAGTATTACTTATGAATTACAAAAGACATGTCCTCATACGGGGGCACGTGCAGGTTTATTGCATACACCACATGGTACCTTCCAAACACCTATGTTTATGCCTGTAGGCACGCAAGCGACAGTTAAAACTATGACACCAGAAGAACTAAAGGCTATGGGTTCTCAAGTTATCTTGAGTAATACCTATCATTTATTTCTTCGCCCAGGGCCGGAGCTTATAGAAGAGGCTGGGGGCCTACATAAATTTATGAATTGGGATCAAGCGATTCTTACTGATAGTGGTGGATTCCAAGTATTTAGTTTAGGCGATATGCGCAAAATTACTGAGGATGGTGTTACATTTAGATCCCACATTGATGGATCAAAACAGTTTTTATCTCCAGAAGTTGCCACAAAGGTACAAGAACAATTAGGTTCTGATATTGCGATGGCCTTTGACGAATGTATTCCGTATCCCGCGGATCATGATTATGCGAAACGCTCTACGGCGCGTACCACGCGTTGGGCTCATCGTTGCCAAGAGGCTCGTAAGGCTCATGACCGTCAAGGTATGTTTGGCATTGTTCAAGGCGGCATGTATAAAGACTTGCGTAAACAAAGTGCGGAAGAGTTAGTAGCCATGGACTTTGAAGGGTATAGTGTCGGTGGTTTATCCGTAGGGGAACCTCATGATTTAATGAATGAAATCCTCGAATATACAACCCCATTATTACCGACAAATAAAGCTCGCTATTTAATGGGGGTTGGTACTGCGGACTGTCTTGTAGAAGGTATTGCACGTGGAGTTGATATGTTTGATTGTGTATATCCAACTCGTGTTGCTAGAAATGGGATGGCCATGACCTGGAATGGTCGTCTTAATATTCGAAATGCTCAATTTGCTCATGATTGGGGGCCGTTAGAAGAAGGGTGCCAATGTTATACATGTAAAAATTATTCCCGTGCATATATTCGTCACTTATATAAGGCAGAAGAAATTTTGGCATTGCGCCTTGTAACGTATCATAATCTCTACTTCTTGTTAGAGTTTATGCGTCAAATGAGACAATCTATTCTAGAAGATCGGTTCCCACAATTTAGAATGCAATTCTGGGATAGCTTTAAAAAATAGTAATTAAGTCTAGTCAAATTTATATTAGGTGGCTATACTAGAAAAGAAATACATATTTATTAATCTAGGAGGATAACATGGGAGATATTCAACAAATCTTGCAAACTAGCTGGCCTATTTTGTTAATGGTAGTGATTTTTTATTTTTTATTGTGGCGTCCACAAAAGAAACAACAAAAAGAGCGCGCTAACTTGTTAGGTAGCTTAAAAAAAGGCCAAAAAATTGTTACTATTGGTGGTATTTACGGCGAAATTGTTGAACTTGATGACGAAAAAGTCAAAGTACAAGTATCTGAAAAAGTTGAATTAACATTTGCTCGTACAGCAGTTGCTAACGTACTGTCTAAGAAAAATAAGGAAGAAAAATAATGAATACAAAGGAAGCAGTGCGCCAGGCGTGTAAGTCTCAGCGCGCTGCTTTATCCGTTGCTGATTGTAGGCAGTGGACGCCGATGTTGACGAATCAAATCGTCAATAGTCCTGAGTATACATCGGCAAAAAATATTATGGCCTATTTGGCGATGCCCAAAGAGGCCGATTTAGACGATGTGATTCGTCATGCTTTAGAACATGGTAAATCCGTATACGTTCCAGTATGTACCGATAAGACGACTATGATTGCAGTTCGTCTTAAGTCTCTAGAATCTATTACTCGGGGTGTGTTAAATATACGCATTCCCTCTGAGCCATATGATATTATTGATCCACATGACTTGGATTTGATTTTAGTGCCTGGTGCTGGCTTTGACCGTCATGGTGGTCGTATGGGGATGGGGAATGGGTATTATGATCGATTTCTCAAGGAACTTTTACCAAGTACATTTATGGGCGTATGTTGGGCGGTACAATTATGGGATACACTAATCCCGATGGATGAGCTAGACCAACGGATGAGTAAAATCGTGACAGAGCAAGGCGTTATACATTGTGTATAGCAGAAGGGAGCAACTATTTTGAACGGTAAAGCTATTATCAAGTTTTTAGTAGTCATTGCTGTCATCATTGGTACCTTTGCGTATTGTATTCAACCTTTAGCAGGTTCTTTGAAACAAGGCCTTGATTTACAAGGTGGTACGCATATTGTATTGGAAGCAGAAGATTCTGCGACTGGTACAGCTGACAATGATGCAGTAGAACGGGCAAAGCAAATCTTAGAGCGTCGTATTAATGAAATGGGTTTGTCTGAACCATTGGTACAACGTGAAGGGGCTCGTCGTATTATCATTGAATTGCCAGGTGTAAAAGATCCTGACGAAGCGATTAAACGTATCGGTAAAACAGCGGTCTTGGAATTTAAAAACGACCAAGGTCAAACCGTTATGACTGGTGATGATTTAAAAGATGCGAAAGAAGAGTTAGGTCAAAATAAACAACCACTCGTTGCTATTGAATTAAGCGATGAAGGGGCTAAGAAATTCGCTGATTTAACATCTAAAAATATTGGTCGTCGTATTGCCATTACATTGGATGGTAAAGAATTGACTAATCCTGTAGTACAACAAGCAATTACAGGTGGTAAAGCCACTATCTCTGGTAGTCAAAGTTTAGAAGAAGCTAAAGACTTAGCTATTTTATTACGTTCCGGTGCATTACCTGTTAAAATTAATGTATTAGAAGTGCGTACAGTTGGTCCTTCTTTGGGTCAAGACTCCAAGGATAAATCTGTTGTAGCCTTCAGTGCCGGTATTGCAATGATCATGATTTTCTTGGTTATTTTATATCGTTTTTCTGGCATCGTAGCTAATATAGCGTTACTTGTATATGTTATGCTCTTATTACTCGTGTTGGGCAAGGGCTTTAATGCGACTATGACATTGCCAGGTATTGCTGGTATTATCTTATCCATGGGTGTTGCGGTAGATGCGAATATTCTAATCTTTGAACGTTTCAAGGAAGAGGTATTTTCCGGTAAATCTATGCGGGTTGCTATGGAAGCAGGTTTTAGCCGTGCGTTATCCACAATTACTGATGCAAACGTATCCGTTATCATTACAGCTGGTATCTTAACTATTTTAGGATCTGGTCCTGTAAAAGGCTTCGCTATCAGCTTAGGCGTAGGTGTTGTGGTAAGTATGTTCACTGCGATTACTGTGAGCCATTTCTTATTGCGCTTATTAATCGATTGTAACTTTACAAACCATCCATTCTGGTTTGGTGCGAATATTTCTCCGAGCACAAGTGCTGACGCATTTGCACCTAAATCTTTGAAAGGAGGTAAACGCAAATGACATTAGACGTAATTAAACATCATCGTTGGTGGTTTGCTATTTCCTCCACACTTGTTATAATCAGCTTAATTTCCATATTTACTAAAGGGTTTAACTTTGGTATTGATTATACTGGTGGTACGATTGTTGAAGTTGTATTTGATCAACCTGTAGAGGTTAGTCAAGTTCGTGACGTTCTAAAAGAATATAATCTTGAAAATGCACAAATTCAGCTTTCCGGTGATACTACTGGTGATACAGCGGGCGAAGACGTAATGATTCGTACACGTAATCTCGAGTCTAGTGAAAGTGCCGCTGTTGTTGATTCTTTGACTAAATCTATTGGTAACAATACAGTTAAACGTATTGAAACTGTAGGTGCTGTAATTGGTTCTGAAGTTACAGAACATGCGTTATTGAATCTTGTTATAGCATTTGCAGCATTAGCTCTATATATTTCTTATCGTTTTGAATATAAGGTTGCCATTTCTGCGTTAGTTGCCATTTTCCATGACTTGATTATGGTTCTTGGTGTTTTCTCTTATTTCCAACTAGAAATTGATGCATCCTTCTTAGCTGCCATTCTTACGGTTGTAGGTTACTCCATGAATGAATCTGTAGTTATCTTTGACCGTGTTCGTGAAAATACGCATACACATAAACGTTCTGATACATTTGCAGATTTGGCGAATGCGTCTATTACACAAAGTATTCACCGTAGTTTCTATACATTGGCTACCGTTATGTTCGCTTGTGTATCCCTTTATCTATTCGGTGGGGACACTACAAAGAACTTTGCCCTTTGCATGATCATCGGTTTTGCTAGTGGTGCGTACTCCTCTATCTGTGTAGCTACATCCTTGTGGGTTATGTGGAAGAGCCGTAATAAAAATGACGTACGTAATCAATAATAAGTTATAAATTATTATTATTGTGTTAATGATTAAAGTATAAGAACCTCTTTGGATTTATTTTTAGAGAGGTTCTTTTATTTTGCTATCTTTTATTATGTAAAATGGTATAGGTATTTTACAAATAACAGTCATTTTTAACTATATAAAATTTTAAAAGGCTTGTTCTTGAATTCTATAAGATAGAGGCGTAAAATGGCTAGGTGACACGATACAAAAGGAGATACAAATATGGATTCAAATAGATTATGGAGCCCTGCTTTTACTAATTATGGTATTAGTAGTGGTATTTTATATATGACTCAATATGTTCTTGTAGCGGCATTGCCAATCGTAATCACGTCTGAGCTGGCTGGCAGCGATCTTGATGCGGGCTTAGCGATGACATATTTCCAAATTGGTACAATTTTATGTAGGGTTTTTGCAGGGCGATTAATAGATGGTTTTAATAAGCGTATTGTTCTATTAATATCAACAGCCTTGTTTTTCATTATTATGGGATTATTTAATTTTACTACATCCTTAGAGGCTGTTTTCGTATTACGTGGGTTACATGGTGTTGTGTTTGCCCTTGGAACAACTGTAATGGCTACTCTAGCAGTATTAGTATTACCTCCTAGTCGAAAAGGTGAGGGAGTTAATATGTTTGCTATCTTTTCAAATATAGCAATGGTATTAGGACCTGCTATCGGCTTATATGCTTTGTCGTCATACGGTAGTATGGCATTGTACATATTTTTAACGGTTATGACTGGATTGGCTATGGTCTTAAGTAATATTATTCCCCTATCAAAGGAGTTAGCAGTACCTAAACAATCAAAATATAAAGGTTGGCATATTTCCCAGTTTATAGAAAATAAAAGTTTACCTTGGGCTTTAATGGGCTTATTTATTGGTTTTACTTATTCTGGTGTTTTAGTTTTTATACCCATAGAACTTAATAGCATGGGGGCAGGAATATGGGGTAGTGCTTTCTTTGCTATTTTTGCGTTGATGATTATTATTAGTCGACCTATAGTAGGAAAAATATATGCTCGATATGGTTCAAAAATTATTATCTATACAGGATTAGGATTATTTATACTAGGCTTATTTGTATTGGGATTAGCTATAACCCCATTAGCTATTCTATTCACCGCTCCGTTGTTGGGGTTAGGCTATGGTGCAGCACAACCTGCATTCCAAGCGCTGGCTATACAATCAGCTCCTATTGAGCGTGCGGGTGTATCAACAGCAACATATTTTTTAGCATTAGATATAAGTGTTGGTGCTGGATCAGTTATACTTGCATTATTAGCTAGTGCGTGGGGCTATCAATATTTATATATGTTCACTGCATTGGTTATGGTGATAGCACTTATTTTGTATCATATATGGGTAAAAAGATATACTCCTTTAGAACTATAGTTGTTTAAGGTAAAATTGGGTAAATAAATATTTAACAAGTTAAAATGGCTTCTAATGAGATATTATGTATAGGATGCAATAAAAATAATGAAAGCAAGATGAAATTTTTGGGGTAACAATTTTATATATTGACGTTTATTATATTTATGCTATACTTATACAAGTCATTAGGACACAGCTCAAATAATAAGTATGAAAAACTTCTTAGAAGTTAAAAAAAAGCACTTGACGGAATGAGCTGGACTTGATAGAATAATCAAGTCGCCAGTTGATGAAACACTTCGAAGAAAGAGTGTGTAGACTGGTACAGATCTTTGAAAACTGAACAATGATAGGTAATCAATCATAACGATTGAACATATGCCAGAGTGCGGGTTTTGACATAGTCAAAACCAACCATAATTCAAAGCTACTTCAATGTAGCGACAACAAAACGAATGAGCTATTCAAATAGCTTCAAGATATCTTGGAGAGTTTGATCCTGGCTCAGGACGAACGCTGGCGGCGTGCTTAACACATGCAAGTCGAACGAAGAGCGATGGAAGCTTGCTTCTATCAATCTTAGTGGCGAACGGGTGAGTAACGCGTAATCAACCTGCCCTTCAGAGGGGGACAACAGTTGGAAACGACTGCTAATACCGCATACGATCTAACCTCGGCATCGAGGATAGATGAAAGGTGGCCTCTACATGTAAGCTATCACTGAAGGAGGGGATTGCGTCTGATTAGCTAGTTGGAGGGGTAACGGCCCACCAAGGCGATGATCAGTAGCCGGTCTGAGAGGATGAACGGCCACATTGGGACTGAGACACGGCCCAGACTCCTACGGGAGGCAGCAGTGGGGAATCTTCCGCAATGGACGAAAGTCTGACGGAGCAACGCCGCGTGAGTGATGACGGCCTTCGGGTTGTAAAGCTCTGTTAATCGGGACGAAAGGCCTTCTTGCGAATAGT